>CAIQQQ010000302.1 GCA_903873995.1 uncultured Rhodospirillales bacterium
AGATGCCGGGCTCCGGCGATGCGGCCGGCTGCGGTGCGGGCTGCCGCAGCGCCGGCAACGGTTCGGTGATGATGGTCTGCACCGTGGGTGCTGCCGCCGGCTCGAACAGCACCACCGGCACCATCGGCGCCGGCAGCAGGAAACTGGGGATGGCGGGCTCGGCTATGGCCTCATACGCCGATAACGCCTGCTGCGGCTCATGTGCCTGTGGCAATTCATATGCCTGCGGCAACTCATGTGCCTGCGGCAACTCCTGTCCCAGCGGGGCTGGACCGATCTCGGCCTCCAACCGGAGCCACAGACCTTCCGGCACATCGGTCTGCGGCAGCATGGCCGTCATGAACACGAGACGCGACTGCCACGTGGCGATGCTACCCTGCAGCAACGGATCGCTCTCGGCGCGCAGCCGGATCGCAGCCGCCTCGCCAGGGTCGAGCACGCCGAGCGCGTATTCTCCGGCCAGCAGATCGCGGTCCTCCGCCGGCGGCTCGTCGGGCGGGAACATATACAGCGCGCTCATGCCGCTGTTCCCAACGCATGCCGCAGACGGTCGAGGGCGGACCGCACGACCGTGCGCGTCGTGCCGATCGGCATACGCAGGCGCTGTGCCAGCTCGGCATGAGACAGTCCGTCAAGATAGGCCAAGGTCAAAATCCGCCGGTGCTCATGATCCAGCGTCGTGAACGCGGCGTTGAACGCCTGGGCCGCCGGATCGAGCGCCAGCAGCGCGAAATCCTCCGCCAGCGTCTCGCCCCGCCGTGCCAGATCGACACCTGCGCCATCACGCTGGCGGCGCCGCGCGATCTCCACCGCCCGGCCCCGCAGCTGCGCCAAAAGCCAGCCGACCGCCGAGCCGTGCTGCCACTCAAACCTCGCCTGACCACGCCAGATCGCCAGCAGCGTGGCCTGCACAGCCTCAATGGCGGCCGCATTGTCGCGGGTGATGCGCAGTGCCTGGGCGAACAGCAGCGGCGCCACCGCATCGTAAAGTCGGCGAAACACAGCGTGATCGCCGTCTACAGACCGGCTCAACCAACCGGCCAGGTCGTCTGCCGTCTCGCCCGGGGCGGACGATGCGGGCGTCGTGGCGGACAAGGTCGAGGACGGCACTGATATGTTTCCTGTCTGACACGGTCAGTCTACCGAAGCGGCGAATGCGGCGAAAGACGCGCCCGATGTGCCATCTGGCGGCCGGCCCGCCAATCCGCCGTTCCCGACCGGCCGCCATGCTGATACGCTCACGAATAAAGATTTAAGGGACAAACCCATGATCACGCTGGCGGTGCTGTTGCTTCTCCTGGCCGCCGCGGTGGCCGCAATCTATGTCCACGACATCCGCCAGACCCAGCACACGATCCTGCGCAACTACCCGGTGGTCGGCCATTTCCGCTATTTCGCCGAGACCTGGGGCGAATACATGCGGCAGTACCAGTATCTGCCGGACTGGGCGGAGCGCCCGTTCAACCGGCTTGAGCGCTCCTGGGTGTATCGCTCGGCCAAGGGCGTGTCCAACCTCGTGAGCTTCGGCAGCGAGGCAGCACCCTCCTTCGCGTTCCGCAACGCCCCCTTCCCGATCCTGGAGGAGGAGCAACAGGGCTATCCCGGCAAGACCATCGGCATCGCCACCGGACCCGGCGCCTGCGCCCGGCCCTATCACGCCAAAAGCTTCTTCAACATCTCCGGCATGAGCTTCGGCGCCCTCAGCCCCGCCGCCGTCTCGGCACTCTCAAACGGCGCACGCATGGCCGGCATCTGGATGGCCACCGGCGAGGGCGGCCTGTCGCGCTACCACCTGGAAGGCGGCGCCGACATCGTGATGCAGATCGGCACCGCCAAATACGGCGTGCGCGACTCCGAGGGCAATCTGTCCGAACAGCGTCTGCGCGAGATCGCGGCCCACGATCAGGTTCGCATGTTCGAGGTCAAGCTCGCCCAAGGTGCGAAGCCCGGCAAAGGCGGCATCCTGCCCGCCGCCAAGGTCAATGCCGAGATCGCCGCCATCCGCGGCATTCCCGAAGGCCAGGACAGCATTAGCCCCAACCGTCACCGCGACATCGGCTCCATCCCCGAGCTCGGCGCCTTCGTCAACCGCGTCCGTACCGTCACCGGCCGCCCGGTCGGCGTAAAGATCGTCGCCGGCCGCGCGGAGTTCCTGGAGGACTGGTTCGCCGACTGCGTGGCCTACCCCGAGCACTGCCCCGACTATGTCCAGATCGACGGCGGCGAAGTCGGCACCGGCGCCGCCCCCGCAGCCCTCGCCGACTATGTCGGCATGCCGATCACCCAGGCCCTGCCTTTGGTCGCCGAAGCCCGCGCCCGCCACGGCCTGCAGGACCGCATCCGCATCCTCGCCTCCGGCAAGCTCATCACCCCCGACAAGGTCGCCTGGGCGCTGTGCATGGGTGCGGATTTCGTGGTCAGCGCCCGCGGCTTCATGTTCTCGCTCGGCTGCATCCAGGCCATGAAATGCGGCACCGGCAAATGCCCCACCGGCGTCACCGCCGTGGACCCGAAATTCATCAAAGGACTCGACCCCACCAACAAGGCGGTCCGCGTCATGCGCTACGCCGAACGGGTCCTCGAAGAAGTCGAGATCATCGCCCACTCCTGCGGCCTGACAAACGCCGCAGGCTTCAATCCCTCCCACGTCACCGAAATAGAACGCGGCGTCGGCGGGTTCCGCAACACCGGGGCGGGGTGAAGGCAAGCAAGGTCGGGCTTTGCCCGAACCCGCCAGGGGCCGAGCCCCTGGACCTCAATCT
>CAIQQQ010000303.1 GCA_903873995.1 uncultured Rhodospirillales bacterium
AGATTGAGGTCCAGGGGCTCGGCCCCTGGCGGGTCCAGGGCAGAGCCCTGGCCTTGCTTGCTAGCCTGCTTCTCACCTGCTGCGCGAATCGGCCTGAGTTTATCCCGCGGTTTGATGCGCCTGTTGGGGAGGGGCAGCCTGTTTTGATTCCCATGGAGCCTGGGGTGAATGGGTCGGCTCAGTTGGTGGGGCGGGTGTGCCGGCCGGATATGCCGGGGCCGTTGCGGGTGGTGGTGATCAACCATGGGTCGCCGAGCCGGCCTGAGGATGTGAAGCTGATGCAGCCGGCGGGGTGTGACAGTGAGCCGGCGCAGTGGTTCAACGATCGCGGGTTTATGGTGGTGTTTGCGTTGCGGCGCGGGTTTGGCGGCAGCACGGGGCCGTTGGTGGAGAGTTCGGGGCTGTGTTCGGCGCCGCGGTATTACCGCTCGGGGCTGGATGGGGCGCGGGATATCGAGGCGATCCTGACGTTTGCTTTGTCGCTGCCGGATGCGCGCAAGGACGGCGCGGTGGTGGTGGGGCAGTCCACGGGCGGGTGGGCGACCTTGGCGTATGATTCGGTGCGCCGGCCGAAGGCTGTGGCGTTCATCAACATGGCGGGCGGGCGTGGCGGACGGGCCAACGGGCAGCCGGATCAGAACTGCCGGCCGGATCTGCTGGTGGCAGCGGCGCAGCGTTATGGCGAGTCGACGGTGTGGCCGCAGCTTTGGGTGTATGCGCAAAACGACAGCTTTTTTCCGCCGGATCTGGTGGGGCAGATGTATGCGGCGTTCAGCAAGGCGGGGGGCCGCGCGGAGCTGGTTCGGCCGGGGGCGTTTGGCGGGGATGGGCATGGGTTGTTCTATGCGGCGGGTGGCTCGGCCGTGTGGGGGCCGCCGGTGGAGCGGTATCTGATGGCGCGGGGGGTGTTGCCGTGATGGTGAGGTGGGCCGTTCTGTTTGGGGTGCTGGCCGGTCTTGCGGGATGCGCGGGGCCGGGCGGGGGTGCTGGCGATATCGTTCGGATTCCGACCACGGATGATACCGGTGGGTCGGTGCAGATGGTGGCGCGGGTCTGCCGGCCTGACGTGGCGGGTCCGTGGCGGGTGGTGGTGATCAATCACGGCAAATCCGCCGTGGTTGCCGAGCGGGCGATGCAGCAGCCGGCGCAATGCGGCAGCGAGGCGGTGCGCTGGTTCACGCGGCGCGGTTATGTTGCGGTGATGCCGGTTCGTCGTGGCTTTGGCGAAACCGGCGGGGTGATGGGGGAGAACCCCGGTGCGTGCAACGAGCGGCGTGACTATGCGCATTCGGCGCTGGAGGGCGCGCGCGACATCGCGGCTGCGGTGGAGTTTGCAACCGCTCTGCCCGGGGCTCGGCCGGACGGGGCTGTGGTGGTCGGTCAGTCCGCCGGCGGGGTGGCAACGGTTTCCTATGCCAGCCTGCCGCATCGGAAGGTGGCGGCGCTGATCAGCATGGCCGGCGGCGATGGCGGGCATTACGAGAACCGGCCGAACAACAACTGCCATCCGGAGCTGCTGGCCCGCGCGTTAGGCCAGTTTGGCGCGACAGCCACGACGCCGATGCTGTGGATGTATACCGAGAACGACAGTTATTTCGGCCCTCGGATCGCAACAAGCCTGCGTGACAGCTTTGTGGCGGCCGGCGGCAAGCTGACCTTCGTCAATCCGGGCCGGTTTGCAGCGGACGGTCATACGCTGTTCTTTGGCGTGGGCGGTTCTTTGATCTGGGGGCCGCGGTTTGAGGAATATATAGGGCGCATGCTGCCCAACGCGTGATCTGCTTGCCGTTTACGCGCGTCGACCCATTTGTGTTGCTGAGGGACATCGATGGTCGATCTGAGCAAGCTGATCTCCACCAAGCAGGCCTGGGCCAAGGCCGGTCGGCTGCTGACCGGCAAGAGCGCAGATCCGGAGACGGATCGGCTGCCGCCGGGCCAGCGCCTGGTGAAGGACTGGCCGGTGCTGGATCTTGGGGTGCAGCCGGAGATCACGCCGGAGAAATTCTCCCTTGATGTGAACGGTGCGGTGGAGCGGCCGCTGCATTTCACGCTCGCGCAGCTGATGGCGCTGCCGCAGGAGGAGAGCGTGTCGGACATGCATTGCGTGACGGCGTGGTCGCGCTATGACAATGCTTGGCGCGGCGTGTCGGCCCGCACGCTGCTGGAGCTGGCGAAGCCGCTGCCGGCGGCGCGGCATGTGATCTTTCATGCGCATGACGGCTACACCACCAATGTGCGGCTCGATCAGTTCGACCAGCCTGATGTGTTTCTGGTGCATCAATGGGAGGGGCAGCCGATCGATCGCCGCCATGGCGGCCCGGTCCGGGTGCTGATCCCACGGCTGTATCTTTGGAAATCCGCCAAATGGGTGAACCGGATCGAGCTTGCCTCGTCTGACCGCCCGGGTTTCTGGGAACGCAATGGCTACAACAACAACGCCGACCCCTGGCTCGAGGAGCGCTATGATGATTGACCCGACCCGCCGCGCCGCCATTCTTGGAACCGCCGCCTTTGCTGCGACCGCCACCTTGGCGGCAGCGCCCGAGACCTTGGCCTGGGATTTCCGGTTCCCCTCCATCGAGGAGGGCGTTTTGGATTTCGCGGCCTTCAAAGGCCGCGTGCTGCTGGTGGCCAACACCGCGAGTTTCTGCGGCTACACCTATCAGTATGAGGCGCTGGAGAAGCTGCATGCCACCCTGGAGTCCAAGGGGCTGACGGTGGTGGGCATGCCGAGCCAGGACTTCAACCAGGAATCGGGTACCAACGCCGCGGTGAAGGCGTTCTGTGACGCGACGTTTGGCGTGCAGTTCCCGATGGCCGGGCTGACCCATGTACGCGGCGCCAATGCGGACCCATTTTACAAATGGGTAAAGGCGCAGACGAAGGGCTGGCAGCCGGATTGGAACTTCAACAAGGTTCTGATCGGGCGGGACGGCCGCATCGCCGGCACGTTCGGCAGCAACGACGAACCCACCGGGCGCAAGCTGCGCGCAGCCGTTGACAAGGCGATGGCTTTGGTGGGGTGAGGGTGTCCCAGGGGCGGCCATAGGCTTCGCCGTCTGATCGGCTCAGACCGCCCGGGGCTTTCCCTTTGCGCGGTTTCATCGTTCGTTTTTTGCCGGTGAACCTCCCGAAGCCGCTATTGATGCGGCGCGGGAGGATTTGGCTGTCTGCGGCTGCAAAGATGCCGATCGTCGTCTGTGCCCTTCGTCAGCGGTATTTTATCTGACCGACATCTGCAGAATTGAGACGTGTTTCATAACGTTCTCCGACGTGAAAACACATAGAGAGCCGGCGCTTTCGCAATTTGCAACGCTCCCTGCATTGCAAGTTGTCGTCTGATACGTTGATGAACTCGCAAAATGCATCGGGCACTCTCGAAAACGTGAGTTAAGAGGTCATTAAGTAAACACCGAAGGGAACGATTCGGTTTTGTTGCCCCGGATCGGTCTGGCACGGTCTTTGCGCTTTGTTCCCCAACCTATCTGTTGGGACAAGAACAATGAGCGCGACACCGACGATCTCCATTTCCGCCGCGAACGCCGATGCCTTTCTGGGAACGACCCAGACGGTCAATGTCACATTCTCCAACACCGCCGATCCGGCTTCGGCGAACGCCACCGGATACGCGCCCTTCGTGGTGCTGAGCCTGGACAGCCTTGGCGCGAACGGCGCGGGCACCGGGGTGAGCTTCAAGAGCGCCACCTATCTCGGCGCCCCGGTCGCATCGACCGTCGCGACATTTAACTCGAGCGGGACATACACCGTTCCCAAGAGCAATGACGGCACCGGCAACCCGATCGTCATCCACGGCACGGCCGGCGACCAGGTTGTGCTGCTGACCCTGCCGTTCGGTAGCTTCACCGCAGGCCAGACGCCGGCGGACATCGCGGTCAGCCTCAACGTCAGCGCCGACGCCAAGGTGACGTCCACGCCGAGCCTGCCCGTCTCGGCACAGGGCGGCTTCCTCTACGGCACGTCCGCGCTTGGCGACAGCAACACCAATCCGACGATCATCACGCCGGCCGCTTCCATCGCCTTCCAGCCGACCGTGCTGACGGTCAGCTCCGTGTTCGTGGGCGAGAAGGGCGCGGCGACGGCCACCGGTCCGAGCAATGTGGCGACGCTTGAGGTGTTTGGTGACATCGCGAACGGCGTCTCTGTCACCAACACGACATTGATCGACACGCTGCCCGACGGTGCGGTGCCGACCGTGATCACGCTGAAGGACGGCATGGGCCATTCCTGGCTCTACGACGTCAACAACGTGACCGGCACGATCACGGCCGATGCGTCCAACGCGTCCGGCGCGCCGCCGGTGGTGACCAGCGCTGCAGCGCTCGCGACGTCACCGGGCGTCTATTTCAACGCCGCTGCCAACCAGGTCGAGGCGAATTTCGGCACGGTGATCGGCAACGCCTCTGCGATCGGCGCCAACACCGGCCCCGAGATCGCGGCGCAATATTATGTCGGCAAGACCCAGACCCTCGGCAACGCGGAGATCGCGCCGTCGGTTACAACCAACGATCTCACGGTCACCGACATCCTGCCTTACGGGGCGGTGGCACAGACCTTCACGCTCGCCAGCGTCAACGGCACGTTTGTCTATTCCTACAGCGCCTCGGCCAATGGCGGGCTGCCGCTGCTGACGTCGCACACCACGGGCGCCACCGCCCCTGTTGTTGTGGCCAATGCCGCAGCGGCCGCGGCTGAGCCGTCCGGCACGGCCTGGGTCTATTATGATGCCACCAGCGGGCAGATCGTGTCCGATTACGGCACGATCCCGGCCGGGGACGTCGCGTCGATCTTCGCGCAGTGGAGCGGCGGGCAGTATCAGCAGCCCGGCACGATCACCCAGAACGTGGCTGCCGGTGCCACAGTCACGAACCTTGCGCTGGTCGACCAGCTCAACGGGGGAGCGGTGGCCAACACCGTGACCCTTGACCAGGGCAGCAACGCTTATGTCTACACCGTCAACAACGGCACGCTGAGCTTTGATGCCGGCGCCAGCAGCAGCAGCACCGGCG
>CAIQQQ010000304.1 GCA_903873995.1 uncultured Rhodospirillales bacterium
CGGCGACATCCGCCGCCGGCTGACCGAGACCCTGCCAAGCCTGGACGCCAATATCCGGCTCGACCCCAACACCAGTGTGCTGCTCGAGATTGCCCAGGGCGCGCGTTCCGGTGCAACCCGAACGTATCCCGTTGCCGCGGGGGGTGCTGTCAGCGGCGCGGCGGCAGGGATTTGCCAAGCGGTAATCGGGGATTGTGCGCAGATGCGGGGGTTTCGGTCCGGGTGTTTAATGAGAACGGCCTGGGGTGATGCGCGTTCCGGTTGGGGGCAATGGCGAGCGGCATTGCCCCCTATGGCGACTTGGATTTGAGGCGGTCAGCGCATCTTCCAGGTGCCGTCCTGGGTGCGGCACCAGTCGACCAGGTAGGTTCTGGCGCCGGGGCGGGCTTTGACGGTGATGTCGTATTGGACGTTGCGGCACAGCATGGTCTGGACCTGGCGCTCGCCCTTGATGGTGACGGCGCCGGAATTGCCGGTGGCGGGGTTGGACCAGGTGTTGGAGGCACCGGGTTTGATCGTGTCGGCCTGGAACAGGGGGGACGCGGCGCGATCCATCAGCGCGGTGTCCGACGGTTCGAGGCGGGGGCCCTTGCCCTTGAACGGGTTGATCTGGGCGTGGGCGGGGCTGCTCCAGCCGATGGCCAGGGCTGCCAAGAGGGTCGCGATGGGGGCAGCGGTGGCCAGGGTGATGGGGCGGGGCATCGGTGTCGTCTCCGTTGGGTGCGTGCAATTTAGCCGACATCTGGTGAATGGCCAGGGTGTCGAAAGGGTTGCGTGGTCAGGGTTGGTCTGGCGGTCAGACGGGCGTGGCGCTGCCGCCGCGGCGACGATGGACGGGGTGGGGCGGCGCTGGTTGGGGTTCGGCTGGCTCCGGGGCTGGTTCCGGGGCTGGTTCCGGCGCGGGGTTGGCTTCGGGTTCGGGTTTGGCCTCGGCCAGCAAATTGGGCTCCGGCTCCGGCTCTTTGGGCGGGCCGAGGTCGGGGCGGGGGGGCATAGGGTCTCCGATGGCGCGGGAGAGGAGCTGGCCGATGTTGTCCGCTGCGCGCATCGGGCCCCAGCCGGGGACGGCTTGGGCGGCGTTCCAGTCCCAGGCGTAGTCCGCGTCACCGATGAAGGTGCTGATGGTGGGGTCGCTGGCCCAGAGGCGGCGCATCGCGGTCTGGGCCCAGAGTTGCGGGGCGCCGCGGCGGACCCAGGCCAGGATGTCGTCAAGCGGGACGTCCTCGGCGGGTGGGGGAGTGATGGGTTCGGGAGATGTTTCTGGTGATGGCTCGGGAGATACGGCGGGACTGGAAGGGGCGGCGGGCGGCGTGCGCTTCAGGCGGGACCAGCGACGGGCGAAGCTCTCCCCTGCCCTATCGGGTTCGATGCTGCCCGGATCGGTCGTGCCGCGCCGGGTCATGCGAATTCGTCCTCGGTGTCTGATGACCAGTCGCGCCGGCGGCGTTTGATGAAGGGTCGCTCGATGTGATGTTCGGCCACGAAATCGGCGAGGATGGCGGCGATCTCGCTGGGCATGGGGACGTGGCCTGTGATGTCCGTGCCGGCTTCGGTGTAGCTTTCGCCCTCGGCCGGGTCAGGCGTGACGCCGATGATCGTGATGCCTTGGGCGGAGGCGGATGCGCGGAGGGCGATCCAGATGCGGGGGGCGCCGGTTGCGAGATTGTCGCGGTAGTTGGCGGTTTCGGTGCGGTGCAGCGCCATGGTGAAGCAGCCGGCGAAGAGGAGCTCGCCGGATGGGGTTTCGGTGAGGCGGGTGAAGGGGGGGAGATCGGGGGCGGCGGGCAGGATGGCGGCGGGGAGCCAGAGCGTGTCTCCGGTCACGTCCGCCCAGGGGCTTTTTGGGCGTTGGCGTTCCAGGACCACGCCGATCTCGATCTGGGAGGTGGGGGTCATGAGACGGCTTCGAGCGGGAGGAGGGTGAGGAGGTTGTGGGGTTTGAGGCGGACGCGGTTTTCGCTGTCCTTCGCGAGCATCAGGTAGATGGGGTGGCCGCGCAGATCGGCCCGGATGGCGGCTTCGTCCTTGATCACGAGGCGGTAGAGGGCGAGCAGGTTGGAGGCCTCGGGGGGATCCTCGCCGTGCCAGAGGGCGTTGCCGATGCGGGTGGCGTCGCTGTCGAGCCCGATGAACCAGCGCCAGTCGGGGTCGGTGATGGATTGGAGGGGGTCGATGGTGGAGTCGATGCCGAGCATGTGGCGGAGCCAGAGGCGCAGGGCGCGTCCGATGGCGTCTCGGCCGCTGCCGAGGCCGCTGCCGATGTTGTTACCAAGGTTGCTGCCCGCGCCGCCGAGGTTGAGGACCATGTCGAACGCGTCCGAGCGGCCCCAGTAGTCCTGCGCGTTCTCGGCTCCGAGCACGGCGAGTTCGGCGAAGGCGGGCGGGGCGAGCATGGCGAGCAGCGGGGAGCTGGTTCGGGCCTGTTCGTGGGTTTCGATGGCCTCGGCATCCGCCAGGAAGAGGGCGCCGTCATGATGGGTGGCGCGCTGCGGGCGGAACAGGAGCTCGGCGGCGCGGACCGTTGCGGCGTCGGTGCAGCCATGGAGGGCGTTGCGCAGCAGGACGTGGACGAGCTGGGTGAGGAACAGCGGCGGGGTTGCGGAGAGGTCGCCGCGGATGAGGGAGAGGTAGGCGGCTTCCAGGGTGGGGGACGCGATGAGGTGATCGCGGAAGGTCAGGAACAGGCGCCAGTTTTCGGCGGCGTCGGGGTCGGCGATGCCGTCGGGCGAGGCGGGGGCTGTGGGGGTGGCGAGGAGGGTTGCGTGCAGGGTGCGTTCTTCTTCGCAGGCCTCCTCGGGCGGCATCAGCTCGGGGCGGGCAAGGAAGGCGCGAAGGAAGTCGTCCGTGAGGAGGAGGCGGCCTTCGGGGGAGCGGTCCAGCAGGAGGTGGCCGGAGGAGACCCAGAATTCGTTCAACCGCCGCGCTCCACGAGGCGGGTGAGATCGACGTGGTCCGGGTCGTCGTTGGTCTCGATGAGGGCGAAGACGGGAGCGGGGCGGTCGGTGCGGGCGGTGAGGGTGCGGAACTGTTCGGACAGGCCGTCCCGGCCCGGGGTGCGGTGGACGGCGATGACGGTGCCTTCCGGCAGGTCACACAGGGAGGCGGCGAAGGTGACCTCCTCGCGGGCTGCGATGAGGGCGGTTTGGAGGTCGGGGGCGCCGAAGGAGGTGACGAGATGGCGAGCGAGGGCGTGGGCGATCTCTTCCGGGTCACCGTCTGCGACTTCGACGAGGGTGGACCAGCCGAGGCTTGCGACGCCGAGGAAGCCGGAGCGCAGCGCGACGCGGGCCTTGCGGCTGAGTGTGGCGGTGTCGGCATGGGCGAAGACGAAGGCGCCGGAGACCGCCCATTCGCCGGGTTCGGCGGCGCGTTCGAACACGAACAGGTCGGACGGGTCGAGGCGCATGCAGCGCGGCAGCTTCATGGGGCGATTTCACCTTCGATCAGCCAGGAGGGGTGGGCGAGGGCTTGGGCGAGGGCGAGCGCGGCGGCGAGGCCCGCGAGCGGGGCGCTCGGGGTGCGCGAGGCGGGCGCGCCGGGGACGGAGCACGCGCAGCTTCCCGTGGAGTCCGTCCCGGGATTCGCGGGACCGCGCGCGTCGGAGCCCCCCGCGTCGGAGCCCGCGGCGCCG
>CAIQQQ010000305.1 GCA_903873995.1 uncultured Rhodospirillales bacterium
CGCGCCTTCGGCGTGACGGCCGGGGGCCCTTGGAACCCCATTCATTTACAATATCGGTCTTGAAAGAGGGGGGCGTTCACGTCGGGCCGATCGAACCGTTGTGTACGCCCCCCTCTTTCAAGACCGATATTGTAAATGAATGGGGTTCCAAGGGCCCCCGGCCGTCACGCCGAAGGCGCGCTGACGCACGACGGTGGGTCCAGGGCAAAGCCCTGGCCTTCCTCTACCCACCATGCAGCGCGTCGCCGCCGGTGCGCCAGAATGATGCCTGGGCATTGAGCGATTGGAAGATATCGGCGTCTGTCCCGGTGAGGAACACCTGGGCCGGCAGGGGAGCGAGGGCTGCGAAGAGGGCGGCGCGGCGGTCTGGGTCGAGATGCACCGCTGGTTCGTCGAGCAACAGCAGGGGTGCTGCGCCGCGCAGGTCGGCGAGCAGGGCGGCGTGGGCGAGGATGACGCCGATCAGCAGGGCCTTCTGCTGGCCGGTGCTGGCCTGCGCTGCGGGCAGGCTGGTTGCGGCGTCCGCCATCGCCAGGTCGGAGCGGTGGGCGCCGACCGAGCTGCTGCTGCTGGCTGCATCGGACTGGCGGGAGGTTGCGAGTTCCGATCGCACCCAGTCCTCCACGGCCAGGGCGGGCGCAGACGCGAGGCGCTCTGCGATCGGACATAGCAGGCCGAGCCGGGCGCGGGGGAACGCGCCGGACAGATCGGCTGCGTTGAGCCTTGTGACCAGCGCCATGCGTGCGGCGGTCGCGGCCACGGCATGGCGGGCCATCGAGTCCTCGAGCCCGGCCAGCCAGGCGAGATCGCGCCGGCCTTCGGCCAGCAGGCGGTTGCGCCCGGCCATCGCCGTGTCATGCGACCCGATCTCGCGGGCGTGGCCGGGTTCCAGCGCATACACCAGGCGATCGAGAAAGCGGCGCCGGCCGGAGGCGCCTTCCTGAAAGAGCCGGTCCATCTGCGGGGTGAGCCACACGGCGGAGAGGCGCGCGCCAAGCTCGGCCTGGTTGCGAGGGGTTGCGCCATCGAGGCGGAACACGCGGCGATCGGGGCTTTCGGGCGTGGTGCCGGTGGCGATCTCCAAGGGACCGTCCGCCGAGTCGAACCGGCCGTTGACCGCCCAGGCTGCGGTGCCGGCCTGTGCCACCTCGCCGATGCGCGCGCCGCGCAGGCCGCGGCCGGGGACCAGGAAGGAGATCGCTTCGAGTAGGTTCGTCTTGCCGCTGCCGTTGGCGCCGGTGATCACGACGATGCGGCCTTCAGGGCGCCAGGACAGCTCGGTGTAGTTGCGAAACCGGCCCAGGGTCAGGCGGCGCAGGAACGTGCCGCCTGCCGCGACTTCAGACACGCATCGGCATCAGCACATAGAGCGCGCTGGCGTCGCCGCTGTCCTGCACCACGGTGGGCGCCGAGCCGTCGGAGAAGCGGAACTCGACCTGCGAGGAGATCTGCGCGGTGATGTCGTTGAGGTAGCGGGCCTGGAAGCCGATCTCGAGCGGGCCTGCGGTGTAGGTGACGCGATCGCCGTCCAGCTCCTCGGTGGCGGTGCCCTGCTCGGGGGAGGCGGCGGAGATGACCAGCAGGTCCTTCGCCAGGGACAGCTTCACAGGGCGCGAGCGCTCGGATGAAATGGCGGAGACGCGGGCCACGGCGGCCTCGAAATCCTTGCAGCCGACGCGCAGGATCTTGTCGTTGTCGCGCGGGATCACCCGCTCGTATTCGGGGAAGGTGCCGTCGATCAGCTTGCTGGTCAGGGTGATGGTGCCGACCTTGAACTGGATGCGGGTGTCTGACATTGCGATCTCGACATCGCCCTGCGCCTCGTCCAGCAGCTTGCGCAGCTCGCCCACGGTCTTGCGCGGGATGATCACGCCGGGAATGCCGGCAGCGCCATCGGGCAGCGGCTCCTCGACGCGGGCGAGGCGATGGCCGTCGGTTGCGACGGCGCGCAGCACGGGCACGCCGTTGCTCTCGGCGGCGTGGAAATAGATGCCGTTGAGGTAGTAGCGCGTCTCCTCGGTGGAGATGGCAAAGCGCGTCCGGTCGATGAGGCCGCGCAGGGCGAGTGCTGGCAGGTTGAAACGGTTGGGCAGGGTGCCCGCCGTCATCGACGGGAAATCCTCGATTGGCAGCACGACGAGCGAGGTGGCGTAGCGGCCGGCGCGCACGGCGAGCTGGGCATCACCGCCGGGATGGTCGAACTCGACCTCGGCGCCTTCGGGCAGGCGGCGGACGATCTCGTAGAGGGTTGCGGCCGGAGCGGTGCAGGCGCCATTGCGGACGGAGGTGGCGGCGACGTCCTCCACGACCGCGATCTCCATGTCGGTCGCGGTCAGGGTCAGCTTCACGTCGCGCACCGCGATCATGACGTTGGCGAGGATGGGGATCGTGTTCCGCTTCTCGACCACGCTCTGGACGTGGGCCAGAGCGCGGAGCAGGACCGCGCGGTCAGCCTTGAACTTCATGACGCAATCCTTTGGCCCAATGCCGGTGACTCTGGGCAACACGCATCAAGCGATCCTGCGTTGCCACGATTCGGGCCTTTGACCATAGCAACGTTGTTGACACGGTGAAACCCTTGGAATTCGGCGGTTTGCGCGTCAGCGAAAGCGCACCGGCCGGCCGATCGGGCTGCCGAGGACCTCGCCCTCGCGCATCACCATCTGGCCTCGGATGATCGTGGCTGTGGGCCAGCCTATAACCTCGGTGCCGTCAAACGGCGTCCAGCCGCTGGGGGAGACGATTTCGGCGTTGGTGATCATGTGGCGGGCCTTCATGTCCACGACCGAGAAATCCGCGTCGTATCCCGCGGCGATGCGGCCTTTGGCCACGGCGCCGTAGATGCGGGCGGGGCCGGCCGCCATGAGGTCCGCGAGCCTGGTGAGGCTCAGGCGGCCGGCGTTCACGTGGTCCAGCATCAGCGGCAGCATCGTCTGCACGCCGGGCAGCCCGGCGGGGCATTCGGGCCAGGGCTTCAGCTTTCCGGCCTTGGAATGTGGCGCGTGGTCTGAGCCGATCGTGTCCACCGTGCCGTCCGCGATCGCGGCCCAGGCGGCGTCGTAATGGCGCTTGTCGCGGATCGGCGGGTTCATGACGCCGAAGCCGCCCAGGCGCTCATAGACGTCCGGCGCCCATTGCGTGAGGTGGTTCACCAGGACCTCGACCGAGGCGATGTCGCGGTAATCCTTGAGGTATTCCAGTTCCTCGGCGGTTGAGACGTGCAGGATATGCGCGGGGCGGCCGGTGGCGCGGGCCAGGGCCATCAGGCGGCGCGTGCCGAGGAAGGCACATTCGACATCCCGCCATTCGGCGTGGGACGCGTAGGGATCGCCCGATTTGAACATCCCCTTGCGGGCCTGGAGGCGGTACTCGTCCTCCGAATGATAGGCGATGGTGCGCCTGCCGGCGCGCATCACCCGCTCCAGGCTCGGATCGTCCTCGATCATCAGCGGGCCGGTGCTGGAGCCGGCGAACACCTTGATGGCGCAGACATTTTCCGCCACCTCGAGGGAGGCGAGATCGGGGATGTTGTCGCGCGTGCCGCCGACATAGATCCCCATGTCGCACCACGAGACCTCCGACACATAGGCCCGCTTCCAGGCGAGGCTCGCGGCGTCGGTGATGGGGGGGGTGGTGTTGGGCATGTCGAACACCGTGGTGATGCCGCCCAGCACGGCGCCTTTGCTGCCCAGCGGGATCGTCTCGATCGTGGCGTCACCCGGGTCGCGGAAATGCACGTGCGGGTCGATCACACCAGGCAGGACGTGCAGGCCGGTGGCGTTGAACACCGTCTCTGCCGCGCCGGCATCGAGACTGCCGATCGCTGCGATGCGGCCGTGGCGCACGCCGATATCGGCCGGCGCCTCACCCCAGGGGAACACGCACACCGCGCCACGCAGCAGCAGATCGAAACGCTCGGCCATTCAGACAATCCTTAGAATTTCCGCGCACTCTTGCATGGGTAATGCCGAGGAACCAATTCCCTGCAATGACCAAGATCGCGCTCCTTCCCGATCGTGGCGTCGTCCAGATCTCGGGCGACGACCGCGTTGCCTTCCTTCAGGGCCTCGTCTCCAACGACGTGTCCCTCGCAGCACCCGGTCGCGCTGTCTGGGCGGCCCTGCTGACGCCGCAAGGCAAGTGGCTCGCGGATTTCTTCATCATCGCCGACAGCGACACGCTGCTGCTCGATTGCGAGCGCGCGCAGGCGCCGATGCTGGTCAAGCTTTTGCAGCGTTACCGGCTGCGCTCCAAGGTGACGATCGAGGACGTCTCGGACCGCTTTGCCGTTCACGCCGCCTGGGACGGCGTGCCCACCGAAGGGGCCATCATCGCCGCCGACCCAAGGCTTGATGCCGCCGGATACCGCATTCTCTCGGCCATCCCCTCGCTGGGCGCGCTCGAAACCAATGCCACGCCCGACGACTGGCAGGCCCATCGCATCGCCCTCGCCCTCCCGGACGGATCGCGCGACCTCGAACCCGAAAAAACCATCCTTCTGGAAGCCGGCTTTGACGAACTCGGCGGCGTGTCATGGTCCAAAGGCTGCTATATGGGCCAGGAACTCACCGCGCGCACGAAATACCGCGGGCTCGTCAAACGCCGCGTGCTCCCCGTCCAGGTCACCGGCCCCATGCCCCCATCCGGCACCACAATCACCCGAGACGGCCACGAGATCGGCACCATGCGATCCACCGCCGCAGGGCACGCTTTGGCCACCCTCCGCCTCGACGCGCTCAACCCAGGCGCCCCAATCCTGTGCGGCGAAGCTACAATCCAACCCTTCCGCCCCTCCTGGATGCGGGTTCCCGAACAGGTTTAGGGGTGGGATAGCAAGGAAGGCCAGGGCTCTGCCCTGGACCCGCCAAGGGCCGAGCCCTTGGAACCC
>CAIQQQ010000306.1 GCA_903873995.1 uncultured Rhodospirillales bacterium
ACCAGTGACTGGAGTTCAGACGTGTGCTCTCCGATCTCGGCGCAACCGTCAACAGCTCGATGGCGCGCGACAGCCCGATTTGCCCGCCGTGAACCTGCGCCAAGGTGATCGCGAGCAAGGTCGCCAACCCCACCCCGCCCGGCAATGCCTGGGCGAACGGCAGGCGCTTGTCATCGGCGTCGCGCGGCTGATGATCGGACGCGATGGCGTCTATCGTGCCGTCGGCCAAGGCCGTGACAACCGCGAGCCGGTCCGCCTCGCAGCGCAGCGGCGGGGACAGCTTGGCAAAGGTCCGGTATTCGCCGATCGCCGTCTCGTTGAGGTCGAAATACGGTGGCGCCGTGTCGCACGTCACGGCCAAGCCGCGCGCCTTGGCGCCACGGATCAGCTCCAGCGCCTCGCCCGTCGAGACATGCGCGAAATGCACAGCACCGCCGACCATCTCGGCCAGCCGGATGTCGCGCGCCACCAACAACGCCTCGGCGCCGGCGGGAATGGCCGGCAAACCCAGGCGCGTGGCCTGTTCGCCCTCCGTCACCGCCCCGCCCCAGGCCAGCTCCGGGTCCTCCGGATGCTGAATGATCCGCCCGCCGATCCCGGCAGCATAGGCCAACGCCAGCTTCATCATCCTGGCACTGCCGATCGCACGCGCCCCGTCGGTGAACCCCACGGCGCCGGCCTCGCGCAGCAGGCCAAGCTCGGCGAGCTCCACCCCAAGACAGCCCCGCGTCGCAGCGCCATAGGGCAGCACGGTGATCCGCCCCGTTTCCTCGCCGCGCGCACGCAGCAGCCGCACCAGAGCCGGGTTGTCGATCGCGGGCCTGCTGTCCGGCAATGCCGCCAACGTTGTGATCCCGCCGGCCGACGCCGCCAGCGCCGCGGACGCGACCGTCTCGCGGAACTCGCCGCCCGGCTCGCCCAGCTCTGCCCGCATATCCACCAGGCCCGGGCACAGCACCATCCCCTCGGCGTCGATCACCGAAACCCCGTCTGGCCTTCCGGAGAGCGCGCCCATTGCTGCGATCCGCCCGGAACGAACCAGCAGGGAGCCGGTCTCGTCCAGCCCCGATGCCGGATCGATCAGCCGCGCATGCTCGATCAGCAGACCCGCGTTGCGCCGATCGGAAAGAGGGAGCTCAGACATTGCGGCGCTGCATCCGCGCCAGGCTGTCCAGCACCGCCATGCGCACCGCAACACCCATCTCCACCTGCTCCTTGATCACGCTGCGCACCGGATCGTCTGCCACAGCACTGTCGATCTCCACGCCGCGGTTCATCGGCCCCGGATGCATCACGAGCGCACCCGGCTTGGCGCTCGCGAGCTTGTCGAAATCAAGGCCGTAGAACCGGAAATACTCCCGTGCCGAGGGCACCGGGTTGCCGCCCGGGCGGGCATTGCCCTCTCCGCCCATGCGCTCCTTCTGCAGCCGCAACGCCATCACCACGTCGGCGTCGGCGAGGCCCTTCGCCATGTCGTGAAACACCTCCACGCCCAGGCGCCCGCAATCCGCCGGAATCAGAGTCGGCGGCCCCACAACGCGCACGCGGCTGCCCATCGCCGTCAGCAGATGGATGTTCGACCGCGCCACCCGCGAATGCAGAATGTCCCCGCAGATCGCAACCGTCAGCCCCTCCAGCCGCCCCAGCCTGCGGCGGATCGTCAGCGCATCGAGCAGCGCCTGGGTCGGGTGCTCATGCGTCCCGTCCCCCGCGTTGATCACCGCGGCATCCACTTTCTGCGACAGCAGATGCGGCGCACCGGACTGGCTGTGCCGGATCACCAACAGATCGCACATCATGGCGTTGAGCGTGGCCGCGGTGTCCAGCAACGTCTCGCCTTTGTTCACGCTGCTGCTGGCAACCGACATGTTGATCACATCCGCGCCCAGCCGCTTGCCGGCCAGCTCGAAGCTGGTGCGGGTGCGGGTGCTGTCCTCGAAGAACAGGTTGATCAAGGTGCGCCCGCGCAGCAGGTCACGCTGGGTCTTGCCCGAGCGGTTGAGCAGAACGTAGCTCTCCGCCAGATCGAGCATCGCCTCGATCTGCGGCGGATGCAGCCCCTCGATCTGCAGAAGATGGCGGCTCACTCTCGTTCCCCCGATAACCCGGCCAGATGTCACACAGCACGGCAGCACCGCAAGCAGCCCCACTTCCCCCGCGCCGCGCCAGATGCCATGACATGCCGCGTTTGACGCTCAAATCGGCTCCGCGCAAGGTGGGATGATGCTGCTTCTGATCGACAACTACGACAGCTTCACCTTCAACCTCGTCCATGTGCTGGGCGAGGCGGGCGGGCGCTGCCGCGTGGTGCGCAACGATCAGATCACGGTGGACGAGGCGATGGCGTCTGGTTGCGACGGCATTGTGCTGTCGCCGGGCCCCTGCACCCCCAACGAGGCCGGCATTTGCCTCGATCTCATCGCAGCCGCTGCCGGCCGCCTGCCCATCCTCGGCGTCTGCCTCGGCCACCAGGCGATCGGCCAGGCCTTCGGCGGAGACGTCATCCGCGCGCCGGTCCCGATGCATGGCAAGATCAGCCCGGTGCACCACGCCGGCACGGACCTGTTCGAAGGTGTTGCGGACGGGTTCGCCGCCACCCGCTATCACAGCCTCATCGTCGATGAGGCAACCCTGCCGGACTGCCTCGTCGCCACCGCCCACACCGAGGACGGCCTGATCATGGGCCTGCGCCACGCAACCCTGCCGATCTTCGGCGTGCAGTTCCATCCGGAGAGCATCGCGTCTGAGCATGGCCATCGCCTGCTGGGCAATTTCCTGGCGCTCGCACGCCGCAACAACGCGCCCGCAACCCTGGTGGCCTGACGCTGCGATGACCCTCACCAGCCTCAAGCCCGTGCTCGCGCAGGTCGCGCAAGGTGCCACGCTGACCATTGCCGAGTCCGAAGCCGCGTTCGGCCTCATCATGGCCGGCGAGGCGACACCCGCGCAGATCGCCGGCCTGCTGATGGCCATGCGTGTGCGCGGTGAGACGGTGGACGAACTCACCGGCGCCGTACGCGCCATGCGCGCCCGCATGCTGGCGGTCGACGCCCCGGAGGGCGCGATCGACGTCTGCGGCACCGGCGGGGACGGCGCGGGCACGCTCAACGTCTCCACCGCCGTAACGTTCGTGCTCGCGGGCCTCGGCATCCCGGTCGCCAAGCACGGCAACCGCGCTCTGTCGTCACGCACCGGCGGTGCGGACGTGCTGACCACGCTGGGCGTCAACGTCGATGTCGCACTGGACCGGCTGCCGCAAATCCTGGCCGCCGCCCATTGCGCCTTCCTGTTCGCGCCGCGCCATCACGCGGCCCTGCGCCATGCCGCCGGCCCCCGCGTGGAGCTCGGCACCCGCACCATCTTCAACCTGCTCGGCCCGCTCGCCAACCCGGCCCGCGTCAAGCGCCAGCTCACCGGCGTGTTCGACCCGCGCTGGGCCCGACCGATGGCCGAGACCTTGCGCAATCTCGGCAGCACCGATGTCTGGATCGTCCATGGCCAGGGGCTCGACGAACTGACCACCGCCGGCCCCAACCAGGTTGTGGCGCTGAAGGATGGAGCCTTGCGCGAATTCGTGCTCACGCCCGGGGAGGCCGGCCTACCGGTCTCGCCCGTCTCCGCCATCGCCGGCGGCGATCCACAGACCAATGCCACGGCCCTGCTCGCTCTGCTTGACGGCGCCAAGGGCGCCTATCGCGACACCGTGCTGTTCAACGCCGCCGCAGCCCTGGTCGTGGCGGGCGTGGTGGACGGCGTGGCCGAGGGTGTGGCACGTGCGGCGGCCGCCATCGACACGGGGTCCGCGCTCGCGGCACTCGAGACCCTCAAGCGAGAGACCGCATGACCGCCTCCGAAGTCGTCCTGCCAGATGTTCTGGTGCAGATCTGTGCCGACACCCGCGCCGAGGTGGAACGCCGCAAGGCCGCCACCCCGTTGGACACGCTGAAGGCCCAGGCGCAGGCCGCCGGCCCCACCCGCGGCTTCGGCCGCACCATGATGGACCGCGCCGCAACCGGCTTCGCCCTCATTGCCGAGATCAAGAAGGCCTCACCCTCCGGTGGTCTGATCCGGCCGGACTTCGATCCGCCCGCCATCGCCCGCGCCTATGAGGAGGCCGGCGCCACCTGTCTCTCGGTGCTCACCGACGGCGCACATTTCCAGGGCGATCCTGAGCATCTGCGCGCCGCCCGCGCCGCCGTGGCTCTGCCCGTCCTTCGCAAGGACTTCATGCTCGACCCCTGGCAGATCACCGAAAGCCGCGCGATGGGGGCGGATTGCGTTCTGCTGATCCTGGCAGCCCTCACCGACGACCAGGCCCGCCATCTCGAGGAGCTCGCCGACAGCCTGGACATGGACGTGCTGGCCGAGGTGCATGACGAGGCCGAACTCGAACGCGCGATGTGCCTGCAGACCCGGCTGATCGGCATCAACAACCGCAACCTCAAGACGCTGATCACCGATGTCGAGACCGCGGTCACCCTGTCCGGTCAGGTGCCGCCGGACCGGTTCGTGATCGCCGAATCCGGCCTGCGCACGCATGCGGACCTCGTGCGCCTCTCCCAATCCGGCGTGAACAGCTTCCTCGTCGGCGAAAGCCTGCTCCGCCAGGACGACGTGGCGGCCGCCACCCGCACATTGCTCAACGGATGCCCGGGGGGATGACCGGCAGCCTCACCCATTTCGACGCGACCGGTGCCGCCGCCATGGTCGATGTCGGCGCCAAGGCCGAGACGCATCGCTCCGCCACCGCCAAGGCATGCGTGGTGATGCTGCCCGAAACGCTCGCGCTGATCCGCGCGGGAGACGCCAGGAAGGGCGACGTGCTCGGTGTGGCGCGCCTTGCCGGCATCATGGCGGCCAAGCGCACCGCCGAGCTGATCCCGCTGTGCCACCCGCTGGCGATCACCTCCGTCACCGTCGATCTCGCACCTGTGGGGGACGACACCGTCGAGATCACCGCAACCGTCCGCCTGACCGGCCGCACCGGCGTGGAGATGGAGGCGCTGACGGCGGTCTCGGTCGCGGCGCTGACGGTGTATGACATGGTCAAGGCCGTCGATCGCGGCATGCGCATCGAGGGTGTGCGCGTGGTGGCCAAATCCGGCGGCAAATCCGGCGATTTTCAACAGGAGTAGGTCGATGATCCCGGTCGAGGAGGCTCGCGCCCGCATCCTGGCGCCGCTGCGCCCCACCCAGGCCGAGATAGTGCCGCTGGCCGCCTGCCTCGGCCGTGTCACGGCGTCCCCCATCCTGGCCCGGCTCACACAGCCGCCCGCCGACGTCTCCTCAATGGACGGCTACGCGGTGCGGGCATCCGACACGGGGGACCTCACAGTGGTCGGCGAGGCTCCGGCCGGCCATCCGTGGGAAGGCATCCTCGAAGCGCGCCAGGCCGTCCGGCTGTTCACCGGCTCCGTCGTCCCGGCCGGGGCGAACGCGGTGGTCATCCAGGAGAACGTGACACGCGAGGGCGACACGATCACGCTCACCCGCGCCGTCGCCCATGGCGCCAATATACGCAGCGCCGGGCAGGATTTCGCAAAGGGCGATGGTCTCGTGCCCGCCGGGCGCCGCATCACGCCGCGCGATGTCGGTCTGATCGCCGCCGCCAACCACCCCTGGGTCTCGGTGCATCGCCGCCCGCGCGTGGCGATCCTGGCCACCGGCGACGAGATCGCGCTGCCCGGCGATCCGATCCCGCAGGGCGGCATCGTCAGCTCCAACGCCCATGCGCTGGCCGCCTTCGTGCAACGGGCCGGAGGCGAGGCGTTGGTGCTGCCCATCGCGCCCGATGACCGCGCCGCCATCGCCGCAGCCGCCCAGGGCTCGGCCGGCTGCGACCTGCTGATCACCACCGGCGGCGCCAGCGTGGGCGACCACGACCTGGTGGCCAGCGCGCTCGCCAACGCCGGCCTCGTCCTGGATTTCTGGACCATCGCCATGCGGCCCGGCAAGCCGCTGATGCACGGCCATCTCGGCCCCCTTCCGCTGATCGGCCTGCCCGGCAACCCGGTCTCGACTCTCGTCTGCGCGATCCTGTTCGTGGGCCCGGCCCTGGCGCGGCTCCAGGGCCTACCCGGCGACGCGCCACGCACCACAGCCGCGATCCTCGGCGCCGATCTCGCCGGAAACGACCACCGCGCCGACCATCTGCGCGCCACCCTCGCCACAGACGCCAGCGGCCGCCTCGTCGCCACCCCCTTCCCGCGCCAGGATTCCGGCATGCTGCGCGCCCTGGCCCATGCGGACGCGCTGATCCTGCGCCCACCGCATGCGTCCGCGGCCAAAATCGGCGATCCGGTGGAAATCCTGCAATTGGATGGGCTTGGCTGATATTGCGTGCTTGACCGGCGCCGGGGAACCAAAATAGAACATTGGGCAAGTTGCCGCTTTGTTCCTAACCGAGACGTGCTCGGAGGGCGATCCGGCCCGGCATCAAGGGGACAGGCATGCTCACCCGCAAGCAGCACGAATTGCTGATCTTCATCGACCATCATCTGCGCGAAACCGGGTTCTCCCCCAGTTTCGAGGAGATGAAGGAAGCCCTGAACCTCAAATCCAAATCCGGCATCCATCGCCTGATCTCCGCCCTTGAGGAACGCGGCTTCCTCAAGCGCCGCCACCACCGCGCGCGCGCGCTTGAGGTCACCCGCCTGCCCGAAGGCGAGTTCAAGGCGCCGTTCATCGCGGCTCCCCCCGCAGCCACCCCAGCCGCCGCCCTCCCCCCAAGCGCCCCAGCACTCCAGCCCCCCGCCTTCCAGCCGAACGTCATCCGCGGAGATTTCACCTCCCGCCTGCCCGGCGTCCGCTCCGGCACCGACATCCCCGTCGTCCAACTCCCGCTCTACGGCCGCATCGCCGCCGGCGTGCCGATCGAGGCCATGCGCGACACCACGGCCAATATCGACGTGCCGGCCAGCATGCTCGGCAGCGGACAGCATTACGCCCTCGAGGTCGCCGGCGACTCGATGGTCGAAGCCGGCATCCTCGACGGTGACACCGTGATCATCCAGCGCGGTGACACCGCGGAGAACGGCCAGATCGTCGTGGCCCTGGTGGACGGCGAGGAAGTCACCCTCAAGCGCCTGCGCCGCCGCGGCGCCTCCATCGCCCTCGAGCCCGCCAACCAGCGCCACGAGGTCCGCATCCTTCCCGCCGACCGCGTCCGCGTGCAGGGCCGGCTCATCGGGCTGCTGCGCCAATACTGAGAGACCAGTACTGAGGGAATCGCAGGCAGAGACCTGCCCGGCCCCGCCCCCCAACGCGGGCTTGGCCGGCCCAGTACACAGTTTGCCGACAATCCGCCTTTCGCCAAAAACGATATCCCGTATTCTCGTCTGACCGGCCTGTCCGGCCATCAACGAAGGAGACGGTCCATGCAGCGTCGAACGATCCTTGGCGGTATTCCCGCCCTCGGCCTTGCCACCACAATGTCGCGTCCGCTGCACGCCGAAACAACAACGCTCACCGTCGGCTACGAGAAGGTCGGCCATCTCGCCCCGATCATCGCCGCGGCCAACGATCTGAAGACCGCCGGCATGGATATCAAGCTGGTCGAATTCGTCCGTTACGCCGATGCCCGCACAGCGCTTCTGGCCGGCTCGCTCGATGTGGCGGCCGTGGGCCCCGCGGATCTCGCGATCTCGCTGGCCAACGGCTCCTCCAGCATGGTCGGCATCATGGGCGTCGGCGCCTCGCCGAAATACGTCATCGGCCGAACCGGCACCAAGTTTGACAGCTGGGACGACATCAAGGGCAAGAAGATCGCCATCGCCCCGGGCTCTGCAGTGTGGTTCCAGTTCGCCGCCACGCTGATCGAGAAAGGCATCCCCTACAATTCCTTCACCGCCGTCAACATCCAAGGCGCCGGCACCAATCTGGACACGGCCCTGGACAAGGGCGAGGTCGATGCGATCGTAACCTGGGAGCCGTTCGAATCGATCCCGGTGATGAAGGGCTACGGCTATTTCGCGAAGAACCTCGACTACTCGATCTCAAAGGCCGTGGGCGCCGAGCTCGGCATGCTGGTGGCCAACAAGGCGGCCGTGGACAGCAAGCGCGCCGCCGTGCAGGCCTTCGTCACCGCCTACGTCACCCAGATGAAGCTGCTCGGCACCTCGCCCGCGAAATTCGGCGAGGCGATCGCGGGCATGACCGGCATCGACCTTGCGGTCTCGGTCAAGATCGCCGAGATCATCAAGCTCGGCCCGGTCATCACCCCGGCGCAGATCAAGGCGCAGGCCCGCGCGTTCAACGATCTGGGCGTGATCCCGAAAGACGTGTCGGGCGAGATCGACAAGAACTGGGACGGCTCGTTTCTGACCACGGCGATGAAGGCCTGATGCATGGGTCCCGCGCCCTGCTGGCACAGACCGGGCGCTGGCTCCTGGCCGTCGTGCTGCCGGTCGGCGCGGTCCTGCTCTGGCAGGCGGCCGGCACGGACGGCGCGCTGGCCGGCGGCGCGCTGCCGACGCCGGATCGGGTATGGAGTGCCTGGATCACCTGGGCGTTCGGCCATGCCGGGCCGATGACGCTGTCGCCCTATGTCGGCAGCTGGGCGGCGGCGGTGGGGCATTCGGCCGAGCGGGTGGCGAAGGGGTTCGCCATGGCGATCCTGCTCGGCGTGCCGCTCGGTGTGGTCATCGGCTGGTCGCGCCTCGTCTCGGCGATGGTGGACCCCACGATCCAGTGGCTGCGCCCGGTGCCCATCACCGCATGGCTGCCGATCTCGCTGGCGATCTTCGGCATCCGCGATTTCGGCGCGATCTTCCTCATCACCATCGGCGCCTTCTACCCGATCGTGATCAACACCACCCAAGGATCGCGCGATGTGGAGAAGAACTGGATCCGCGCCGCCCTGATGATGGGGGCCCGACCGCTGGACATCCTCCGCCGCGTGGTTCTGCCGGCGGCCCTGCCCTCCATCTTCACGGGACTTCGCATCGGCCTCGGCATCGCCTGGACCGCGGTGATCGTGGCGGAGATGGTCGCGGTGAAATCCGGGCTCGGCTACGTGCTGTGGGATGCCTATTACGTCGGGCGGATGGACATCGTGATCGCCGACATGGTCTCCATCGGACTGTTCGGGTTCCTGTCGGACTGGGCGATCGTGCGCCTGGAGCTCTGGGCGCTGACCTGGCGCCGCCTGCAATCGTTCAACCAATAGAGGCGGTGATGGGAACGATTCGCTTCGCCTCGGTGAGCAAAACCTACGCGGGCGGCGTGCTGGCGCTGGAGAATGTCGATTTCACGGTGGGCGAAGGCGAGTTCGTCGCCCTTCTCGGCCCCTCCGGCTGCGGCAAATCCACCCTTTTGAACCTGATCGCGGGGTTCGAGTCACTGAGCGAAGGGCAAATGAGCTTCAACGGCGCGGCCGTGACCAGGCCCGGCCCGGATCGCGGCGTGGTGTTCCAGGAGGCCTCGCTGCTGCCATGGCTGAATGTGTGGGACAACGTGGTGTTCGGCCCCACGGTGCAGGGCATCGCGCGCGACATCTATGAGCCGCGCGCACACGAGATACTGCGCCTCATGGGCCTTGAGAAGTTCCATAAGAGCCTGCCCGTCCAGCTGTCCGGCGGCATGCGCCAAAGTGTCGGCATCGCCCGCGCGCTGGTGATCCAGCCCAAGGCGCTGCTGATGGACGAGCCGTTCGGCGCACTCGATGCCCAGACACGGCTGTCGATGCAGGAGCTGCT
>CAIQQQ010000307.1 GCA_903873995.1 uncultured Rhodospirillales bacterium
GCCGAGACTGACCGGATTGACGGTGTCGCGGCTGTCGACCTTGGCATCGATCAGAACATCGATCAGATCCATCGGGGCAGATCCGGGTGTGTCAGATCCGCGTGTGTCAGATACGCGTGTGCTAGATCCATGGGGCGGTTCCTTCAGGGCAGGTCGGAAAGGTTCCGCCGGTCAGACATTGAAGCGGAAGAGCAGGATATCGCCGTCCTTCACGACATACTCCTTGCCTTCTACGCGCATCTTGCCCGCTTCCTTGGCACCCTGCTCTCCCTTGAATGTCACAAAATCGTCGTAGGCTGTGGTTTCACACGCAATGAATCCGCGCTCGAAATCGTTGTGGATGACGGCCGCGGCCTGTGGCGCCTTCGTGCCGCGGGTGATCGTCCAGGCACGGGCCTCCTTGGGACCGACTGTGAAGTAGGTGATCAACCCTAACAATCCGTAACCTGCCTGGATCACGCGGTCCAGACCGCTGTCATGCAGACCCAGGCCTTCGAGGAACTCGACGCGGTCCGCCTCGGCCAGCTGGCTCACCTCGGCCTCGATCGCGGCCGAGACGACGACACAGCGCGCGCCCTCGGCCTCGGCGCGGGCCATCACGCGCGCCGAAAATGCGTTGCCGGTGGCAGCGGCCCCCTCCTCCACGTTGCAGACATAGAGAATCGGCTTTGAGGTCATGAGCTGGAGACGCTTGGCAGCCTCCACATCGGCCGCGGCGATGGCGGTGCGGGCCATGCGGCCGCCCTGCAAGGCCGCGAGGATCGGCTCCATCAGCGCCACGGTGGCGGCTGAATCACGATCGCCGCCGCGCGCCTTCTTCTGCAGCGCGGGCAGGCGTTTCTCCAGGCTGTCCATGTCGGCGATCATAAGCTCGGTTTCGATCGTCTCGGCGTCACGGATTGGATCGACGCTGCCCTCGACATGGGTGACGTCGCTGTCTTCGAAGCAGCGCAGCACATGGATGATGGCATCGACCTCGCGGATGTTGCCAAGGAACTGGTTGCCCAGGCCCTCCCCCTTGCTCGCACCGCGGACCAGGCCTGCGATATCGACGAACTCCAGGCTGGTCGGCACGGTCTTTTGCGACTTGCCGATCTTGGTCAGCATGTCGAGCCGCGGATCGGGCACGGCGACCCGGCCGACATTGGGCTCGATCGTGCAGAACGGGTAATTGGCCGCCTGCGCCGCGGCGGTCGCGGTCAAGGCGTTGAAAAGGGTCGACTTCCCCACATTGGGGAGACCGACGATGCCGCAGTTGAAGCCCATCGCGAAACATTCCTTCTTGCGGCGCTGCAAGGCCGCGCAGCATCCTTATCCTCCGTGATTTTGCAACCGCAAACCTTGGCTCATCTCCCGTTGCCGGCTGGCTGCGATCTGCCGCGTGAAAATCCATGCGGTGTCGATCCAGAACCCCTCTACCTCGTGCTGGCCCGAATGGATGCACATGCGCACCCTGGTGCCGCTGGCGCAGGCTTCATCGACGTCGCAGGGCATGGTGTCTCCGCTGGGCGTGGGCGTTTTGGCGGAGCCGAGCCTGGATGTGTCAGCGGAGCCGAGCGTGGACATCCTGTCCTGCCTGTGGGCGGCCATCGGGCACGAATCGTGGCGGCGCAGCATGTCCACGGCCTCGATGCTGTCGCCCTGTCGCATGTGGCCGTTCTGGATCGAGCGGCCGTGGATTGGAAACACCTTGTCGGCCGTGCCGTTCAACTGGATCAGGCTGAATGGCGGCCCCGCGCAGGTTTGCGGCTGCGGCAGCCAGAACGTTCCGGACATCGCGGCGAACGCGGTGAAGCGGCCGGACAGCGACGGCGGCGGCGAGCAGGCCAGATACCACAGCATGGACGCGCCGATGGAGAACCCGGCCGCGAGCAGCTGGCTGTGGTCGACGGGGTAGTCATGCTCCACCGCGTCAAGCACGGCTGCGACATAGGCCGCCTCGTCGCGGCGTGGCGGCCCGAAGGGCGGTAGGTCCCATCGCCCGCCCGCCGGTTCGAGGGCCACCAACAGAACGCCGAGCCGCTGGGCGGTGCCGTGGATGTCGATGTCCGCCATCGTGTCGGCGGCGGTGGTCTTGTAGCCGGGGAAATAGATCATGGTGGGCAGCGGTGAATGCCCGTCCCAGTTGGGGGGCGGTGCGACGCGATAGGCGCCGGCGCCTGCTGTGCAGTCTTCGCCCGGCTGGCACCCCCAGGCGGGGTTCAGCAGAGCCAGAAGGAGGAAGAGGCCAAGACCGAACCGCATCTCCTCTTACCCCCACATGCTTTTCCGCAGCGGTATCACGAGCCGGGACGCAAGCCCAGCCGCAGCGATCTCCGTCAACGCGCGTCCTGCATGCGCAGCGCCACCGCCGTCATCACGTCCTCGGTCCGGCCGGCAGCCAGCAGGGGGGCGGTTGCGGCCATGGCGTCCAGAAAGGCTTCGAGCATGGGCTGCTCGACCTTGGCGAAATCACCGAGCACATGGCCCGTCACGCGCTCCTTGGAGCCGGGATGGCCGATGCCGAGGCGCACGCGCCAGTAATCCGGGCTGCCGAGCATCCGGTCCATCGAGCGGAGGCCGTTATGGCCCGCCGCACCGCCGCCACGCTTGATGCGGAGCTTGCCGGCTGCGAGATCGAGCTCGTCGTGAAACGCTGTGATGGCCTCGGTGGGCAGCTTGTAGAACGCGGCGGCCTGCTGCACCGCCTCGCCCGAGGCGTTCATGTAGGTGAGAGGTTTGAGGGCCAGCACCTTCTCGGCGCCGATCATGCCTTCGGCCACCAGGCCCTTGAATCGTTGCCGCCACGGGGAGAACCCGTGGCGGCGCGCGATCTCGTCGACAGCCATGAAGCCGATATTGTGCCGCTGCCTGGCCATCTGGGGCTCGGGATTGCCGAGCCCGACCCAGAGCAGCACGAGACCGGGCTACTTCTTGGCGGCAGGCTTTGCCGGCGCGGCCTTGCCCTTGGCGGGCGCCTTGCCGGCGGGGGCTGCCGGGGTATCGGAGGCGGCGGCTTCCATGCCCTTGGTGGCGGCCACGGAGGCGATGACGAAGTCCTTTTCCGTGGACGTCGGCTTCACGTCATCGGTGCCCTTGAGCATGGACCAGCGCACGTTGTCGTTCACCTCAAGACCGGTGAGGTCGGCGGTGAAGAACTCGGGCACGGCATCCGGATCGCAGTAGCACTCGACGCTGTGATGGACGACGTTCATGACCGCGCCGCGCTTCAGGCCGGGGCTTGCGAGCTCGTTGATGAAGCGGACATTCACCGACACGCGCACGCGCTCGCCGGCGGCCAGGCGCTGGAAGTCGATGTGGATCGGCTTGTCTGACACCGGGTGGAACTGCACTTCGCGCATGAGCACGCGGGTGGCTTCGTCACCGATCTTCACCTCGTAGAGCCGCGACCGCCAGCCGCCCTTCACGAGTTCGCGCATGACGATGCGCGGATCCAAGGAGAGCAGAATCGCGGGCTGCTTTGCCCCGTAGATCACCGCAGGAACCTGTCCCTGCCGCCGAGTGGCGCGTGCTGCCCCCTTACCTGCAACCGCGCGCGCCTCGGCCTCAATCACAACGGAATTGGCCATGGTAGTCTCCAAACAGAAAACGCGCCGGCCTCCAGGGGTGCCAGCGCAGAGCGCGGGTGTAGCGGGGGTGGTTCGGGGATGCAAGCGATCTGTCATGAACGAGCGGCCATGGCCGGCACCTACGGCACCGGATTGGCAGCACTCGGGATGAACAGCTTCTGGCCGGCGACCGTCACAGCACCGATCGCTGCCTGTCCGTCCGGCCCTGCGAGCCACTCGGCGAGGACATGCGCGGGCGCCGCCTTGATGTCGGGATGCTTTGCGGGGTTCAGCTCGATCACGTCGTAGCGATTGGTCAGCGCCTTGTCGCCCTGCACCAGCACCACGAGGTCGCGCTTGTTGTTGAACGAAAGCCAGGTGCCGCGGTCAGACAGGGTCACGGCGTCCATCGCGGCGGCGGCGTTGAGGGCGGCACCCATGCCGCCGCCGATGTCGCGATACCAGGGCTGGCCTGCGGGCGCGATCTTGGCAGCCTTCCACAGGCGCTTTTCCAGGGCGTCCGTCCCGCTTTTGTCGCCGCGCGAGACGAACGGCGAGGTGGTGCGGGCGACGGCGGTCAGGGCCGCGAGCGCATCCTTGCCGCCGGCGATGTGGGCTGGGTCGGCGGCAGGCCCCACGATGATGAAGTCGTTCCAGGCGATCTGGCGGCGATTGATGCCGTGGCCCTCGGCAAGGAATGTGGCCTCGGCCTCGGGGTCGTGGACCAGCACCAGATCGGCGTCGCCGCGCGCAGCGGTGGCCAACGCCTGACCGGTGCCTTGGGCCAGCACGCGGACCTCGATGCCGGTGGCTTTGGTGAAGCCCGGCAGGATCTTGGCCAGCAGACCGGAGTTGTCCACTGAGGTGGTCGAGGCCAGCGTGATCGTTTCGGCTTGTGCGGGCAGCGCCACCGCGAGCATGAGGAGCAGGGTGCGGATGATCATGGCTTAGGCCCTCCCAGGGCGATGGCGGCGGTGCTGACGGCGAGACTGATGGCGATGAGGCATAGCCCGATAGCGAGTGCCAGGTCGAGATTGCCCTTGCTGGTCTCAAGGGCGACCGTGGTGGTCATGGTGCGGGTGTGGCCGGCGATGTTGCCGCCCACGATGAGGACGGCGCCGACCTCGGATATGGTGCGGCCGAAGCCTGCGAGAAGAGCGGTTGCGAGCGGGCGGGCCTGCATGGCGAGCAATGTCGGCAAGGCGCGGACCCTGGTTGCGCCAAGCACGCGCAGCGCCGGGCCATAGTCGCGCCAGGCCGCCTCCAGCGCGCGATGTGACAGAGCCGCGATGATCGGGGTGGCGAGCACCGCCTGGGCGATCACCATCGCGGGCGGTGTGAACAGCAGGCCGAGCCAGCCGAGCGGACCCGAGCGGGACAGCAGCAAATACATGGCGAGCCCGACCACCACCGGCGGCAGGCCGAGCAGCGCGTTCACCGTGATGACCAGCGCGCGCCGTCCGGCGAACTCATGCAGCGCCAGCAGAGCCCCCAGCGGGACACCGATCAGGGCCGCCATGGTCGTGGCCGCGAGACTGACCGAGAGCGACAGACCCAGGACCGGCAGCAGGGTTTCGGCGATCACGGCATCATTGGGCGAGTTGCTGGGTGCGCACGAGGCGGGCGTAAAGGCCGTCATGCTCGAGCAGTTCGGCGTGGGTCCCCTGCTCCACCGCATGGCCATCCGCCATCGCCACCACCAGATCGGCGTCGCGCACGGTTGACAGGCGATGTGCGACAATGATGGTGGTGCGGCCCTGGCGCAGGCAAGCCAAGGCGTGCTGGACGAGGGCCTCGCTTTCCGCGTCCAGCGCGGAGGTCGCCTCGTCCAGCAACAGCACGCGGGGGTCGCGCAGCAAGGCGCGGGCAAGCGAGATGCGCTGGCGCTGCCCGCCGGACAGGCGCCCGCCGCTGGGGCCCACCATTGTGTCGTAGCCCTGCGGCAGGTCTGCGATGAAGCCGGCGGCCGCGGCGGCCGCGGCGGCCTGGTGGATCTCGGCGTCGGTGGCCTCCGGGCGGCCCATGCGGATGTTGGCGGCCACGGTATCGTCAAACAGCATCGTGTCCTGGCCGACATAGGCGATGGCGTCGCGCAGCGAGGCGAGTGTGACCTGGGCGATCTCTACCCCGTCCAGCGTGATGTGGCCGCTCTGCGCGTCGTGCAGGCGCGGGATGAGGGTGAGCGCCGTCGATTTTCCAGCGCCCGACGGGCCGACAAGGGCGATGGTGCGGCTGGGCTCGGCCGCGAAGGACAGGCCGCTGAGGCCGGCACGGCCATCGGGATAGGCGAAGCACACATGGTCAAACACGAGGCGTCCGTCGCCCGGCGGCAAAGCGGCGGCGCCCGGCCGGTCGGCGATGCCGGCGTGCTCATCGATCACAGCGAAGACGCGCTCCAGGCCGGCGAGACCTTCCTGGAGCGCCGAGTTGAGGTTGCCGAGCGCCCGCAGCGGCTGGGCGCACAGCATAAGGGCGGTGACGAA
>CAIQQQ010000308.1 GCA_903873995.1 uncultured Rhodospirillales bacterium
GGTGACCCGCTGGATGGCGCTCAATCCTGGATGGCGGTGAAACGCCTTGGGTTAAGTGGGGGCAGCAACAACCCAGACTCCCCCTCCGCCTGATCCAGCCACGCCTCGGACTCATCACGCAACGCCTCATGCACCGCCCGGCATCGCGCCCGCGCCGCAAAACCCGCCCAATCCGGCGGCAGCAGATGCCTCGGCAGATGCGGATCGCGCAGCACCGCGCGGCGATAGTCGTGCACCAGCAGCACCCGCGCCACCAGCGCCTCGATCCCCGCCAACCGGTCCGGCGGGCCGGACACCACATCGAGAAACGCCGCATAGCGCGCGGCCAACGCGTCCAGCCGCCACGCCCGCGCCGCCATCCGCGACAGCATGTCCGGCGGGCCCGAAAGATCCAGCGTGACTGCCCCCTCAGCAACCGAAAGCCCAGAGTGATCAACCCACACACCCGGCGCGATCTGCCCCAGGCCCTCAGCCTCCACCCCACGATCCGCCAGTACCAGCCGCAAAGCACCCTCAGACGGGTAGAGCGTCCCGTAGATCAACGGAATCGCCGCCTCCGTCGCCGCCCACCCGCGCGGCGCCAGCCGATAGAAGCTGCGCCGCCCCTGCCGCGTCCGCTCCAGCCACCCGTCGGCCGCAAGCCGCGAGACGGCGGTTCGCACCACGCCCTCGCCCACCCCCATCGCCGCGAATACCTGGCAAAGATGACCCAACGACAAAGACCCCCCGCGCGGTGCGATCGCCTCGCCATACAGCGTGATGATCACAGACCCGGTGCGCGACGGCGCCGCCCGCAGACGCTCCAGGAGTGCCGCCAGCATCAGCCTGCCAGGCTTGCGCGCTCTCGCGCCGCCTTGAACCCGGCAACGAAGCGCGCCAGCGTGTCGCTGGTCTGGCCGCGCGGCAGCATCACCTCGATCAGCTGAAACCGCCCGCGCGTGGCACGCGCCCGCTCCAGCGCGGCCTGCAGCTCACGCCGTGTGGTCACCCGCACACCATCCCCGCCCAGCGGCCCCGCCAGCTCGGCGAAGCGCCAATCGTCGAGGTTGTTGAACGCGCTCTCCGGCTGGAACACCCGCAGCATCTCCCAACTCGCGTTGTTGAACACGATGCAGATCGGATCCCAGCCATAGCGCCGGCAGTTGCCGAGCTCGAACCCCGTCATCTGGAACGCGCCGTCCCCCACCAGGATCAGCGGCCGCCCGATCCCCGCCGCACAGGCGCCGATGCCTGCCGGCACGCCAAACCCCATGCCGGCATAATACCCCGGCGCCACCAGCCCTGTGTTCGCGATCTCCATCGCCGTGAACAGGCAATCTCCCATATCCGCAGCGATCGGCATCGTCCCGTGCGCGGCGAACAGATCGTTGATCGCAGCCGCGATATCGGACGGCTCGATCGCCCCATCATCCACAGCAAGGGTGCTCGCGATCGGCGCCGGCCGGTCCGCCCCACGCGGCCGCTGGTCCACCAGCGCCACCAGCGCATCGAGCAACGCATCGATCGGGATGTCGGTGTAAAGCGCATGCCCGATCCGCATCGTCCGGTTGATCGCCAGCATCGCGCTGCGAATGTCGATCTTGCGGCGCGACACGGCGAAATTGGTGTCCGACAGGATCACCCCCAGCAGCAGCAGCCCGTCCGACCCCTCAACCAACTCGGTGATCGCCGCATCGCCGGCATCGCCCAGATAGGTGCCATGCACCACATCCGCATCATCGGACAGCAGCCCCCGCCCCATGAACGTGGTCACCACCGGAATGCCCAACGCGCGCGCGAGCTTTGCCGCCTGCGCCTCCACGCCATACCGCCGCGTCTCGATATCCACCATGATCACCGGCTGCCTTGCCGCGCGCAGCCGGCGCAACACTTCGGCCGCACATTCCGCAAGCGCCCCCCCGTCAACCGGCGGATCGGCCAGCACCGGCACCGCGCTCACCTCCACCCCCACCAGATCGCGCGGCAGTTCGATATAGACCGGCAACGAAAACAACCGCGCCGAGCGCAGCACCCGCGCGATCTCCGCCGGCGCCGTCGATGGATCGTCCAGCACCGCGATATCGCATGTGATCTCCCGGAAGATCCGCGTCTGCGTGTCGATCGCGCGCGACATGTGATGGAGCTGCCAGCCCGAATCCCGCTCGGCCACGCCAGGTGCGCCAGAGATCACCACCACCGGCGAACGCTCAGCATAGGCACCGGCCACCGGGTTCACCAGGTTGAACGCGCCCGCCCCCCAGGTCACCACCGCCGCCGAGATACCGCCATGAAAGCGCGCAGCGCCGTCAGCAGCGAACCCCACCGCCGGCTCATGGCTAAGGGTAAAGAACGGCAGCACCGCCGCCTCCTCGATCACCTTGCAGAACGGCAGCACGAAATCGCCCGGAATACCGAAGATCTCGCGCGCGCCATGCGCCGCCAAGGCATCGATCAGGGCCCGCCCAAGGGTCGGCATGTCGTCTCTCCGCGTGATCCGGAGCCGGCCGGACGCCGATCGGCGCGACGGACCTGCTCAGGCACAGTCTTAGACACTCCGATGCCCGGGCGAAAGCGGCAGGTATACCTGATCGGAGGGCCTCGGCGGCCGCCTGCATGGGCCGACCGCCTTCGGCGTCACGTCTGCCGCGCCGCGGTCAGACCTTGATGCGTGCTGCGACCGACACCAACAAACCGAGCTGTTTCTTGTGCGTGGCCAGCCCCTCAGTGTCGTCGTTGTCGAACGGCTGGTCGGTCTTATCGCCATAAAAGGCAAGCTTCTCGAACAATTGGGTGACCTGCGTCGCGTTGATCCCCAGCGGATACCCGGCATTGGCGACCTTCACGGCGTTGCCGAGGATCTGCGTGATCTGGCGTGTCTTGCTGAACACGCTGTTCTTCTTCCAATCTGCGGGTTGCTCGGTCTTGTCAAGTGCGTCCAGAACGTTCTTCACGGCATTGTCCAGGCCGCCGTCCTTCATCA
>CAIQQQ010000309.1 GCA_903873995.1 uncultured Rhodospirillales bacterium
CCTTTGAGCGCCCCTTCGCTACCGAACCAGAGGATCGATTTCCACGGGGATCATACTCCACAACGACCAGCCGATTTTCTCGGATTGAGCCTTGCCCTACGCCCCCAAACTCGCCGCCCACGGCACAAAGATCGCTCTCAACCCCGCCCTCTTCGCCCGCGTCGCCGCCCTCCACGACACAAGGGCCACCCTCAACCTCAACCCAGACGCACTCCGCCTCCTCGAACGCACCCACCTCAACCTCGTCCGCGCCGGCGCCGCCCTGAACCAGGACGCAAAACCGCGCATGGCCGAGATCAACCAGCGCCTCGCAACGCTCCACACCCAGTTCGGCCAGAACGTCCTGCACGACGAAAAAGCCTGGCACCTCCCCCTCACAGACCAAGACCTCGACGGCCTGCCGGACTTCGTCATCCAGGCCGCCAAACAAGCTGCAACAGAACGGGGCATCGAAGGCTACGCCATCACCCTCTCCCGCTCGTCGAGCGACCCGTTCATGACCTACTCAACCCGGCGAGACCTCCGGAAACTCGTGAACGAAGCCTGGACCGCCCGCGGCGCCCACGAAGGCGCGCACGACAATCGCGCCCTCATCCCCGAGATCCTGGCGCTCCGCCACGAACGCGCCCGCCTCCTCGGCTACCCCGACTTCGCCACCTTCCGCCTCGCCGACAGCATGGCCGGCTCCCCCGAAGCCGTCGGCAAACTCACAACCGAAGTCTGGCAGGCCGCCAAACAACGCGTCGCCGCGGAGGAATCCCGCCTCCTCCAACTCGCCCAAACCGACGGCATCACAGAGATCGCCCCCTGGGACTGGCAACACTACGCCGACCGCGTCCGCAGCCAGGACCACGCGATCGACGACGCCGCGGTGAAGCCGTACTTCACCCTCGACCGCATCCAGCAGGCCGCCTTCGACACCGCCACCAACCTCTTCGGCCTCACCTTCCACCCCCGCGAAGACATCGAAGGCTACCACCCAGACGTCCGCGTCTTCGAAGTCCAGCACAACGGCCAAACCTCAGGCCTCTTCCTCGCCGACCATTTCGCCCGCCCGGACAAACGCTCCGGCGCCTGGATGAGCAGCTACCGAGACCAGGAAGCGCTCGACGGCGCCATCACCCCCATCATCGTCAACAACAACAACTTCGCCCGCGCCGAACCGATGCTGCTGAGCTTTGACGACGCCGAAACCCTCTTCCACGAATTCGGCCACGCGCTCCACGGCCTGCTCAGCCAGGTCCGCTACCCCAGCCAGTCCGGCACCTCCGTCCGCCGCGATTTCGTCGAATTCCCCTCGCAGATCTTCGAGCACTGGCTCGCCGTCCCCGAAACGCTGCGCCAATACGCCCGCCACCACGAAACCAACGAACCGATCCCCGATGCCCTGATCGAGCGCCTCCTCGCCGCCCGCACCTTCAACCAGGGCTTCGCCTCGATCGAATACACCTCGTCCGCCATCCTCGACATGGCGCTCCACACCCACCCCAACCCCGAAGCTTTGGACATCGACACCTTCGAACGCGACATCCTGGCCGGCCTCGGCATGCCCAAAGCCATCCGCCCCCGCCACCGCCCCGCCCATTTCCAGCACCTCTTCGCCGGCGGCGGCTACGCGGCCGGCTACTACGCCTATCTCTGGGCCGAAGTCCTGGACGCAGACGGCTTCGACGCCTTCCGCGAAGCCGGCTCCCCCTTCGACCAGGCCACCGCCGCCCGCCTGAAAACCATCCTCGCCTCAGGCGACACACAAGACCCGATGCAGCTCTACCAATCCTTCCGCGGCCGCCTCCCAAGCGTCGGTCCCCTCCTGCGCGATCGAGGTCTCGCGGCGTGAAAGGAAGGCCAGGGCTCTGCCCTGGA
>CAIQQQ010000310.1 GCA_903873995.1 uncultured Rhodospirillales bacterium
GGCGTGCTGGCACACAACGGCGGGTCCGGGGCAGAGCCCTGGCCTTACTTCGCTCCGTAGGCCGCGACGAGATACGCCAGGATCTTCTGTGCATCCGCATCATCGATCGGCGCGCCGTAGGCCACCCGCATCTTGGTCACCTCAGCCTTCCACACCTCGGCACTCATGAACGGCGCGTTGGTGCGGACGTAGTCCGCGCTGTGACATGCGGCGCAATGCTGCGCCATCAGTTCGGAGCCGGAGCCGTCTTTGAGCGGAACCTCCTGCTCCGACGCGAAGGCTGGTGCCGCGATGAGAAGGGCGGCCAGAACGAGGCGCATGGTCATCTCCCTATGCCGCGGTCAGGTTGAGCGTCTGGACGGCGTTGTTGTGATAGCCAGCGCCGTTATAGGTTGGCTTGTCCGGCTGGGTTGCCCCGGCGTTGGACGTGGCCCGCAACATGGCGCGCAAAGCGCCGGCGGGCGCCTGGCCTTTGAAGGTGAAGCTGCGAAACCCGAACCGGCCGATATCGGGCCCGAGCGTGGCCGCTTGCCATGTGGCGCCGCCGTCGAGCGAGAACTCGGCCTTGGCGATGCCGCTGCCATTGTCCCAGGCGATGCCGGACAACGTGAAACCGGCGGCTACAACACGGTCGCTGTCCTGATGGCTGGTGATCAGCGAGTTCACCAGAATATCGGTGATCGGCCGGTTGGTCGCATTGTCCTGCGTCGGGAACGCGCTGCCGGGGAACATCCCGGTCGGCACACGATAGGCGGCCTTCATCCAGAAATTGGCCAGCGGCGTGGTGCGGATCTCGATCTGGCTGACATGCTTCATCCAATATGTCGCGGTCCAGCCTGGGATCACGATGCGGGCTGGAAACCCGTTGAAATGCGGCAGATCGGCGCCGTTCATCTGCGTGGCGATCATCGCGGTGTCGCTCATGGCACGATCGAGCGGGATGGATTTGGCAAAGATCGGCGTGGCGTCCGAAACGCCTGTGTCCGGTCCATGATAGGAGATCTCGACGGCACCCGGCTTCACCCCCGCCAGCGCCAGCACATCGCGCAGCAACGGCCCGCGCCAGGTTGCATTGCCCATGGCGCCCAGGCCCCATTGCACGCCGGGCACATGCGGCGCGCTGAGCCCGCGTCGATTGCCGGAGCATTGGCAGACCGCCACGATCTCGACCTGCGGGAGCCGATCCAGCGCTGCCCGGTCAAGCTCAACCCCCCGGCCTGCGGCATCCCCGCCGATCCGCAGGCGCCAATTGGCCAGTGTTGCCATGTCGGGGATTTCCGACAGGTGATAGCGCACAAAGAACCTGTCATTCGCTGTGATCGCCCCCTGAAACGCATCGAGCGGCGATTCGTAGTTGGGCGGGCGGTAGGACAGCTTGATCAAAGGCTGCTTGCCCGGCAGCGCATCCAGGACCGCCGTCTCCCGGACACCGTCAGACAGTCCCGGGTGCAGCCGCAGGCTCTGGCCCCGGGATGGCGTCACCCCAACGGCAAGCGCGGCACCGGAGGTGAGCAACATGCTGCGGCGGTTCATTGGCGTTCTTCCCGGCCTGTTCGTTGCACCGAACATGATCCAGCAACAACCGAACGTAAAGGGTTTGCTCGGTGATCAGCCCTGTTGCGTCGGCGATGGCTTCGCCTTGCCACGGACCAGGCTGCCGGATTTGGAGGCTTTCTGCTTTGTCTTGATGGCGCTGCCGGGCTTTGCGGCATGGGCCGATTTGGCGGACCTCGCGGTAGGGGCATGCAGTGTCGCCGCATGTTTGGAGCCGACGGGGGTGACGCCGACGGAGCTGGATCCGGCATGGGCGGACCGGGTGGATGCAGCCCCCGTCCCGACCGACGCCAGGGCGGTCTGACCTGGCTGGGAATGCCCCAACAAGGACGGAGATGCCGCGGCTGCCGCACTCAAAGACGCCTGCCCAGATGGCGAAGACGACGCAACGGCAGCGCGCGCCGCCGGCACCTGGACGTTCGGTACAGCGGCGATCGGCGGCAAGGACGGTACGGCGGGCAGAGCAGGGGCGGATGGCAGGGCTGGCACCGAGGAGATCCGTGGAACACTTGGCAGCGCCGGAGCAGTCGGGGCCTGATCGGTCAGCAGCCCGCTGGACACGCGCGGCACCAGCGGCGTTTGTGGCAGCTTCGGCGGCGCCAGGGTCTCCTGGACAATCCCTTGGGCCTGGGCCTGGGCCTGGCCAGGGGCCTGGAGCGGGAGAGCAAACAGCAGTGCGGCGATCCAGGTGGCGGAGCGCATCGGGTTCATTCCTTCACGGGACCGCCGCGCCATCATGCGAGTGCCAGAAGGGCCACGCCCGCAGCGATCAGACCAATGGCTGCAACATGAACCAGCGACAGCGATTCGCCGAAGAGATAGTGACCGATCAAAGCCGCAGCGATGTAGGACACCGCCGTGGCCGGGAGCGCCACGGACATCGGAATGCGCCGAAGCGCGATGATGTAGAGCATGGCCGCCCCGCCATACAGCACGAGCCCGAGCATCGTGTGCCAGTCAAACAGCTGCTCCATAAAGCTCGCCCGCCCGGCACCGGCCTTCAGCAGGGTCTGCCCCGCCATGCTCACGGTGATGGCGACCCCCAGGACCGCCCAGAACATGTTCATGCCCGATCGCTCCGCTCGACTGTCCCGCTCGCTCCACGCTCGACTGTCCCGCTCGCTCCACGCTCGACTGTCCGAATGGCCCCCTGCGGCTTGCCGTTGGCCGACAGGAACGTGCGCCCGACATATTCGCCAAGCACGCCCAGGATCATCGACTGAACCCCCGCCACCAGCAGGATCACCGTCATGGTGGACGCCCAGCCGGACGGCACGCGGTCGCTCCCCAGCGCCTCGACGATGGTGGCAGCGGCCCCGATCGCGCCCAGCAGCGCCATCACCAGCCCCAGCAAGGTCGCCAGCCGCAGCGGCGCCAGCGAGAAGCTGGTGGCCAGGTTGAGCCACAACAGCACCAGCCGCCGCAGATTGTAGTTGGACCGCCCCTCCGCGCGGGGCAGATGCCGTACCTCAATGCTGTCGATCCGCTGCGTCACCTGCAGCAGCAGACCGTCGACGTAAGGGTAGGGGCCCTGATATTTCGTCACCTCCCGCACCACGGGGGCTGCCATGCAGCGAAACGATGACAGATAAAGCCCCCTGGGCTTGTCCAGCAGCAGGTCGGCCACCCCGTTGGCAAATTGGCTGCCCAGATTGCGCCACCCGGCATGCTCCTTGCGGGCATAGCGCGTATATACCACGTCCCACCCGTCCAGCCGGGCATGATCGTACAGCTTCACCACCTCCTCCGGCGGGTTCTGCAGATCGTCGTCCATGGTGATCACGAAGCGGCCCGA
>CAIQQQ010000311.1 GCA_903873995.1 uncultured Rhodospirillales bacterium
ACGAGGCGGCCGGCTCGGTTTACGCGAAATACATCTTCAACGGGACGCAACGGTGAGCGAATTTGCCAGCGCCGCGCCGCTGGACTGGTTTTTGCTGATGCGGGCTCTGGCCGAGGAGGTTGACCTCGCCGGCGGGCCTGCCGGGCGCGATGCCCTGCTGCGCGCCACCGGCCTGCGAATGGCGGCGATGCGGCCTCTCACACCCGCCCACACCATGGATACCCTGGTGATGGAGATCAACGACATGCTCGCCGCCATCGGCTGGGGCAGCGTGAGCTTCCAACTCAACGAGACTGACCGATCGTTGCTGATCTCCCATGACGGCCTGCCGCGCGTGGGGGCTGCCGGCGATCCGCCGGGCACCTGGCTGTCGGCCGTGCTGGAAGGGCTTTATCAGGGCTGGCTCGGCCAGCTGCCGGGCAGCGACCCGGGCCTTTCCGCCCGGCGCCTGCGCGTCTCGCCTGTCACGGTGCTGCTGCGCTACGCGCGGGGGTAATGTACCGCCCTCGGGCCGGCGTCAGAGCTTCTTCAGGAACTCTGTCCGCAGCACCAGGCCTTTGATCTTGTCGGCGTTGCACTCGATCAGGTCCGGATCGCCGGTCAGCCGGATGTTCTTCACCAGCGTGCCGCGCTTGAGCGTGGCTGAGGTGCCCTTGACCTTGAGATCCTTGATCACCTGAACCGAATCGCCGTCTGACAGCGTGGCGCCGTTGCTGTCGCGGGTGACGATCGTGTCGGAGGTCTCGTCCTCGCTTGGGGTGGCGGGACGGTCTTTCTTGGCCATGGCTGGGATCCGGTTTTGGGCTGCGGGTTACTTGAGCAGATTTGCGGCGAGGGATAGCTCGGCGGCCAGGAGATGAAGCCGCCGGTCTCTGGTCCAGATGCGCATGCCCGGTTGGAGCCGCGCGCTGGCGATGAGGTGTATATCGACAAATCCCACGCCTCTCCCGGCGAGATTCTTCCGGTCGATAAAACCCAGAAGCTCATCGGTATCAACGATCTGTGTTTGCGGCAGCCTGCGCAATGCTTCGAGCGCGCGCGGGCGAGATTTAAACTGTCCAACGGCAATCTCACCGAGCACGAATGGATGTAACCAGGCTTCACGCCGCGACATCAGGGCGGCCAGCACTTCGTTCGTTTGCCGGATATGGTCGATCCAGATGGATGTATCGACGAGGATCAAACGGGTTCGCTGCGCCGGCGCGGGATATCCTGGATATCCGGATCGCTGCCCCCGAGAAGGGCGAGGCGCCGCCCTGCCTCGATTTGGATCAGTGTGGTCAACGCCTTGCGGATGAGGGCCGAGCGTTCCTTGATGCCGGTGTATTCCTCGGCCTTGGCGAGCAAGTCGTCATCGATGGTGACGGTCGTGCGCATGTGGATGCCCTCTTAGGCATCAGAATTAGCATCAGATGATGCGGGGTTCAATGCTGATCGGTCCAGCTGATCGCGTGGCGCAGGAAGGCGTAGCCCAGTGCCGTAAAATGGGCGCGCTCGCGGTTGGTCTTGCCGTAGCTGTGGCCGCCGGTGTCGAGCTCGTAGAACCAGGCGTCTCGGCCGAGTTCGGCGAGTTTGGCGGCCATCTTGCGGGCGTGGCCGGGGTGGACGCGATCGTCGCGCCGCGTGGTGGCGAGCAGGATGGGCGGGGCTGCGCCTTCGGCCGTGACATTGTGATAGGCGGAGATGTGCTGGAGGAATTCCCAGTCCTGCGGTTTGTCCGGATCGCCGTATTCGGCGATCCAGCTGGCGCCGGCGAGGAGCTTGGTGTAGCGGCGCATGTCCACCAGCGGGATGGTGCAGAACAGGGCGCCGAAGCGCTCGGGATAGCGGGTCAGCATGTTGGTGATGAGGATGCCGCCGTTGGAGCCGCCTTCGGCCGCGATCCGGCCGGGACGCGTCACGCCGCGGGTGACGAGGTCGGCGGCGATGGCTGCGAAGTCGTCATGGCACAGGGCCTTGCCCTCGCGGATGCCGGCCTTGTGCCAGGGGGCGCCGAACTCGCCGCCGCCGCGCAGATGGGCGAGCACGGAGGTGCCGCCGCGTTCGAGCCAGAGCTTGCCGATGCCGGCGCGGTAGTTCGGCTGGATCGCGATCTCGAACCCGCCATAACCGTAGAGATGGACCGGTGCGTCCCCGGTTTCGCCGGCGGGGCCGATCTGGGTGTAGGGGATCATCGTGCCGTCGAGGGATTGTGCCTCGTGCCGCGCAACGACCAGGCCTTGGGCATTGAACGCGACCGGCGCCTGCTTGAGGACCATGGGGGCTGCGAGCGTGGTGGAGGTCAGCAGCAGGCGCGGTGGGGTGAGCGGATCGGAGACGCTGGCGAGCAGGGTGCCGTCTGACTGTCTGATATCCTCGTCAAACCGCCACAGGCTGATTACGCCCAGGGCCGGCAGGCCTGTGAGGGTTTCGTGCGTCCAGCCGGTGGCAGACGGCGTGACAACCACATGGCGCGGAACCAGATTATCCATGATCTCCAGCACCAGGCGACCATCGGCCCAGAAGGCGTTGCTGCAGACGCAGCGCTCGGTGGGGGTGAAGAGGATTTCGAAATCCCGTGACCCCGCCAGATAGGCGTCACGCGCGATGCCCAGCACGGTGCCGGTGGGGTAGGTCGTGTCGCCGATCGTCCAGGGGGATTTCGGGCGCAGGGCGTACCAGCCGCGATGCCAGAAGGACCAGATGTCGCTGGGGATGTCGAGCCGGGTTTTGGGGCCGGTAAGGTCACCGAGCCAGATGGCGCCGTTGGTGAAGTTCCTCCGATCGATGAAGCTGATGCGTTTGCTTGCTTCCTCGTGATCGACCTGGGCGGCGGCGGCCATGTGCGCGGCGTCGATCTGGAAGATGACCGGGGCGGTGTCCGGGCTGGTGTGGCGGCGCCAGAGGCGGATGGTGCTGGCGTAGCCGGAGGTGGTGGCATGGCCTTCGCCGTGGGCTGAGGCGAGGAGGATCGTGTCGCGGTCGAACCAGGTGATGCTGGATTTGGCCTGGGGGAGGGTGAAGCCGTCTGGGATGAATGCGCGTGTGACGACATCGAATTCACGCAGCACCGTGGCGTCGCTGCCGCCGCGGGAGAGGTGCAGGATGGCGCGGTCATGCGTGTCGGGCACGATGACGGCGCCGTGGAACATCCAGTCCTCGTTTTCGGTTGATGCGAGTGCATCGAGATCGAGGACGGTTTCCCATGCAGGTGCATCGGTCTGGAAGGAGGCGAGCGTGGTGCGGCGCCAGAGGCCACGTGGGTTGGTGGCGTCTTTCCAGAGATTGTAGAGCTGGCCGTTGCGGCGGGTGACGTAGGGGATGTTGTCCGGCCGGTCCATGATGGCGGCCAGGGCGTCGGCGTCCGCGTCGAGCGCCGGGCCTGAGAAACGCGCCAGCGTGCGGGCGTTCTGGGTGGCGACCCATTCCAGTGCTTCGGCCCCGTCCACCTCCTCCAACCAGAGCCTTGGATCATTGTCCGGCTCGGCGAGGGAGGGGAGGGGGGCGGTCATGGTTATGCGTCCATCTTGAGGGCGGCGAGGAAGGCGGATTGCGGGATCTCCACCTTGCCGAACTGGCGCATGCGCTTTTTGCCCTCTTTCTGCTTTTCCAAGAGCTTGCGCTTGCGGCTGATGTCACCGCCATAGCACTTGGCCGTCACGTCCTTGCTGAGCGCGCCGATGGTTTCGCGGGCGATGACGCGGCCGCCGATGGCCGCCTGGATGGCGATCTTGAAGAGCTGCTTGGGGATGAGGTCCTTCAGCTTCTCGCAGATCGAGCGGCCGCGCTTTTCGGCCTGGCTTTTGTGGGCGATGAAGCTGAGCGCATCGACCGGGTCCTGGTTGACCAGGATGGAGATGCGGACGAGATCGCCTTCCTCGTAGCCGTCCATCGCGTAGTCGAAGCTGGCGTAGCCTCGGCTGACGGATTTGAGGCGGTCGTAGAAGTCGAACACCACCTCGTTGAGCGGCAGGCGGTAGACGGCCATGGCGCGGTTGCCGACATAGGTGAGATCGACCTGCTGGCCGCGGCGCTCGTTGCAGAGCGTTAAGATGGAGCCGAGATAGTCGTCCGGCACCATGATGGAGGCCTTGATCCAGGGCTCGGAGATCGTGTCGATCAACGAGGGATCGGGCATGTCGGCGGGGTTGTGGAGCTCTTCCTCGGTGCCGTCCGTCCGCGTGAGCTTGTAGACGACGCTGGGGGCGGTTGCGATCAGGTCCAGGTCGAACTCGCGGGACAGGCGCTCCTGGATGATTTCCAGATGCAGCAGGCCCAGGAAGCCGCAGCGATAGCCGAAGCCCAATGCCGCCGAGCTTTCCGCCTCGTAGTGGAAGCTCGCGTCGTTGAGGCGGAGCTTGCCGAGCGATTCGCGGAGCTTCTCGAAATCGTCCGCATCGATCGGGAACAGGCCGCACCACACCACGGGGATGGAGGGTTTGAAGCCGGCCAGCGCCTCGGCGGCGGGCACGCGGTCGTCGGTGATGGTGTCGCCCACGTTGCAGTCGGCGACCGTTTTGATGGCGGCGGTAATGTAGCCCATCTCGCCCGGGCCGAGATCGTCCACCGGCGTCATGCGCGGGGCGAACACGCCGACCTGCTCTACATTGTGGGTGGAGCCCTTGGACATCATGCGGATCTTCTGGCCGCGCTTCAGGCGGCCGTCCTTGATCCGCACCAGGATGACGACGCCGAGATAGGGGTCGTACCAGCTGTCCACCAGCAGGGCCTTGAGGGGGGCGTTGGCATCGCCTGTGGGCGGGGGCAGGCGGTGGACCAGGGCTTCCAGCACGCCTTCGATGTTGAGGCCGGTCTTGGCGGAGATCATCACGGCGTCCGACGCGTCCAGCCCGATGACGTCCTCGATCTGCTGCTTGACACGGTCACACTCGGCGGCCGGCAGGTCGATCTTGTTGAGGACGGGGACGATCTCGTGGTTCGCGTCCATCGCCTGGTAGACGTTGGCGAGCGTCTGCGCCTCCACGCCCTGCGATGCGTCGACCACCAGCAGCGAGCCCTCGCAGGCGGCGAGGCTGCGGCTCACCTCATAGGCGAAGTCCACATGGCCAGGGGTGTCCATCAGGTTGAGCGTGTAGACCTCGCCGTTGAGCGCCTTGTAGGTGAGGCGCACGGTCTGCGCCTTGATGGTGATGCCGCGCTCCTTCTCCAGATCCATGTTGTCGAGCACCTGCTCCGTCATCTCGCGGGCAGAGAGGGCGCCGGTTGTCTGGATCAGGCGGTCGGCCAGGGTCGATTTGCCGTGGTCGATATGGGCGATGATCGAGAAGTTGCGGATATGGGAGAGGTCGGTCTGGGTCATGCCTCTGACATAGGGGCGAATGGGCGCTTTGTCAGCACGAGGCTGGGCGGTGATGGCAGGAAGGCAAGCGGTTCTTTTTTGAAAAAAAGAACCAAAAAACTTTTGTTCGTTTGGGGGCGGGCTACAGTTCAGCACACCAGTGGAGCAACGCCGATGACCGAGACCGTTGATGCCGTCGTCATTGGCGCCGGGCAGGCTGGGCCTTCGCTCGCTGTACGGCTGGCCGAGGCAGGGCTTCGCGTTGTGCTGATCGAGAAGGAGCGGCTGGGCGGGACCTGCGTGAACAATGGCTGCATTCCCACCAAGACGCTCGTGGCGAGTGCGCGGGTGGCGCATGTGGCGCGGGATGCGGCGCGATTCGGGATCGGGACGGGGGCGGTGAGCGTCGATCTGGCGGCGGTGAAGGCGCGCAAGGCTGCGGTGGTGCAGCAGTCCCGCGATGGGCTGGCCGCGTGGATCGGGGGGACGAAGACCCTTGAACTGGTGATCGGTGAGGGGCGGTTTGTGGGGCCGCGGATGGTCGCGGTCGGGGGGCGGGTGTTCGAGGCGCCGTTGGTGGTGATCAACACCGGGGGGACTCCGGTGCGGCCGGCCTGGCCGGAGCTGACGCCTTCGCGGTTGCTGACGAATATCGAGATGATGGAGCTGGACCGGCTGCCGCGGCGGCTGATTGTGGTGGGCGGCAGCTATATCGGGCTGGAGTTCGCGCAGATGTATCGCCGTTTCGGGGCGGAGGTGGTGGTGCTGGAGGGGGCTGACCGGATCATCGCGCGTGAGGATGCGGATGTGAGTGCGGCGGTGCAGGCGATGCTGGAGGCGGAGGGTGTGGTTGTGCATGCCGGGTGCCGCGAGATTGCGCCCGCGGACCGGGGGGAGGGCGTGGTGGTGCGCTGGCAAGACGCCTCCGGGGCGCGCGAGGTTGAGGGGGACCTGGTGCTGGCCTCTGTCGGGCGGCGGCCGAATGTGGCGGCGCTCGGTCTTGATGCGGCTGGGGTTGCGCTGGATGGGCGCGGGTTCATCGCGGTGGATGGGCGGCTGCGGACCTCGGCGGAAGGGGTCTATGCGCTGGGCGACGTCAATGGCCGGGGGGCGTTCACCCATACCAGCTACAATGATTACGAGATTCTGGCGGGCAATCTGATCGATGGCGAGGATCGGGATATCGATCATCGGCTGTTCGGCTATGCGCTGTTCACCGATCCGCCGTTGGCGCGGGTGGGGATGAGCGATCGGGATGCGCTTGCGTCGGGGAAGACGGTGCTGCGGGCGGAGCTGCCGATGGCGCGGGTGGGGCGGGCGCGGGAGCGGGGCGAGACTGCGGGGTTCATGCGTGTGTTGGTGGATGCCGAGACCGAGCGTTTTCTGGGCGTGACGCTGTTTGGCATCGAGGCGGATGAGGTTCTGCACCAGTTCATTCTGGCGATGGATGCCGGGGTGGGGTTTCGGGCGATGATGCGGGCGGTGCCGGTGCATCCGACGGTGAGCGAGCTGATTCCGACTTTGTTGGGGCGGCTGCGGCCAATGGGTGAGATGGCGGGGTGAAAATTCCGACAACATTTGGAATGGCAGTGTGATCGAGACATGACAGCGACAAAACGGATTGAAGGTCGTCGTTTCGCCCATAAGGATTACGAAATTTGGACCTCGACTTAACTCTTGAAAAATTCCGAATGGAGGGTTCAATACCATAATAGATCTTTTTTGTTTTGCCTCTCATAGTACCGAAAATATCTGGCTTGGCGTTCGCGCCAATCGTTGGGCTGTGGCTACAGTTTCGGACGCTGCCATGAAGACACGTAGAACGAAGGCCAAGAAATATCTTTCTATTGGATCCAAGGAGCTACTATATTGTAATAACACGCATTCTTTTACTGTGCCATTTATAGTATGTTCAGAAGTAGATTTATCTGCTGTAGTTTTGGATATTTGGCCGGAACCATGGGAGTTGCCTTTTCATATTCAATCACTTGGTGATCCTCGTCAACAATTATCTGCAAAGCGCGCTTGGGAACGATGGCCAGTATTGAAAAATAGGCCCAACCGGGCTGGTGGTGTCTCTGCAGCTATGAACATCACCGGCACCACTGTTTTCGTTCCAAAAGAAATTACTCAAGAGGATTGGAGTATTATTCTGGAAGACTTGGCTATTAATTCATTGGTTGAAATATAAGCAATTGTTCCGTCGGTAGCTCCGCGAGCGAGCGAGCGAGCGAATGTCGGATGGATCGGCGAAGCGAAATCTATCGTTTCACAGGTTGCGATGGGTCTCGCTTCGCTCACCCATCCTACGGGGATTGGCTTCGCGCGACCCTTCGATCAGGGCGTTTCCTTGCTTGCGAACGGTGGTGTTTTATGTTCTTGTTTCGTTCATGCCGTTTGTTCCCACCCTTACCGTTGCCGAGCGAATCGCTTTGATCCTTGAAGGGTTGGGGCGGGCGGTGGCTGCGCGGATTGCGCCGCGGGGGGCGAATGGCGCGATGGCGGCGGCGATGATCGTGCTGGTTTGGACGCGGGTGCGGCGCGTTGAGTCGCGGATCCTGGGGTTGCTGGCGCGGTTTCAGGCGGGGCGGTTGCAGGTTGCGGTGGGGAAGCGAGCCGGGCGGGGCGGCGGTGGGGCGCGGGTGGCGTCGGCGCGGTTGCCGTGCGGGTTCGCGTGGCTGCTGCCGATCGTGCCGTGTGACGCCGCTTGTTTTGCCGGGCAACTGCGCACCGTGCTGGCGGAGCCGGAGTTGGTGGCGCTGTTGGATGCGGCCCCGCAGGCGGCGCGGATTTTGGGGCCGCTGTGCCGGATGTTGGGGATCGAGCGGTCCGTGTTGCGGGTGAGGGCGACGGCCCGGCCGGCAAGAGCTGTGGAGACTGGGGCGAGTGCGGACGCGCCGATTGTTCGGGCGCGGGTTCGGGTGGGGCCGGCGGCCGTCGAATCGTGGCGGATTCCGTTGCCAAGAGGGGTGCTTTCGGCGGCGCGGCGGGCTGGGTTTGGGAAACTCTGATGGGCGATGCTGGGGACGTGCGAAGTTATTGTTCCGGATTTGCAACATGACGACTGGACTCGCTTCTCTCACCCATCCGACGGACTTATGTAACCCTTGGTTCGATCGAAGGGGACCATCCTTTGTTCGGATCAGGCCGGGCAGGCAACAGACGCGCTACGGCAGGATCCAAACCAGAAACACCACGAACCCCAAAAACCCCGCGGTGGCATGCGCCAGCAGCACGCCGTCCGCACCGTCTATCTTGCGGCCGCCCATCAGCGAGGCGAGCAATCCGCCGAACATCGCCACCGCCACCAGGATCGCCGCCGTGCTGCCCAGCCTGCCGGGGGCCAGGATTTCGCCGCTCGGTGTGCCGTTCATCACCATGGCCAAAGCCTCCAGCGCGCCGACGCCCAGCAGCAGATGGATGCCGTTCAGCAGCGAGCGGCTGCGTTGGCCGGTCAGGTAGCGCCAGCCGAGAAACAACCCGAGGCCGACATTGGCCGCCAGCAGCGCCAGAACCGGTAATGCGATCATTGCGAGACCTCCAAGCGCCTGGCAGCAAGCTTGGCAAACGCAACGGCCGAAATCCACCCGCCTTGCCGGATGCGAGCGCCTTGGGTAGCGTTTGCGGCAATCAATGGGAGAGACGCCGTGCAGAACAAAATCAAGCTGGCCTGGGCGGCCGGCAAGGCCGTGGTCAATGGGTGGCTGGCCATCCCGTCCGGCTTTTCGGCCGAGGTGATGGCGCAGTGCGGGTTTGATTCCGTCACCGTCGATATGCAGCACGGCGTGCAGGATTATCTCTCCATGGTGCAGTGCTTCCAGGCGATGCAGGCCCATCCGGTGCTGCCGATGGTGCGGGTGCCGTGGAACGAGCCGGGGATCATCGGCAAGGTGCTCGATGCCGGGGCCTATGGCGTGATCTGCCCGATGGTGAACACGCCGGAGGAGGCCAGGGCCCTGGTGTCCTATGCCAAGTATCCGCCGGCCGGCGCACGGTCCAACGGGCCGATCCGGGCGGCCATGTATGGCGAGGCGACCGGGTATCAGAAGACCGCCAATGACGAGATCATCATCATGCCGATGATCGAGACGAAGCAGGCGATCGAGAACCTTGATGCCATCCTTGATGTGCCGGGGCTGACGGCCGTGTATATCGGACCGTCCGATCTTGGGTTTTCGTATGGCCTGATCCCGATCCTGGACCGTGAGGAGCCGGAGATGCTGGCGATCTATGACAAGATCATCGCGGCATGTGCGAAGCGCGGGTTGTATGCCGGCATTCATTGCGGCACCGCGGCCTATGCCGCGCGCGCGATCAAGATGGGCTTCAAGCTCGTGACCATCGCCAATGACAGCGGGTTGATGCAGATGGCGGCGAAAACCGCCGTGAAGCACGTGCGCGAGCACAGCGATAACGTCGCGTAAGGAGCCGGCGCACATGACCCATCCCGTCATCCGGCTTCACCCCGATGACGGGGTGGTGATCGCGCGCGCGACGCTGCTGCCTGGTACGTCCGTGGGTGACAACACCGTTGCCACCATGCGGATTCCGGCGGGGCACAAGGTGGCGACCCGGGCCTTCCTGCCTGGCGATCCGATCCTGCGCTATGGCCAGATCATCGGCTTTGCCACCTTGCCCATCGTGCCGGGGCAGCATGTTCATACCCATAACTGTGGCATGGGCGATTTCGCCAAGGATTACGCCTATGGCAAGGGCGCCCAGCCCACGGCCTTCATCGACGAACCCGCGACATTCGAGGGCATCCGCCGCGCCGATGGCCGTGTGGCCACGCGCAACTTCATCGGCATCCTCACCAGCGTGAACTGCTCGGCGCATGTGGCGCAGGTTGTCGCGGATTACTTCAAACCCAACCCGATCACCGGGCATGATCCGCTGGCGGAGTTCCCGCATGTGGACGGTGTGGTGGCGCTGACCCACAAGACCGGCTGCGGCATGACGCAGCATGAGCCGCTGACGGTGCTGCGCCGCACCCTCGGCGGCTATGCCCGGCATGTGAACTTCCATTCCGTGATCGTGCTGGGGCTCGGCTGCGAGGTGAACCAGATCGGCGGGCTGATGGAGGAGCAGCGGCTTGCCGGCCGGCTGCGCGCGATGGACATCCAGGACATGGGCGGCAGCCGCAAGACGACGCTGGCCGCCATCGACTTCGTGCGCGAGCAGCTCGCTGAGGCGAACGCGGCGAGGCGTGAGACCTGCGCCGCCGCCGGGCTCACCATCGCCCTGCAATGCGGCGGATCGGACGGCTATTCCGGCGTCTCGGCCAATCCGGCCCTGGGTGCTGCGAGCGACTTGCTGGTGCGCCATGGCGGCACCGTCATCCTGTCTGAAACGCCGGAGACGTACGGTGCTGAGCATCTGCTGACCCGCCGCGCCGTCTCCCAGGAGGTCGGTGAAAAGCTCGTCGCCCTGATGCGCTGGTGGGAGGAGTATACCGCGCGCGAGGGGGCGGAGATGAACGCCAACCCCTCGCCCGGCAACAAGGCCGGCGGGCTGACCACCATCCTGGAGAAATCGTTGGGCGCCATGGCCAAGGCCGGCAGCACCAATCTGGTGGATGTGGTGCGCTATGCCGAGGCGGTGACGGCCCGCGGCTTCGTGTTCATGGACACGCCGGGCTACGACCCGGTCGCCGCCACCGGCCAGGTTGCGGGCGGGGCCAACCTCGTGTGCTTCACCACCGGGCGCGGCAGCGTGTTCGGCTGCAAGCCGGCGCCGTCCATCAAGCTCGCCACCAACACGGCGATGTTTCGCCGGATGGAGGAGGACATGGACATCAACTGCGGCACCATCCTCGATGGCGGCGAGTCGGTGCAGGACTGCGGCGAGCGGATCTTCGATCACATCCTGCGCACGGAGAGCGGCGAGAAGACCAAGAGCGAACAGTTCGATTTCGGCGGCGCGGAGTTCGCGCCCTGGGTGCTGGGCGCCACCATGTAGCTTGGTGGACCGGAGGGGCCGGGCGCTTCATAAGGTGGGCTCGGGCTTTTCGCGAGGATTGGTGCGGATGCGGGTTGGGTTGGTGGCGATCGGCGCCGGCGGTGCGGCGGTCGTGGCTCTGGTCGCATGGTTCGGCGCTCAGTCGATCGGGCACGAGGTGCTGGCGGCGCGATGGGCGATTCCGGCGACGATGCTGCTGCATCTGTTTCAGCTTTATCTGTCGGGCGTGGCGTGGCGGCTGTCGGTGGGGCAGCGGCTGCCGCGCATGGCGGTTTATTTCAAGCTGCGCTGGATCCGCGAATCGGTGAACTCGCTGCTGCCGGTCGCACAGATGGGCGGGAACCTTGTGGGCATCCGCATGCTGTCCCAACGCGGGGTGCCGGGGCCGCTGGCGGGCGCTGGCACGACCTTGGATCTGACGGTGGAGGCGCTGACGCAGTTTGCCTGGACCATGATCGGCATCGGTGTGCTGGCGGCGATCAGCAGCGATACGAGCTGGCGGCCTTACGTGGAAGGCGGGCTGCTGACGATGGCAGTCGCGCTGGTGGGCTTCGTGCTGGCGCAGCGGGCCGGCCTCATGCGGCTGATCGAAGGGTTTGCCGAGCGGCTGCAGCGCGTGTTTCCGGGTCTCTCATTGGAATCGGTGCGCGGGCTGCACGCCGAGCTGATGCGGCTGCAGGCCAATCGCCGGGCGCTCGCGCGCAGCTTCGCGGTGCATCTGTTGGCCTGGGCGTTGGGCACGTTCGAGGTGTGGCTGGCGCTGACCGCGATGGGCACATCGGTGACGCTTTCGCAGGCGCTGGTGATCGAGAGCCTGGGCATGGCGGCGCGCAGCGCAGGTTTCGTGGTGCCGGGCGCGCTTGGGTTCAGGAGGTTGGGGAGGGGGGCGCAAAGAACACGACGAAGAGCCGACCACCTGTCACGGACGCGCGCAGAAGGCGAGCCGGCTCACATCCGGGCGGGCGGTCCAAAAAAAATATCCTTATTCTTGTGC
>CAIQQQ010000312.1 GCA_903873995.1 uncultured Rhodospirillales bacterium
GCGCACCGATTTCGTTCTGGACGCCCTGGAACAAGCCCTTTGGGCTCGCCAGCCCGAACGGAACAACAGCTTGGTCCACCACAGCGACAGTAAGAATATAGGTGCCAGTTGTTCCTGGGTGGCCTGACCCGCACAGCGATCGACCATTCGGGCTGGCGCCGCGAGCTGACCTTGGTGGCTTGACCCCCACTCTGATCGACCGCCAGCTGTGTCTTTCCACGGACCTGTCGGCTGCCCAGGAACGCCCCGCGGCGGGGTTTTGCCCCGCCGATGCATGTGACCCAAGAAGGGCCTGACGCTCTGTCGCTTTACTGTCCTGTCCGCGCATCTGGTTCGGCAAAGCTATTCCTTGTTGCTTCGAAAAGGGAGGGTGCTCATGGAAGATTGCCAAGTAGCGATGACGCGGCAGATCGTTGGTGGAGTGGACACGCATAAGGATTTGCACGTTGCAGCGGTAGTCGACGAGCATGATCAAGTGCTGGCAACACAGTCCTTTGCGACCACGAGGCAGGGCTACAAGCAGATGCTGGCCTGGATGCGCTCCTTCGGCGAGCTGCAGCGTATTGGTATTGAATGCACCGGGACGTATGGCGCAGGACTTTTGCGCTACATGCAGGCCGCCGACATTTCGGTGCTCGAAGTAACGGCGCCGGACAGTACCGATCGACGCCGGCGCGGCAAGGACGACGACATGGATGCTCAGAATGCGGCGCACGCTGCCTTTGCGGGCAAGCGGACCGTGACGCCAAAAACGCGGGATGGAATGATCGAGTCGTTGCGAGTACTCAAGGCGTGCCGCAAGACCGCGGTGGCTGCGCGCAGGGTCGCTCTGCAGCTGATCCAGAGCACGATTGTTTCGGCACCCGATGACCTTCGTGATTCACTGCGAAAGCTGACCCGTATGCAACTCATCCGGACTCTAGCTGCCTGGCGGCCTGACCTGTCTGACTACCGCAATGTGGCCACCGCGTACAGGATCAGCCTGAAGTCTCTGGGTCGGCGCTATTTGGAACTCCACGATGAGATCGCAGACCTCGAAACTATGATCGGTGCCATCGTTAATGAACTCGCGCCTGCGCTGGTGAGCCGCAACTCCATAGGGCAGGAATGTGCCGCGCAACTTCTACTGACAGCAGGCGATAACTCCGCCAGGCTTGGATCGGAGGCAAGCTTCGCGGCCCTGTGCGGAGTCTCCCCGGTGCCGGCCTCTTCGGGCAAGGTGACTCGACATCGATTGAACCGCGGCGGAGACCGCGCCGCGAACAGCGCGCTACACATCATCGCTATTGGTCGGCTCCGGACGGACCCACGTACCAAGACCTATGTGGCAAAGCGCATCAGCGAGGGGCACTCGAAATTGGAGGCCATACGCTGCCTCAAGAGGTACATCGCCCGAGAGGTCTTCACCTTGATCAGCCAGCGACGCACCGAGATCAATAGGACCCCGAGCATCGCTTGACACACAGAAGGGCGTCCGCGGGTCCCAATACGTATCGATCCGCTACAGCGAGCGTCTGGCTGAGGCTGGCATTGAGCCCTCGGTCGGCAGCAAGGGGGACAGCTACGACAACGCCCTCGCCGAAACCA
>CAIQQQ010000313.1 GCA_903873995.1 uncultured Rhodospirillales bacterium
CTCCATGAGTCGCAGACGCCCTTCGTCTCGGGACATTTGCCCTGATCCGCGACGATGATACGGGCCGGGAGCGTTTGCCCCATTGCCTCTTTGATCGCGCGCCCCTCGAGCCCTAAGCCCGCCAAGCCTCAAAGACGCCAAGCCTCCGATTGTCAGCTGACAATCTTTTTTAGGGACCGGATCACCTGATATGCAATCAAGTGCTACGCACCGCTTAGCTTAATGATATCAAGGGTTTAGCTTTGAGCCATCGCGTCGGGGTAACGGCTGGGTAACGGATCGGACCGGCTCGACGCCGTCGGAAAGCCGGTCCCGCTACGGCCTGTTCGGGCATTCCGCCGGCAGCCAATTCGTCCAGCGCATGATCGCGCTGGGCTTTCGCGGGCAGGTGGCCGCGGCGGTCGCGGCCAATGCCGGCAGCTACGCGATGGCCGATCTGGACATCGCGTGGCCCTACGGCCTGGGCGGCTGCGGCCTGGATGCCGCGGACCTGAGCGCCGTGCTCGGCTTCCGCCTCACGATCATGGCCGGCACGCTGGACAATGACGGCACAGCCGCCAACGTGCCGAATGCGCCCGAGGCGCTGGCCCAAGGGCCGCACCGCCACGCCCGCGCCCACGCCTTCACCGCGCGTGCCCGCGCCATGGCGGACAGCCTGGGCGCCGTCTGTGCCTTCACCGTGCTGGACGTCGCGGGCGTCGGCCACAGCGGCTAGCTGATGTCCGCCGCCGCCGCACCGATCCTGTCCGCCGCCCTGCACGCTGGCTGAGACCGAAGATTGTCACACAACCGCAACTGGACCGTTCCGGTCTGCCCGGTTGTTATCCGCCCGAATTCTGCGGAGGCTTAGACATGACCATGCAAGCTCTTCTGTCGCGACGTGCCGTGCTCGCCGCCGGCGCCACGATCCTGGCAGCGCCGCATATCGCCCGCGCGGCCGCGGCTCCCCTCGTGATCTACGACTCGCTCGATTACGTGGGCGTCGCCGCCAAGGCGTTCACCGCCAAGACCGGCATCGCCATCGACCGGGTGGAGCAGGGCGGCACCGGCGGCGTGCTCGGCAAGATTGCGGCCGAAGGCGACAAGCCGCGTTACGACATCGTCTGGGTCGAAGGCTCGGCGATCATGCAGCGCATGAGCCTCGCCGGCATCTTCGGCACCCATCCCGATCTGGCGGCGCGCGCCCCCTACACCGAGCTCGGCAAGTCGCTGGTCGATGGCCGCGGCACCTTCTTCCCGGTGACGGCGAGCACCACCGGCATCACCGTCAACACCAAGAAGATCCCGGCTGCGCAGTATCCCAAGACCTGGGAGGACCTCGCCAACCCGGACTTCGCCGGCGTGATCGCGGCGAAGGACCCCAACCTGTCCGGCCCGGCCTTCCAATGGCTCGCCGGCTTCTTCCAGGCGGTGGGCGAGGAGAAGGGCAAGGCGCTGCTGAAGCGCGTGCTCACCAACAAGGCGATTTCCGGCCTGCCCAGCGGCGGCACCGTCAACAAGGCGCTGCTGACCGGCAACGCCAAGCTCGCCATCACCCAGGACTCCGCAACCTTCGGCAAGATCGCCGCCGGCGAGCCGCTTGTGAGCCTGTATCCTTCCGATGGCGTGGTGGCCACGCCGGCCGCCATCGGCATCTCCGCCCGCTCGGCCAATGTCGAGGCGGCGCGGCAGTTCGTCGCCTTCGTGCTCAGCGCCGAGGGGCAGAAGGCGCTGCTGGACGGCGATGACAGCGATTACTTCTTCGTCCCCCTGATCGAAGGCGTCGCCGCCAAGCCCGGCCGCACCACGGCGATCCCGTTCCTGCTGCTCGACAACGCCAAGGCGGCGCTGAACGAGACGGCATGGAAGACATGGTATCGCGAGAACTTCGTGCCCTGAGATGAGGTCCGGACGCGGGGGCGACCTCGCATTCACCGCCGCGGTCCTGATGGGCGCGGGGGTGCTCGTCGCACTCCCGCTGTTGCTGGTGCTCGGTCAGGCGGTGATGCCGGACCTGCTTGACGGGACCTGGCCTCATATCAGCCTGGCCGGGCTCAAGCAGAGTCTGGTCAACGCCCGCAGCCTCACCGCGATCTCCAACACCGTCGAGCTTGCCGTGATCTCGGCCACCACGGCCACCATGCTGGGCTTTGTCTACGCGCTGATGCTGGCACGCACGGACGTGCCGGCGAGGCGCATGCTGGCGGCCACACCCTGGCTGATCTTCCTGACACCGGGCTACCTGAAGGCCCTGGCCTGGGTGCTGCTGATGTCGCCTGCCGGATATCTCGAACAGTTCCATCTGCTGCCTGACGGTCTCAGCGATGCGTTCTTCAGCATCGCGGGCCTGGTGTTCGTCCATACGCTGAACCTGTTTCCGCTGGCCTGCTTCGTCATTGGCGGCGCCATGAGCGGGCTTGGCGGCGAGTTCGAGGATGCGGCGCGCACCGTCGGCGCCGGCGGGCGCACCGCCTGGTGGCGCATCAACCTGCCGCTGCTGGCGCCGGCCGTGGCGCTCGCGTTCCTGGCGATCTTTGCCGAGGTCGCCTCCGATTTCGGCATGGCGTCCACGATCGCGCGCACCATCGATTTCGGTCTCTTGACCTATTCGATCGCCGTGGCGATCGAGAACTTTCCGGTCGACTTCCAGCTCGCCGGCAGCGAGGCGCTGGTGCTGCTAGCCATGCTGAGCTGCGCCTTGCTGTTGGATCGGCTGCTGCGTCGCCAGCGCCGGTTGCGGCTGATCACCGGTCGCTCGCGTGCGGCCCGCGTTTACGCGCTGGGGCCGTGGCGCTGGATGGTTGGCGCCCTGGCGCTGCTGGTGAGCCTGCTGGCCGTCTATATGCCGATGGCCGCCATCATCGCGCGCTCCATGGCGCGCACCTTGGGGCAGGGCCTGGTGGCGAACAATATGACATGGCGCTACCTTATCGAGGCCACCAGCGTGGGCCATCCGGCCAACGCGGCGCTGCTGCGCAGTCTCGGGTTTGCGGCGCTGACCGCGCTGATCTGCGGCAGCGTGGCACTTCTGCTCGCCTGGCGGCTCGACCAGGGCGGTAAGGTGATGCGCAACGCGGTGCTGGCGATCGCCGTGGGTTCGATGGCCATTCCCGGCGTGGTGATGGGGCTCGGCTACATCCTGGTGTGGGACCGGCTGCCCGGCTTCGAGCCGACAGGTCTTTATGGCACGTGGCCGTTGCTGGTGCTCGGCTACGTGTCCAGCGGCCTGCCTTACGCTCTGGTGGTGATCCTCCCCGCGATCGGGCAGATCTCGCCCAGCCTGATGGACGCCGCCCGGCTGCATGGCGCGTCGAGCACCACGCGGCTTGTGCGCATCATCCTGCCGCTGATCGCGCTCAGCCTGATCACGGCGGTGCTGCTTGTCTTCGCGCGCACGGTGTTCGAGCTGCCGATCAGCCAGCTCCTGCAACCGACCACGGGTGCGCCGGCACCTTCGGTCATCGTGCGGTATTTCGGCAACGACAACGACGGCATCGGCTCCGCCCTGTCGCTGCTCGCGATACTGGCCACCGGTGGCTCAGCCGGCCTGCTGTGGCTGCTGTCGCGTGCGCTGGTGCGCAGGGCGTTCGGTCCAGGACGGGCAGGGGAATTGGCATGACAGCCTGGGTGGAATGCAGCGGCCTTGCCAAGCAGCTGGGCACGAAGCAGGTGCTCAGCGGCCTCGATCTTTCGGTCGAACGCGGCGAGATCCTCTCCATCCTCGGCCCCTCCGGCTCGGGCAAGACCACGCTGATCCGCCTCATCGCGGGCCTTGCCGACCCCGATGCCGGCGAAATCGCCATCGCCGGCAAGACGGTGTTCGGCCCCCGCACCAACACCCCAATCGAACGCCGCGGCGTCGGCTACGTGTTTCAGGACTACGCCGTCTGGCCGCACATGACCGTCGCCGCCAATGTCGCCTTCGGCCTCGAGCTCGCCGGCCTCGGCCGCGCCGATCGCGACATCCGGGTGCGCGAGGCGTTGACCTCGGTCGATATCGCCGAACTCGCCGACCGCTTCCCCGACCAGCTCTCCGGTGGCCAGCAGCAGCGCCTCGCATTGGCCCGCTCGCTCGCCATGCGCCCCGAGGTGATCCTGCTGGACGAGCCGCTCTCCAACGTCGATGCCGCGCTGCGTGAGCATCTGCGCCTGGAGATCCTCCAACTCGTCCGCGCCCACAACACCACCGCCATCTACATCACCCATGACCAGAGCGAGGCCATGGCCCTGTGCGACCGCCTCGCCGTCATGCAAGGCGGCCGTCTCCTGCAGGCAGGCAAGCCGGAGGAGCTTTACCGCCGCCCCAACAGCCTGTTCGTCGCAAGCTTCCTCGGCGGCGCCAACGTGCTGCAGGGCGAGATGGAGAATGGTGTGTTCACCACCCAAGGCCTCCGCCTGGTCTCCAGAAGCGCCGCCCCCGGTCCGGCCGTCGATCTTGTGTTCCGCCCCGAGGACGCCGCACCCGCCGAAGCGCACCCGGAAAACCGACTCTCCGGCGCAGTCGTCGCCTGCATGTTCCTCGGCCGCTGCTGGCGCGTGACGCTGCGCGCCGCAGACCTTATGTTCCAGCTCGACTGGCCGGTGCAGGTCATGCCCAGCGCCATTCTGGACTTCTCGGTGCCGCCCGATCGATGCGCCCTGGTGCCGTCAGGATCGTGATCAAAGGAGATTGCTGATGTTCGCCTTCGATTGGGCCCATGCCGGCCCAACCATCCTGGCGGGGTTCCTCGCCTCGCTCGTCGAGTTCGTCGAGGCGCTCACCGTCGTGCTCGCGGTCGGCGCCGTGCGCGGCTGGAAAGGCGCCATCGGCGGCACCCTCGCAGCCCTCGCCGTCCTGCTGCTGATCGTCCTCATCCTCGGCCCGGCGCTGACCCGCATTCCGCTCGATGCCGTCCAACTCGGCGTCGGCACGCTGCTGTTACTTTTCGGCCTGCGCTGGCTGCGCAAGGCGATCCTGCGCGCCGCGGGCGTCATCCCGCTGCACGACGAAGAGGCGCTGTTCAAGAAGGAGGTCGAGACCCTCGGCCGCTTCGCCCGCGCCACCCAGGGCTTTGATCGCATCGCCGTTGCCACCGCCTTCAAGATCACCATGGTCGAGGGCATCGAGGTCGTGTTCATCGTCATCGCCCTCGGTGCCGCCGGCGGCGGCCTCCTCATCCCCGCCAGCCTCGGCGCCGCAGCCGCCCTCATCCTCGTGATCGCCGCAGGCCTGGTGGTGCACAAACCCGTCTCGACCATTCCTGAGAACACCCTGAAATTCACCGTGGGCCTGTTGCTGAGCGCATTCGGCACCTTTTGGATCGGCGAAGGCGCAAGCCTAGACTGGCCCGGCGAGGACTGGTCCCTCCTCGGCTTGTTCGCCCTCTATCTCGCCACCGCCCTCATCGCCGTGCGCCTCTGCCGCGCCGCCCAAAAGGCCCTGCCCGCATGATCAAGACCATCCTCGCCGAATTGCTCGGCCTCTTCGTGGACGACGCAGCCTTCGCCCTCACCATCCTCGCCTGGCTCGTCATCGCAACCATAGGCATGCCCAGACTCGGCCTCCAAACCCCGGCCCCAGCCCTGATCCTGCTGGCCGGCCTCCTGGCCATCCTCCTCGAAAGCGCCCTCCGCCGAGCCCGGCATGGCGGGTGAACTTTGAGGCAAGGAAGGCCAGGGCTCTGCCCTGGACCCGCAAAGGGCAGAACCCTTTGAACCCATTCCATTTAAAGTTCCAAAGACAGGGGGCATACCCGACGGGTGGTTAGACCCTTCGGGTATGCCCCCTATCTTTGCGACTTTCTAAATAGATTGAGGTCCAGGGGCTCGGCCCCTGGCGGGTCCAGGGCAGAGCCCCGGCCTTTCTTCCTTCAACGCTCAAGCCAGAGCGTGGGACCCAGCGCGGCGGCGGAGGGTGATCATGGGGCGTTCGATGGCGTAATAGCTGATGAGGGTGCCGATGGTTGTGATGCAGATGGCTTGGATTGCCCAGGCTGTGTTGTGTTCGGGGTGGGACCAGTCTGAGAAGCTCACGGCGGCCCAGTGCCAGAGATAGATGGAGTAGCTGAAGCGGCCGAGCAGGACGATGGGCGGGAGTTCCAGCAAGCGCCGGATGAGGCTGTTGGGTCCGGTCACGGCGGGGATGAGGATGCAGAGGGAGATCCCTTGCAGCGAGTATCGCCAGACCTCGCGGAACATGTTGTCGCGCACCACGAAGCCGGCCAGCAGGATGGCGAGGGCTATAGCCTGGAGGATGCGCGAGGCGAGGATGCGTGAGACCGCGGCCCGGTGTTGGCTTGCGGCCAGCACCGCGACCATCGCGCCCCAGGCAATGGAGTCAAGGCGCGTGTCGGTGGCTTTGTAGAGGCGGTAATCGGGTTTGAGGCCGCAGATCCCGCCGGGCGGGCCTGGGAGCTGTCCGATGAAGCAGGCGTCGTAGAGCCACAACCGCCAGGCGAGCACACCAGCACAGACCGCGAGAAGCACGGCCAGGGTCCAGCGCCGCCGATGCAGCGCCACCAGGGCCACGGGCCAGATGATGTAGAAATGCTCCTCCACCGCGAGTGACCACAAGTGTGTCAGCGGGCTTTGCACACCGGAGGGCAGAGACGGGAAGGTCACATAAAGGTCGTAGTAGTTTGCGCCGTAGAAGATCGCGGCCAGCCAGGCCAGCAACGTCATGGACCCACCGATTGCCACGAACGCGCCGCCGGCGATGAGAATATACACGATTGCCGCCGGCATGAGGCGCATCAGCCGGCGCAGATAGAAACGCGCGAAATTGAGGCGGCCACTGCGGCCGATTTCGCTCAGCATCTGCCCGGTCAGCAGGTAGCCGCTGATCCAGAAGAACGCGGTCACGCCGAACCCGCCTGGGACGAAACCGTCAAGGCCAAAATGCGCCAGAACCACAAGCATGACTGCGCCGGCCCGCAGTCCGTCGAGAGATGGGATGTAACGCCCAGTGGATGGCAGAGCGTCCGAGCTCATGGTGATGCGCAATCCTTGGATGAACAGATGCGTGAAGCTTGCGCAATGTCGCCAGAACGATTACGGAGAAGTCATGAAAAGCACAAGGGGGCGGCTACTATCCCCCCGGCGTGTAACTTTTGTGGCAGGGGTTTGACATCGAGACCGACGTCGCAAATCCCAATGAAAGTCTCGCGCAGGTCAACAGCCCTAAAGGTCCGTACCGTCGCGTACCTTTGATTAGATGGACACACGGCACTGTCAATCGGTTGATGATGCTGGCAGACGGCTCTGTGCTGATTGTCGGTGCGGCGATGCCCTGGCACCCGTCGATGGACGCAACTTTGTCGCGCGCACAGTCTCTTGTGGTTGGCCTGATCGTCGCGGTCTGCTTCGTCGGCACCCTGCGTCGCACGCGGTCCTATCGGGTGGAACGCTATCGCCAGGCGAGCGCCGTGGCGGTCGATATCCTGTTTGGCTCCTGTGTGGCCGCAATGTTCGCAAGCCTCGTGCTGCTGGCCTTTGTCTCGCATCTGTCGCTCGGCGCCTGGCTTGTGAGCTGGACAGCGCTTCTGATGGCGCTGATGGCCGCCAGCCGTCTTGTGGCGGCAGCTATCGTGGGCAACATCCAGCGACTGGGATTGCTGCGAAGCAAGGTCGCCATCATCGGCAGGAACGAGTTTGCGATAGCGACTCTGCGCCGGCTCATGGCGCCCGGGATGGCGAATCGCTACAGCGTCGTCGGCGTGTATCACGATCCGGACGATACCGAGCTCTCGCACGAGCCCGGGGCAGCGCCTGCCCATACCTCCGGGACCCTCGCCGATCTCGGCCGCTACGCGCAGGACCGCCCGGTCGATCTGATCATCGTGTGTCTGCCGTGGCAGTCCACCGAGCGCCTGCATCGCATCATCGACCAGGTGCAATGGATCGCTGCCGACGTGATGCTGCCGATCGGCATCGTGGAGGATCGGCTGCCGAGCGCGCAGATCGCCCTCGTCGGCGATGAGGAGATGCTTCAGATCATGGTCCGCCCGTTCAAGGGCACGCAAGGCCTGCTCAAGATCGCCGAAGACTACCTGATCGGCTCGCTTGCGCTGATCTGCTTCGCGCCGGTCATGCTGGTGGCCGCGATCGCGATCCGGCTCGACAGCCCCGGCCCGATCCTGTTCCGCCAGGCGCGCACCGGCTTCAACAACAAGCCGTTCATGATCTACAAGTTCCGCACCATGACGGCCGATCCGGCCGATGACGGCTCGGTCGGCACCCGCGGGCGGCAGGATCCGCGTATCACGCGGGTTGGCAAGGTGCTGCGCAACCTGTCGGTGGACGAGCTGCCGCAGCTCCTTAACGTGCTCGCCGGCGACATGTCGGTCGTAGGACCGCGCCCTTACGTTCCCAACATGTTGGTGGGCAACACGCTGTTCAACGACAGCGTGCGCCAGTTCGCAGCCCGCCACCGGATCAAGCCGGGCATCACCGGATGGGCCCAGGCGAATGGCCTGCGCGGCAGCGCGGTCCGCACCATCGACGGTGCACGCCGCAGCGTGGAGCTCGATATCTACTACATCACGCACTGGACGCTGTGGTTCGATTTCCGGATCATGGCGCGTACCGTGATGGTGCTGGCCGGGCGCAATGTATTTTAGGCGGTCACGCTGCCGGCCGTGGAGACCGCCCCAGGATCAGCGCCGCGATGCCGGCGGTTCCCGCAACGCCGGCCGCTCCAACGGCAAGGTTCAACAGGCCCTGCGGCACCATCTGTGGCAGCGATCCGGTGGCTGCGGCGGCCATGGCGAGGACCGCCGCCGTGCCGTAGGGCAGGTCGATGCGCACCCGCCGCTGCGCCATGAACGTGAACATCACCAGCCGCACCAGCTGTGCTGCGACCGTGGCCACGATCGCTCCGGACACGCCGATGCGTGGGATCAGCAGGCCATAGAGCATGAGGGCCACGACAGCGGAGGCCGCGTTGATGGCCAGCGGCAGGGCGGTCGTGCGCCCGACATAACAGCCGACATTGACAAGGCTGCTGAGCATCTGCACCGACAAGGCCAGCACCAGCCACGGCAACATGGCCATCGCCGGCGCGTAGCCCGCGGGCGACAGGACGCCGATCAGCGCCGGGCCGAACGCCGCCGTGCCGGCGCCTGAGACCGCGATCGCTGCCACCCCAAGCCGCACGACGCGCGCCGTGCGGGCCAGCCCGTCCGGCCGCTCCAGCACGGCCATGCGGCGAGCATACCACCATAGGTCGAATGGCTGCATGAGCATCGCCACAATCAGCGCGAAGCGGACGGCGAGCGCATACTGGCCAAGCTGTGCCGGATCGACGGTGCCGGCCAGCATCCAGCGATCGGCGCTGCCCAGCACGAAGCTTGCGAGCCCGCTGCCCACCAACGGCACGCTGTAGGCGAGCAGCCGGCCCCACACGCGCGGATCGGCGACGATCCCGGTCTCGCGGCGCTGGCTGCCCAGCAGAAGGACGGCGGCAACTGTCGCGGCCACGGCGCTGCCGGCCAGCACTCCGGTCACGCCGAGGCCCTGTATCAGCAGCACGGCGATCAGGCCCGCCTGGAGGGACGCGCGCAGACCGCTGGCCAGGGCATGGCGCCCCGCCCGTCCGGTGATGCGCAGCCAGCCCAAGGTCAGACCGATCAAAGCGTCCATGCCGATCTGCACACCCAGCAGCCAGACATCGACGGGCGGGGTCGCAAGCGGCATCGCTTGGGCGATGGCGATACCGAACACGGCCAGCAGGCCGGCGCCGGCCAGGCCCAACGCGAGGCTCAGGCCGATCACCTCAGCAGCCGCGCGCTGTCCGGCCGCACCCGGTGCGCCGGCGTAGCGGAACAGCGTGTCAACCAGGCCCGCGCCGATCATCAGCCCGCAGATCTCGGCAGCGCTCGACAACAGGTCCAACCGGCCGAATTCGCCCGGCGAGAGATGGGCCGTCATCACCGGCACCAGCAGCAGGCCCACGCCGCGGCTCCAGACGATCCCAAGGGCGAACAGGATGGTGGCACGCAGCGACGCCGGCAGCCGCGCGATCAGCAAACGCAGCGACAGCGGGCCACTTGCGGGCGGCCCTTCGTGCGGTGGCCCTTCATACGGCGGCCGCTCGTCCTTGGGGGGAAGGGTCTGGGAGATGTGCATTAAGGGGCGCGTCTGGCTTCCTGTAGGGCCTGTGCCTGGCGGGCCTTGCCTTGGCGACGCGTCATGACATGTTCCGCCCACCCGCGTCACATGGGATCGTGATTTCCCATGTATAGTCTGACGCCGGCCGGCCGAATCGGCATCGGCGCAGCACAGCATGAGACCGGAGTGGGAAACAGGTGACGGAACGCTTCGCCGAGCAGTTGGAGCAGGACCTTCCGCCAGAGGACGTGCGGCATATCCTGGGTGTGTTCGCAGCCGATCTGGAACGGCTCTGGGGCATTCTGGAGGTGGCCGAAGACCGTGAGACTCTGGGCCGCACCGCGCACGCCCTGGCCGGTGCCGCGGGCGTTGTGGGCGCCAGCACGCTTGAGACCGCCTGCCGCGCCGTGATGGCGGATGCCGGGCCCGCGGCGATGGTGGCCCATCGTCGCAGCATGTCAGCCGCCGTCGATGCGGCGCGGCGGGCCTGTGCCGGTCATGCCGTGTCCCGGGTGCCATGACCGCAGAATCGACTGTCCGTCCGGCGCGGATTCTCATCGTTGAGGACAATCCGACCCAGGCTGAGGTGGCGCGGCTGCTGGTGGCGGGGCTTGGGCACGAGGCCATGCTGGTGCCGGCCGCCCAGCAGGCGCTGGAGGCTGCGCGATCCTGGCGCCCGGCGGTGATTCTGCTCGACGTCGAGCTGCCGGACTATGACGGTTTCGAACTGCTCCGCCGCATGCGCGCCGAGGGGATCGCCTGCCAGGTGATCGTCGTCACGGCCAACGCGTCCATGGAAGCGGCGAAGGATGCGATCCGCGGCGGCGCGATGGATTATCTGGTGAAACCGTTCCGCCGCGATCGCCTGGCCGATCTCCTGGCCCGGGCGCTGGCCCTCGGCGCGGGGCACAGCCCGCAGGACGATCCGGACGATGCGCCCGGCCCGCGCGTGCTGGTGGTGGAGGACAACCCAACCCAGGCGGCTATTGCCACAAGTCTGCTGCGTCGCGCCGGCAATGCGGTTCGCACCGTGGTCTCGGCCGAAGCAGCGCTGGACATCCTGGCGGACTGGCGGCCGGAGGTTATGCTGCTTGATGTCGTGCTGCCGGGTATGAGCGGTCTGGATCTGCTGCGCCGCCTGCCGGCCGAGCGGATCGCGGTGCAGACGATCCTGCTGACGGCGCAGGACAGCCCCGAAGGTGCTGCCGAGGCGATCCGCCTGGGCGCCTTTGACTACATCGCCAAGCCCTATGATGGGCAGCGCCTGATGGTGACCGTGCGCAACGCGATGCGCCAGGTGCCGCATCGCCGCGAGCGCTTTCATGGCTTCATTGGCGCCAGCAGCCTGATGCAGGCGGTCTACAGCACCATCGAAAGCGTGGCGGCGAGCCGTGCCAGCGTGTTCATCACCGGCGAAAGCGGCACAGGCAAGGAGCTGGCGGCCGAGGCCGTCCACCGTGAAAGCCCGCGCGGGCAGGGCCCGAATCCCGGCC
>CAIQQQ010000314.1 GCA_903873995.1 uncultured Rhodospirillales bacterium
ACCCGGCTGGTTGCTCTCGATCGGAGATCGTCATGGCAAACGTTTCTGTCATCCAGCGTCACGCGCACCTGGCCGGCGCCGTCAAGCTCGAATTCGTCAACGGCCGCGAAGGCAAGATCGCCAAGGCGGTGCTGACCGCCATCAGCAACACACGGCGCGGTTCGGGCGATGCCCGCGAGGAGGAATCAACCGCGATCCAGTGGACGCTGTGGGGCAAGCAGGCCGAGAACGCCGCGCAGTACCTGGGCAAAGGATCTCACGTAAACGTCGCGGGGCGGGTTCGAAACAACAACTACGAGCGCGGCGGCGAGAGGGTCTACACCATGGCCTTCACGGCCGAGGAGGTGGACTACCTGGACAGCCGCGCCGATCGGGTGGTGCAGCAGGGTCGGCAGGAGGGCGGGGCGGGCCAGGAGGAGCAGGCGCCGGCCGCGCCGGCGGTGGAGCCGGCCAGCGGTGGCCGCAACGGCACCGTCAAGGGCCGCAAGGGGGCGAAGTCGCCGGAGCAGGCGCCCGCGAAGGTGTCGGCCGAGGAGACGGACGACATCCCGTTCTGAACGCCCCCTACTTGTGACCGATCCCGCGGTGCCGGCCGAGCCGGTGCCGCGGATCCAGATCCACCCATCCCATGCTTCAAGGAATTCCGATGAACCAGAACCCGACCCTTGCGGCGCGCTTTGCCCGCAATACCCGTGTGCTCCGCTCCGAAGTGGCCCTGTCCGAAGACCAAATGCGCGGCGTGGCGCCGTCCATCTTCGCCGAGGGCAAGCACGCCAGCCGCTCCGAGCGGTACACGTACATTCCGACCATTGACGTCCTGCGCGGGCTGCGCCAGGAAGGCTTCGAGCCGTTCATGGTCGCTCAGGGCGCCAGCCGCGTCGAGGGCAAGACCGAGTACACCAAGCACCTGATCCGGCTGCGGCATCACCGCGATGCAGACCCGCGGGCCCGGGCGCGGCCTGAGGCCCGTGAAGTCATCCTCATCAACAGTCACGACGGCGCCAGCGCGTATCAGATGCTGTGCGGCCTGGTCAGATTCATCTGCCTAAATGGCCTCGTGGTGGGCGACGTGGTCAAGGATGTGAGGGTCCCCCACAAAGGTGACGTGATGGGGGAGGTGATCGACGGGGCTTTTCGCGTGCTGCAGGACTTCGAGGCCGTGGATGCCTCGATCGACGGCATGAAGGCGCTGAACCTCAAGCCTGAGGAAGAGCGCGCCATGGCCACCGCCGCATTGGCGCTTCGGTATGGCGAGCGTACGGAGGGGCGGGCGCCGCCGCCGGTGACGGCCGAGCAGTTGCTCGAGCCCCGGCGGCCCGAGGACACTGGCAACAGCTTGTGGGTGTCGATGAACCGCCTTCAGGAGAACATGACCCGGGGAGGCCTGGCGGGTCGCAGTCCGAGGGGCCGGCGGATGCAGACCCGGCCCATCGCCAGCATTGACCGCGGGGTGAGTCTGAACCGGGCTCTGTGGATGCTGGCCGAGGAGATGCGCAAGATCAAGGGCTGATCCAGGCCACCGGCCGCCCGCTGGTCACGGTGGGCGGTCTCCTGGGGTTCCCGCGGGTTGGCAGTTTCGTTCGGGCGGGCCACCCGGAGAGCGGGCAGGGTGGGGCTTCGGTGCGCGCCTCAACGGCGCCGGCCCGTGGGATTGTCTTGAACGGGCCGGCGAGGAATGGGGGC
>CAIQQQ010000315.1 GCA_903873995.1 uncultured Rhodospirillales bacterium
CGATGGTGCTCAACGCCAACGGCGACGCGGCGCGGTTTGTGGAATTCGGTCTCGAGGTGGTGGCCGACGACGTGCCGGGCCAGCCAGGGCCGCTGGCCGGCATCCTGGCCGGGATGCGCTGGGCGGCGCGGCTTGGCGCGGCAGACGTGCTGAGCGTGGCCGCCGACACGCCGTTTCTGCCGCGCGACCTCGTGAGCCGACTCGACGCGGCGCGGGCGGCTGCCGGTGTGCCACTGGCCTGTGCGGCGTCGGGTGGCTGGACGCATCCGGTGATCGGGTTGTGGCCGGTGCGCCTCGCCGATACGCTGGAGGCCGATCTGCGCTCCGGTCTGCGCAAGATCGATGCCTGGACGGTGCGGCACGGCGTGGCGTCCGCCGAGTTCCCGACCGCGCCGTTCGATCCCTTCTTCAACGTGAACCGGCCGGACGATCTTGCGGAAGCCGAATTGCTGCTGCGCGGCATGCCGGATATGTGATCGAAAGCGAATGCAATCGGCCTTGATCCCGTTTTGGGACCACGCCAATTCTGCATTGCTGAACGCGAGGACGGGCGCCCGGGGCCACCGCCATGACATTGACCGACGACCATGATGCCTGGGTGCATGAGGTGTTCGGGCTGGACATGAGCTCCAACGCCAGTGCGGGTGCCGGCGCGGGCGCTGCGGCGCCGGCGGCCGGCGGCAGAGGCGGCAGGCGATCCCGGCGTCGGCATAGCCGGCCGGAGCCCGCCACGTCGCCAGACGAGATCCTGGTTATGTGGACCGAGAGCCTGACCTAGAAGAACTGGGCTGGCTGCGCGTTTGCCGGTGTTGCGATGAAGCAGGCGGACCTCGCCGAGCGGGTGAAGCTGCTGTCTGACGCCGATGTGACGTCGCTGGATTTTGCGGCGATCGAGGTCGAGAGCAATCCCAAGGGCCAGGTCCGCCGGGCGGCGCGCGATCGTGCGTTGGCGGTGGCCGAGGCCCTGCATGACTGGACCCGGATCGCCACGGTCCTGGAGGGTTTCGGCCAGCGCGACATCCGGCTGGAAATGACGAAGCTTTCGGCGGAGGACGTGACGAAGCTGCATGATGCGGCGGTCGCGTCCGCAACGCTTGGCCAGAGCTCGGCCGTGGCCATCGCCACCGGAACGCTGGTGCATCCGATCCTGGGTGCCATGCAGTCCGGCCGGGCTTGCAAGTTCGAGAAGGAGCTGAGCCCGGAGGATCAGACGAAATACCACGCCTTGCTGAACGCGGCGAAATCCGCGCCCGAGAAGCAGTTTATCACCAAGGGTCTGGCCGCCAACCACAGCGTGGCGGAGCTCGAGGCGTTCGCCCGCAAGATCGCCGGCAAGTCGGCCGACTGGATGCGCGACGATCTGAGCCTGACCGGCAACTCGGACGGCAAGGGCATCAAGCAACAATGGCATGACAGCTGCGGCCCGACGACGTTCGAGGCGGTGCAGGGCGAGCTCGATCCGCTCTATGCGCTGAAGATGCACGAGGACAACAAGAAGCTGACCGAGGCGGATGACGACCATGCCCGCAAGCTCAACCCGGAGATGGCCGAGGATCAGCGCAATGTGTTGACCCAGCAGGTCAACCTTTCGGGGGGCGGCACGATGCAGGGGGCGGCTGTCAACCGCAGCCAATCCGGCGGCCAGGGGACCTGGATCGGGCCGGCGCTTGATTCGGTGCAGGCCAGCACGGGGCCGGTCTATTCCCAGGAGCCGATGCCGGTCGGGCCCGCGATGTCCGCCTCGGTCAGCAAGATGGCCGCGGCCGTGGCCAAGGGCGAGCCGGTGCCGATCCTGATCGGCGCGGCCACCGGCACGCAGATGCATTACGTGCTGCTGACCGCAACCGAGCCCGGTCCGCCGCGCCTGTTCGTGGTGCACGACCCGTGGGAGACGGCAAGACGGTGATGCGCACCGAGGAGCAGATCAAGGGCTGCAAGATCAACCTCGCCGGCTGGGATGTGATCCGCTACGTCGAGATGCCACGCCCGGCGCCGCCGCGGCGCCCCGGTGCGTGACGCAAACCAGTCCCGGGGGGTGCCATGAGCGATAGCGCCGAGACCACGCGCGAGGATCTGCTGGACCTCACGCCGGACATCTATCTGGAGGGCGGGTTTCTGCTGCCGGACGGCGCGATCAGGCCCGAGCTGCTGTCGGGTGTCGCCGTCGCGGCCGCGACGCAGCTGTCCTGCGACGAGGCTTCGCCGCAGGAGCTGGCCTTCACCTATGAGGCGATCCGCGCGCTGCTGCCGATGCAGGCGGGCGAGGCTGGCCTGCGGCTGCGCGCGGCGGTGGGCGAGGCGCTGGCGGCGGTGGCGCGGATGATCCGTCAACCCAACAACGAGGGGGTGGTGTCATGGTGTCAGACCTGTGCGGCGCATGTTCACCACGAGGCGGAGATCCCGGCGTTTCTGGAGCATATGCAGGTGGTGATGCGCTATCTGGCGCTGCTGGCGGCGCTGCCGTCGCCCGACGAGCTGTCGTTGTTGGCGGCGCCGGCCTGCTCGGAGCAGCCATCCTCGGAACGGGGCATGTGAGTGCCGCTGAGCCAGGCTGGACTGCGCTGCGCGTCCGCATCGGCCAGGAGACGCTGTTGGCGCAGGCCCTGGACGCGGTTATCGACGCGATCACGCGGGCGAACAGGGACGCGGCGATCGAAGGGCTCGACGTCTTGCTGAACCCGGGCCTGATCGATGCGGCCCGCGCGCTGGCGTTCCTGGCGGCGTTGACGGCGCTGCCCCTGGCCGAGCTGCGCCAGCTTGGCGGGCGATCGCTGTATCTTGCTGCCCCCGGGCTGCCGTTGCGCATGACGTCTCCCACCAGCCCGGCGAGCTTTGCGGCGCTCAAGGGCCTGACCGGCCTGGACATTCAAGGTGAGACGGTGCTGGCCACAGCACGGCTGCAGCCTGACTGCGATCTGGCCGCCACCCAGGCAGCGTCCGCGCGCGCGGCCCTGGAGCCGATCGGCGAGGCCATCGCGAAACAGACCGAGCTCCAGGATGCCACGACCGGCGCTGATGAGGCGCATTTGCTGCAGGCGCTCAACGCGTTGCGCCGCCGCCGCGCCCGCATCGCTGCCGCCTGGAGCGAGAACGCCCGTGCCGCGGCGGACTGCACCCCCCGCAGCCCGGCCGCGCTGCAGGAGCGGGCGGCGGCGCGCAAGGCGGCGTCCGCGTTCGCTCTGCCCTGACGCGTTGTCCTCGCGCACCTCTGGGTCGCTTCTCTGGGTCGCTTCTCTGGGGCGCTTCTCTGGGTCGCTTAACGGCGTTGAAGCAAGGATGTGTTTTTATGACTGTCGATCCCGCAGCGAGCGACCTCTCGGTCGAACTGGAATTGACGGCAAAGACGAAGTTGAACCTGACGAAGTTTCTGCCAGATCCCCTTGGGGTCTGTCCCGTGCCAAAGCTCGCGGTAGAGCTGTGGCCCGGTGGCCGGTTTGTGCTGGCGCTGGCCGCGGGCAAGGCATCTCGCGGGCGCGCCCGAGAGATGCCTTCAGGGTTGCGTCCAAGACGCTTGAGACCGCGGCCCCCTTCAGTGCTAGCGTCGTGACTCTGAAATTCGCAGGGCGAAATTCAGAGTCAG
>CAIQQQ010000316.1 GCA_903873995.1 uncultured Rhodospirillales bacterium
ACTAGAGGATAATGATGTTGAAAATATTCCAGTGATTTCATTTGCCCTGATTCTGGCAGCTATAGGAGCAATATGGGCTTTTATAGTTGGATTAGTACTCTTAAACTCAAGGGGTCCAGGGGCCTTCCGGCCCCTGGCGGGTCCAGGGCAGGGCCCTGGCCTTTCTTACCGCCGAGCGCGCTCACGGAGGGAGCCGACGAGGCCGTTGGGGAAGAAGTAGACGATCAGGACGAACAGCGTGCCGAGCCAGAGGAGCCAGCGGTCTGGGTTGAACAGGCGGGGCAGGATCGGCCAGCCTTGGACCAGCGTGGAGAGGGTCTCCATGGCGGGTTGGAGCTGGTATTGGGCGAGGACGATGACGATTGCGCCGAGCATGGGGCCGTAGAGGGTTCCCATGCCGCCGATCACGGTCATAAGCAGGATGCCGTCCACCATGATTTCGAAGGACATTGACGCGGCGGGGCCGTTGTAGCGCAGCACGAGGGCGAGCATGGCGCCGGCGATGGTTGCGATCAGCGCGCCGATGACACCGGCGAGGATGCGGTGCAGCAGAATGGAGAAGCCCAGCGCCTGGGCGCGGAACTCGTTCTCGCGGATCGCCTGCAGCACGCGGCCGAAGGGGGAGTTCACGATGCGGAGCATCAGGAGGAACAGGGCGGTCGCGAGGGTGAAGTCGAGGTAGTAAGTGACGATGCGGCCATCCACGCGCACGCCGAACAGCGGGTTGGGCAGCAGGCGGAAGGCGGGGGTGAGCAGGCGGGGAACGGAGAAGGTGAGACCATCTTCGCCGCCGGTGAGGTCGCGGAGCTGGGTGGCCATGATGAGGGCGAAGCTCGCCACCGCAAGCGTCACCATTGAGAAGAACAGAGCGCGCAGGCGCAGGCTGATGAAGCCGATTGTGATGGCGAGGACGGCGGAGACGCAGAGAGCGAGCGCGAGCCCGAGGGCCACGGCGCCCCAGCTGGCGCCGAGCGAGGAGAGTGCGATCGCCACGCCATAGGCGCCGATGCCGAAGAACATGGCATGGGCGAAGGACACGATGCCGGTGTAGCCGATCACGATGTCATAGCTCGCGGCCAGCACGATGAAGATGCAGACGCGGGATGCGACGCCCAGCGCCTTGGTGCCGGGGAACAGGAACGGGGCACAGGCCAGCGCCAGGAACGCGACAATCAGCAGGGCCGCGAGAATGCGGCTGCGGGGGCGGTCGCCGGAGAGAATGGTGTCGAGCATCAGGATTTCGCCAGGGGAAACAGACCGCGTGGGCGCCAGAGGAGCACGGCGACCATCAGCAGGATGTTCGAGCCGAGGGCGAGGCGGGGTGCGAGGAAGGAGGCGTAGTTGGTCATGAGGCCGACCAGTATGGCGGCCACGAACGCGCCGCCGACCGAGCCCATGCCGCCCATGATCAGAATGATGAACACGAGGATCATCATCTCCGGCCCGATCGCGGGTGTGACAAGGCCCTGGTAGATGCCCCACATCACCCCGCCCACGCCGGCGAGCGCGCAGCCGGCGACGAACACCCCGACAAAGAGTCGCTTCACGCGGAAGCCGAGCGCCTCGACCATTTCGAGGTTCTCGACTCCGGCGCGGACGGTCAGGCCCAGCCTGGTCCGTTGCAGCACCAGTTGAAGGGCCGCGAACACGGCGAGACCGATGCCGACGGCAACGAGGCGGTAGATCTCGATTGTCGCACCCAGCAGCTCGATGCTGCCTTGCAGGGCGGCGGGCTTGGCCACCGGGATCGGGTTTGCGCCCCAGATCGCCACCAGCAGCTCCTGGGCCACGATCAGCCCGCCCACAGTAATGAGGATCTGACGCAGATGCGAGCCGTAGACCCTGCGGATGATCACGATCTCGAACACGAAGCCCGCCACGCCGGCGGCGAGGATCGATGCCACCAGCGCCAAACTCAGCACGGCGAGTGAGGTGGGCCAGGACCCGTTGGCCGCCATCTCGGGCAGCGCGCCCACCACGGCGGTGGCGGTGTAGGCGCCGAGGCTGATGAAGGCGCCGTGGGCGAAGGTGATCACGTCCATCAGGCCGAAGATCAGGGTGAGGCCGGACGCCATCAGGAACAGCATCATCCCCATCGCGGCACCGGCCACGGTGAGGGTGAGCCAGGTGGTGGGGGTCATGAACGGCAGGGCCGCCAGCATGAACAGCGGCAGCAGCAGCCGGGGCAGCCAGTCCTGCTTCATTGATGGCTCGCGAGGCTGAGGCCAAGGAGTTGCGCCTGCAGCGCCTCGTCGGCCGCGAGCTCGGCCATGGCGCCGGTGTGGACCACCATGCCGTTATCCATCACTGCCACGTCGTCTCCCACGCTGCTGGCCATGTGGAAATTCTGCTCCACCAGCAGGATCGTGGTCTGCCGCGCCTTAAGTTCGAGCAGGCAGGCGATGAGCTGGTCGATCACCGCAGGGGCGAGGCCCTTGGTGGGTTCATCGACGACCAGCAGCCGGCGCTCCTCCACGATGGCGCGCGCCACGGACAGCATCTGCTTCTGCCCGCCGGACATGAGGCCGGCGCGGTCGTGCCATTTGGTCTTGAGGATCGGAAAGAATCGGAACACGTCGGTCAGCCGCGCGTCGTCAAAGCGCGCGCCATGGGCGGCGAGGCGGAGGTTCTCGGCCACGGTGAGCTGGGCGAAGATGCCCATTGTCTCGGGCACGTAGGCGATGCCGAGGCGGGCGATGTCGGGCGTGGCCATCGCCTCGATCGCGTTTCCGTCAAACCGGATGCGGCCAGCGCGTGGTGTCCAGAGCCCCATGATGCTGCGGAGCGTGGTGGTCTTGCCGGCGCCGTTGCGGCCCAGCAGCATCGTCACGCGGCCGCGTTTCACCGACAGATCAACGCCGTGGAGGATGTGGTAGGCGCCGATATGCGTCACGACGCCTTCGAGGGTCAGCAGATCCTCAGACATGAGCAGCCTTCTGGCGCACGCCGAGATAGGCCTCCTGCACCACCGGCAGCGCCACGACCTCGGCCGGTTCGCCATCGGCCACCAGTGTGCCGTTGTGCAGCACGATGATCCTGTCCGCGAGGCGGCGCACCACGTCCATCTTGTGCTCCACCAGCAGGATGGTCTTGGACGGATCGCGCTTGATGTCCTCGATCAGATCCAGGATCACCGGCACCTCATCCACGCTCATGCCGGCCGTGGGTTCGTCGAACATGAACACCGCGGGCTCCAGCGCCAGCATCAGTGCCACTTCGAGCTTGCGCTGGTCGCCGTGCGACAGGGCGGCCGCCGGCGTCTGTGCCCGAGGCGCGAGCGCCACCCGGTTGAGGTATCCCATGGCCTGCTCGATCAGATCGCGGTGCCGCACGGCCATCGAGAACACATCCACGCCGCGGCGGGCGCGCGCCTGCACGGCGAGGCGGACATTCTCCAGCACCGGGAGGTTTGGGAACAGGTTGGTGAGCTGAAACGCCCGCCCGATGCCGCGCTGCGCCCGCAGATGAGCGCCCAGGCTTGTGATGTCCTCATCCTGGAACAGCACAGAGCCGGACGTGGCCGGGAGCTGTCCTGAGATGAGGTTGAAATACGTCGTCTTGCCCGCCCCGTTCGGCCCCACGATCGCCGTGAGGGTGCCGGGTTGAAACGCGCAGCTCACGGCGTTGACGGCGACATGGCCGCCAAAGCGCACCGTGAGGCCGCGCGTTTCGAGAGATGGCATCAGTGTTTGTTGAGGATCGGCACGTTCATCTCACCGATGGTGATCTCATGCGTCAGCTCCGGCACGGCCCAGGCGAGCTTCGGATCGACGGCGATCTTGAACGCATACATCGCCTGCATCGCCTGGTGATCTTCCTTTCGGAACGTCATCGTACCCTTGGGGGTGTCGAAGGACATGCCTTCCATCGCCTTGATCAGCGTCTCGGTCTCAGTCGCGCCGTTGGTCTTTGTCAGGGCTGCGACGACGGCGCCGGCGGCGGCGAAGCCGCCCGCGGTGAAGAAGTCCGGCGGCGTTTTGAAGCGCTTGGTGTGCTCGGCCACCAGCCAGTCATTCGCGGGGTTCTTGGGAATGGCGTAGTAATAATAGGTGGCGCCCTCCATGCCCGGGAAATCCTTGTAGGCCGCCATGGCGGGGAGGATGTTGCCGCCAGACGCCACCGTGATGCCGTGCTTCGCGGGGTCCAGCGCCTTGAGCGCCGCCATCGGATTGCCGCCGGCCCAGATCAGGAACAGCATTTTCCGGCCCGATTGTTTATCCATCGCATCAAAGATGCGCTGCACGGGGGCGGTGAAGTCCGTCGTGGTGGGCGGGGCATATTCCTCATCGACAATCTTGGCGCCGGTCCCGGCCAAGGCCGCCTTGAACGCCGCCACGCCGTCCCGCCCGAAGGCATAGTCCTGTGCCAACGTTGCGATCACGGTGCCGGGCTTGCCGACGGCGACCGCGTTCGAGATCGCGTCCTGCGAGGAGTTGCGCCCGGTGCGGAAGATATAGCGGTTCCACTTGTCGCCGGTGATCGCATCGGCCACCGCGGGCTCCACGATCAGCACCTTCTTGAACTCCTCCGCCACCGGCAGCATCGCCAGCGCCACGGCCGACGACGTTCCACCCACCGCGAGATCGGCGTCCAGATCGCCGAATGCCTCGCTCAGCACGTTGCGCCCGACATCGGGCTTCGTCTGGCTGTCCTTCACGATCACGTCGATCTTGCGGCCGGCGACCGTCATCGTGCCTTTGGTGAAGTAATCGAGGCCGAGCTGAAATCCGGCGATGGTCTGCTTGGCATAGGCCTCCAGCGGGCCGGTGGAATCGGCGATCAACGCCACCTTCACAGGGCCCGCCGCCAAGGCCGGCACCGCCAAAGTCGTGGCGACTGCCAGCGCCATCACAAATTTTGAACCGCTCATGCCTGTCTCTCCCCAAAGAGGTTCTGCCGACCCCTGAATCCGCTCGCAGACTGAACCCGAACCGCGCGGACGGCAACAATGCGGAGGTAGCACGACGCGGATCGTCCCGGATCAGCGGGCCTTTCTTGCGAAAAGACTTCGCGATATCACGTCCGGAAACGTGAACAGAAACAGGAGATGCCTTCCATGTCGGACATGACACTTTGGGGTTTTGACGCGTCCACCTACGTGCGCACCGTCAAGATGCTGATGGTCGAGAAGGCGTTCACCGGTTTCGAACAGGTGCCGCTCAACGTGCTGGCGGGCGAGCCGAAGCAGGCGGAGCATCTGGCGCGTCATCCGTTCGGCAAGGTGCCGGTGCTGGATCATGACGGGATGCGCATCCTCGAGACCTCCGCCATCGTGCGCTACCTCAACGACATCCTGCCCGGCCCGTCGCTGGTGCCGGCGAGCGCCACGGACCGCGCCCGGATGGACATGATCGTGGGGATCGTCGATTCCTACGGCTATGGCGCGCTGATCGGTGGTGTGGCCGCGTATCACCTGTTTCCGGACTTCGTGGGCGGCAAGAACGAGGCGGCCCACGCGGCGGGCCTCGTGGCCGGCCGCAAGGTGCTCGAACTCGCGATGGCGACCAAGGGAGACTCGGCCTTCATCGCGGGCGGCCTGAGCCTTGCTGATCTCTATCTGGCGCCGATCGTGTTCTATGTGTCGCTCACCCCGGATGCGGCCGAGCTGTTTTCGGTGCCGGGCTTCGATGCCTGGTGGACCGCGATTCAGGCGCTGCCCTGCTTCCAGGCGACGATGCCCAGCTTGGGCTAAACCGGTCTGTTCAGAACCGGCCGCGCGCGTGTGAACGTTTCGCGGCCGGATTTCAGGCCCCACAGCGGCTGCGCCAACTCGGCCACAGCACTTTGGGCATCTGGCGCGTCAAACAGCACCAGATCCGCTGGTGCGCCGATTTTCACGCCGTAATCGGGCAGCCGCATCAGATGGGCGGCGTCGGTGGTGATCATGTCGAGGCAGCCGGCGAGCTCGGCCTGGCGGGCGACGTGGCAGATGTTGGCGTAGAGATTGGCCATGCGCAGCAGATTGGCGTCACCATACGGCGTGAACGGGTTCAGCACGTTGTTGGTGGCGACGGAGCACAGCACGCCCGCCTCGCGCAGCCGTTCCAGCTTCACCACCCCGCGCGGGATTTCGTGGGTGGCGGCGCGGCCCATCAGATAGAGATCGGTGGCCGGCAGCACCGTCACCGCCACCCCGGCCCGCGCCAGGGTCGCGGCCACCTCGGCGAAGCGCACCGGGTCGAGCAGCGACATCTGGGTGACGTGACCGACCGCCACGCGGCCGCCCCAGCCAAATTCCTCGGTCTTGCGGCACACGTATTCCACGTTCATGCCGTCTGGCGTGTCGCCCATGTCCAGATGCATGTCGATATCGACGTCGAACTCCCGGGCGATCTCGAAGATGCGGTCGATCTGGGCGCGCGGGTTCGTGTCGGTGTAGGGCGTGGCGCCGATCGCGCGGGCGCCGCGGCGCAGGCCTTCGATCAGCAGCTCCTCGGTCCCGGGATTGTTGGTGAGGCCCTCCTGCGGGAAGACGCAGATCTCGATGTCGATGGCCCAGGCATAATCGCGCGCCAGGCGCTGCACGCCCTCAAAGCCGCGCAGGCCGATGCCGGGATCGACCTCGACATGGGTGCGCATGCGGGTGGTGCCCCAGGCGATGGCGCGGTCCAGCAGGCGGCTGCCGCGGGTGTAGACGTCGTCCGCCGTGAAGTTGCGCTTGGCGGCCGAGGTGAGGCGCACGGCTTCGGTGACCGAGCCCTCGGAGGCCTGGCAGCGATCGAGGATGCAGGTCTTGTCCAGATGCACATGCGTCTCGACGAGGCCGGGGACCACGAGACAGCCGCAGGCGGATCTGCGTGGCGTGCCTTGGGGCATCGACGCTGCGAGCCCGGGCCCGATGGCGGCGATGCGCCCGTCCGCGATGCAGATATCAATCGGCCCCGGCTGACCGGCCAGGCGCGTGTCTTCGACGATCAGATCCATTCACCCTCACTCTCGCCCTTCGCGTAGCATCGCCACGCGAGCCTGGGGAGAGGCGATCAGGCGGCGAGCGGGCGGGCCAAGATGGTGCGCACTTGCTCCACGATCTGGCCCTGGCGGACCACGCGTGCACATGGCTCGTCATGGCCCTCCGAACCTCGGAACATCGGGTGCAGCGTCAGCACGTCCGCGCCGTCGAAATCGGAGCGGTTGCCGTTTTCAAGGTAGCTCTCGGCCGGCAGGCCTTCGGCGAGGATCACGTCGTGGCTGTCCAGCTCGACATGCCAGTAGGTGACGCGATCGACCGGCACCTGTGCCACGCTGTCCCCGTTCACCAGCTCGCGCGCCGGGATCAGCACGCCGGCCGCGAAGATCGCGTGCTCCGGCGAGACGAACAGCGCGCGCGCCGGTAGGTTGGCGCCGAAGGCGTGGGCGGCGATGCGGATGGGCCAGACATCGCACGGCGTTGGGTGGCGCGCGCACGCGACATCGCGATGCCCGAGCCAGACGATCGGGCGCGTGCCGCCATCGGCCAGCACCACCTCATCGCCCACGGAAAGGGCCTCCACCGCGATCTCTCCGCGCGTGGTGAGGATGCTTGTTCCGGCGGCGTAGCAGGGGATCACGCCCGCCAGCACGTCGGCAGACGCGGTGGTGCCGGCGAAGGCGAGGCTGCCGATGGCGGACATCTTGTTGGCATCGCTGAACAGTGTCAGCACGCCGTTGCTGAAGCTCTCCGATCCGAAGGCGCCGACGACGATCTGGTCACCGGCCACGAAGCCGTTGATCTGCACATTGGCGAGGGCCGCGACATCGGTGACGGTCAGGGTGCCGGTCTTGTCGGCAAACGAGATGCTGGGGGCGGCGGTGCCGGTGAACACCGGGCCTGTGGTGGTGAGGCCCATCAGCGTGAGCTGGGCTCCGGAGCCGACCACGATGGTGCCGCCGGTGGCATCGGTGCTTTGGATCATATCCGCATCGATGGTGGCGGACCCGCCGGTGGCGACGATCTGGCCGGTGGCTGAGAGTTCGATGGTGTTGGCGCTGACCAGGCCGCCATTGCCGATGTTGAGCACGCCGGAGACCGGCAGCATGTCTGGGTCCATCACGCCGAACACGTTCAACACGGAACCTTTGCCGACCGAGAGCGAGGTGGTGACGGTGAGGGTGGCGCCCTGGCCGATCGTGACGACGCCGGTGCCGGCACCGGTGCCGCCGATAGACGCAACGGAGCCGATGGCGAGGCGGCTGCCGGCGCCTTCGATGTCGATATTGCCGGTGCTGCCGGCGCTGAAGCCCACCACGGCCGTGGACGCGCTGACGGTGGCGCCGTTGGTGATGATGAGGTCGGCGTTGCCGGTATCGCCCACCGTGAGGCCGCCGGTGATGGTGATGGCGCTGCCGGTGCCGGTGGCGGTGACGGTTGCGGTCGTGCCGGCGACGGCCGCGAGATCGACGTCGGTTGCGGTGACGACGCCGCCGGCATTGACGGAGAGGGCAGCCGAGCTGCCTTCGGCGACATATAGGTCGCCTGTGATGTGCCATTGCGCGCCGGCGCCGCTGACGGTGACCGATGAGCCATCCGCCCCCGTGGACGCGCCGATCTCGGCGGCGCCGGCCGGGCTGAAGCCGTTGAGG
>CAIQQQ010000317.1 GCA_903873995.1 uncultured Rhodospirillales bacterium
AGCCGAACTGATAGGCGTTCGGCTTCAGCTCTAGCTCTTTGTTTTGGCGAGCATCTTTCTCCGACGGGTGATCCCGTCTGGTCGGATGATGCTCTAAGTCATGCGCGATCGGAGTGCTGTAAGGATCGCCTGTCCGGCCTGACCATCGAACAGGGCCTTGCTGTCGGGGGCAAGCCGGCGGCGCCAGTTCGGGCGCTCCCGGTCGGTGCCGGGGAGGTTCACGGCGATGGCCTCGCCGGCGAGGTCGTCTGCCTGGACGAGCATGAGCAGGCTCGGTGCTGCCGCGACCATGGCATGGGCATCGGCCAGGAGATCGCCGGTGTCGGTGGGGAGTGACATGCGCAGACGAATGATGTCGGCTGTCCGCTGGTCCTGGGCGAGGGCGGGATCGGCCAGGAGGCCCAAGTCGGCCTGTTCTTTGATGTCAGCGCCGGTTTCCCAGCCTTTGAATGTCGGCAGGTCGTGGGTGGAGACGCCCGCGACGGCGAGGGCCGGGTAGGTTGCGGGCGGGCGGAAGGCGGCGCCGTCTCGCTCCAGCAGCAGGAGGCGGGTGGCGAGGATGTTCTGGGCCGCCAGCGTCTCGCGGAAGCCGTCAGGCACGGTGCCGAGGTCTTCGCCGATGATGATCGCGTTCGCGCGGTGGCTGGCGAGTGCGATCTCGCCCAGGACATCGGCGAACGGATAGCGGACATAGGCGCCGTCTCGCCCGCGCGCGCCTTGTGGCACCCAGAACAGCCGGGCGAGGCCCATGGCGTGATCGATCCGGAGGCCTGCGGCATGGCGCAGATTGGTGGCGAGCAGGGTGGCGAAGCTCGCATAGCCGCCTTCGGCCATGAGATGCGGGACGGGGGGCGGCAGGCCCCAGACCTGGCCTTCCGTTGAGAAGGGGTCGGGTGGCGCTCCGACCGACGGGCCTTGTGCGAGTTGGGGGCCGAGCGACCACGCCTCCGCGCCGTCCGGCGCGCAGCCTATGGCGAGGTCTCGGATGAGGCCCAGGCGTAGGTCGCTTTGCGACACGGCGTCTGCGAGCTGGCGGTCGCACAGCGCCTGCACACGAATGTGGACGTCGATGCGATCGGCGTGGGCACGGGCGAAGGCCTGAGCCTCGGCACTGTCCGGGCGATGGAGGCCTGACGGCCAGTCCTGCCAGGACAGGCGGGGATGGCGTTCTGCGATCGCCTGGAAGAGGGCGAAATGTTGCAGTGCCTGGCCGCCTTCGGTCGTGAATTTGGAAAGGTCGGGGACGTCCGGCCGGAAGCGCTGCAGGGTCTCGGATTTGAGTGCCCAGACGGCGGGGTAATCGACCATCGGGCCGATCGGAACGGGGGCGAACACCGGCAGGTCCAGATAGAGCGGATCGATGAAGCGGCGGTCGGATGGGTAATAGGGGGCTGGCGCGCTCCCGCCGGTCGGGGAAGAGGGCGTGCAGCGGGTTGATGGCGAGGGCCACGCCGGAGGCCTGGGCGGTCTCGCGCATCAGCTCCCGCAAGGTGGTGAAGTCGCCGATGCCCTGATCGCCGTGGCGGCGGATCGAATAGAGCTGGGCCGCGACGCCGAAGCCGGGGTGGGGGAGGTCGGGGTGGAGGCAGGCGGCGGGCGCCACGGTGACGCCGCAGACGATGTCGGGCGCGTCGTCCCGCCAGACGCGATGCCGGCCGATCGGCAAAGGCGGCAGGGTGCACGTGCCGTCTGTGAGCGGGGCGCGGTGGCGCAGCGTTTCGCCTTGCTCGGTTATGATGTGGAGCCAGAGCGCGCGGGGCGTGTGGCCTTTGGGGATCGAAACCGGCAGGTCCAGCGTCTCGCCCGTGCGGCGCACCAGCGCGTGGGGTACGGCACGCGTGGCGGTGAGCTGTGCCAGCGATGACCGGGCGGCGTCGCGGGTGCCGGCCGGCAGGTGCATCGCGGCCAGCAGGGCGCGCAGGGTTTCGGGGGAGACGATGTGATGCGTGCCGTCCACCTCCCACCAGGAGGCGGCGATGCCGGCCCGATCGGCTAGGGCGTGCAGCAGTTCGGCGTCGGCTTCGCGCGGTGCGCGTATGGACGCAACGCCGGCCAGCAGCATCACGCCGCGGCCCAGGATGATTTCGGGACCGGCGAGGGCGGGCGGTGCCAGGGGGGCCGTGCTGTCGGCGAGGATGTGCCAGGCTGTGCCGTCCGGCGGGTCCGGCAGGAGGATCGATGCCGGCTCCTGGCCGCGATGCAGCACGAGGCAGGCGGCGCCGGCGGCTGAGCGGAGCGCCATCACCAGCGGGCCGCTGTCCGGCGCGTCCCAGTCCGGCGCCGCGCCATGGGCGCCGCGCCAGATCACGTCCTGGTCCGGCGCGCCGTTGAGGAAGCGGTCCTCCCGCAGGACGGGGTTGGCCGCGCGCAGGTCGATTAGCCGGCGCGTCCAGGCGAGCAGTGTGGAATCGGCGGCGACCCAGTCGAGCCAGGCGATCTCGTTGTCCTGGGCGTAGGCG
>CAIQQQ010000318.1 GCA_903873995.1 uncultured Rhodospirillales bacterium
CGCCTCGTTGAGCATCGCGGCACCGCCCATCTGCAGGAAGCCGCGATGGCCGACCTCGTGCGCCGCTGCCCAGGTGAGCAGCACAACCCGGTCCTCGCGCCTGAGATAGCCGCGCAAGGCGTGGCGGGCCTGGTTCCAGTCGATCAGGTACACGAGCCGGGCGCCGAGACATTCCAGATATCGGGCGCAGCCATCGGCGTCGGCCTGCGGGGTCAGGGCGGTGGCCAGCAGGAACGTCTCGCCGCCGGCAAGATCGGCGGGCCTCGCGGTCGTCCAGATGAAGCCGCAGGGCGCCGTGATCAACTGGAAGAAGGCGAGGCGCTCGGCGTGGATGTCGGTGTAGGTGACGGAGCTGATGCCGTCTGCGACGTGGATGACGATGACATGGGCGTCGGTGGTGCCGATGTCGTTCTGGATCGTGAGACGGTTGCCGGTGCGCGAGGCGGTCGTGTCCAGGCCCGGGTGGTCGAACTTCAACGGTGCGGTGCGGTTCAGACCGGCCATGAAGGCGCGGACGAGCGGGCGATCGGCGTCCCCGAGGCCGCTGCATACCGCACCGTCGATCGTCTCCTCCGCAAGCTTCGCCAGCAGCGCGTTGACCTTCTTGTGCAGGTCCATCACCAGGCGATGCGCGCTGTCCGGCCCGTCATGGCCGCCCTGGGTCATGGCGCCGATCACCGCGGGATCGAGCAGATCGCCCGCACCGTCCGGCAGGGCTGCGAGAATAGCTGCGAGTCGGGGCGCGGTCTCGGCTTCCAGCGGGGCTGCCATGGCGGTGAGATCGGCAGCGATAGCCGCCATCAGCTGGGGTGCGCCAGGCAGGCGCAAATTCGGGCCGTCGCGGGTGGACGATGCAGCGGCATCATCCAGCGCCGCGCCGTCGATGCCGGCGGCGAGACGCTCGTCTTTCAGGGAACTGGCCGGCTGGTCAGGATGGTAGGCGTGGCCCAGCGCCATCTGCAGCAGGGAGAAGCCGTATTTCAGGCGGTCATTGGCGGCGAGCGCCGCAAGGATCGCTGCGCGTGGGCCGCAGGCCGTCTCGCCGATGGCGGTGAGAATGCGGGTTTTCATCGGCGTTCCCTCTGCGGCAACCTTAAAGGCCCGGCGGTCGGTCCTGCGGCGCAACAGCCGCCACCTGGCGCGATCTCGCTTTAGGCGGGGCGCGGCTGGGCCCGGTAGGGTCTGAAACTACCCAAGTCGGTCCGGGATTGCGGCTGAGCAGAGTCCGGCGATCGGCGAGCGGGGGCACCTGTGGTGAACAGGTCGTTCTGTCATCCACAACGTGCGGTGGTCTCACGTGTCGACACGTCGCAATGTTCTGATCGGCGCCGGCGCAGTGGGGGTGGCCGGTGGTGCGCTTTTGCTCGCACGCCACGACATGGGATCGATGGCGCGCTACAACGCAGCCGTCGGTCGATCGCGTGTGCCGATGCGGCCGGGTACGGACGATCTGGTGCGGTTCGCGACCCTGGCCGCGAGCGGTCACAACACCCAGCCCTGGCGGTTTCGCGTCCATTCCGACCAGATCGACATCCTGCCGGACCTCGCGCGTCGCACGCCGGCTGTGGATCCTGACGATCATCATCTGTTTGTGGGGCTTGGCTGCGCTGCCGCCAATCTGGCGCTGGCGTCCGCGGCGCAGGGCCGTCCGGGTGAGATCGGCTTCGATTCGGACGACGGCGGCTTCGTTCGTTTTGTGTCAGGCGCGGGCGCGGCTGCGGCCTCGATGCTGTTCGATGCGATCCCCCGGCGTCAATCGACGCGGGCGGAGTATGGCGGCCGCGCCGTAAGCCCGGCCGATCTGGCGGTGTTGGCGGCTGCAGCGGTGGTGCCCGGCGTGGATCTCGTTCTGATCACGGTGCGAGAGAAGATCGATCAGGTTCGGGATCTGGTGCTGGCGGGAAACACGGCACAGATGGCGGATGCGGCGTTCCGGCGCGAGCTGGTCTCGTGGCTCCGGTTCAGCCCACGGCATGCGGCGCGGATGGGCGATGGTTTGTTCAGCGCGGCAAGCGGGCAGCCGGCCCTGCCCGAATGGCTGGGACCGACGGTGTTTGAGCGGTTGGTGAGCACAGAGTCGGAGAACAAGGCCTACGCGATGCAGATGCGCGCCACGGCTGCGCTCGCCGTGTTCGTCGGCCGTGACAGCGATCCGGCCCATTGGGTGCAGGCGGGCATCGCGTGTCAGCGTTTTGCCCTGCAGGCGACGGCCTTGGGGCTTAGCCACGCCTTCATGAACCAGCCCGTGGAGGTGGCCAGCCTGCGACCCGAGCTCGCAGCGCTGGCCGGCCTGCCCGGTCGCCGGCCCGACCTCCTGATGCGGTTCGGTTACGGCAAGGATCTGCCGTTCTCGGCGCGCCGACCGGTAGAGGCCGTGATCATCCCCTGATGCGCTATGTCGCCGGGCCCGCGGCGCTCAGCCTGCCGATGAACAGGACTGGGCCCGAGGGTTTGTTGCCGAACGGTGAGCCGCCTGGCGGCTCGAGACTGATTTCGATCAACATGCCGGGTACAGGTTTCACGGCGGGGGCAGCAATCTTGATGTCGCCGGCGCCGCGCGGCAGCAGGCCCAGGCTGGTGGGGGCGGTGGCGCCGGGTGGCAGGGCCCAGAGCTGGAGCACCTTGCCTTCCGGCGACGTGTTGATCTCTGTGCCGCCGGGGGCGTTGACGGAGGCGAGCTTGAGGCCACCCTGGCGATCCACCTCCGCCGTCCAGGCAGTCTGGGTGCGATCGGAGACCAGCACGGTCATAACCCGCTGGTCCTGCTGGGACGGCAGGATGGCGATGGCGGCAAGGGCGGCGGCGGCGAGCGAGGCGCCGATCGCCCAGCCCTGCCACAGGCGCAGGAAGCGCGGGCGCGTCGCGATGCGGGCCGGAGGTTCGATCTGACCAGCGATGCGGTCCCACAGCTCCGGTGGCGGGGCTTCGGGCAACGCCAGGTTCGAGAGTGGGGCAAGCCTGTGCTCCCATTCGCCAACCAGTGCCAGGAGATCGGCGTGCGTCGGCAGCGCGTCCTCGATCATACGGGCGGCGCGGGCGTCCAGCGTGCCGAGCACATATTCGCCGGCGATGGCGGCGAGTTCGTCGGGATCGGTGGGAATCGTCCTCATGACAGGCACTCCCGCAGGGACAAGAGGCCGCGACGGATCCAGGATTTCACGGTGCCCAATGGCAGATCAAGCTTCGTTGCAATCTCCGGGTGCGACAGGCCGTGGACGAAGGCGAGCACGATGCCCTGGCGGTTGGCTTCCGGCAACCGTTCCAGGCAGGCGTGCAGGCGCTTGCCTTCATCGGCCGCCGAAATGCTGTCGATCGCGTCGGGTTCCACGAGGCTGTCACCCAGGCCGGGATCGTCGGTGGGGATCTCACGGCCGCGGGCCCGCACGGCGTCAAGGGCTGCGTGGCGGACGATGGAGCCAAGCCACACCTGCGGCTCGCCCCGGGTGCGGTCGAACTGGCCGGCGCGCTGCCAGACCCGCAGGAAGCTGTCCTGCAGCACATCGGCGGCGGCTACTCTGTCACGCAGGATGGCCATGGCAATTCCGAACAAACGCGTGGACTGCCTCACATAGATCGCTCGCAACGCGGCCTGGTCTTTGCCGGCCACCTTTTCGAGCAGATCGCCCAGATCAGCTTCTGACTGCATTACGCCCCATCCTTGAGACCGGATGCGCACATCCAGGGTGATCGGCCATGCCTCCGGCTCTTGTCAGTGTCCCAAGGGCGCGGGGACCACCGACAACGTGGCGACAGGAGGACCATATACATCGCGCGCGCGTTTCAGGAAGGCATTGACCATGCGTCTGACGGCCTCGTTGAACACAACGCCGATGGCGGCCTGCAGAACACGAGAGCGGAACTCGAAATCCACCCAGAATTCGACCTGGCATCCCTGCGGATGGGGAATGAATTTCCATTGGTTGTTGAGGTAGCGGAATGGGCCATTCTCATAGCGCACTTGAATCAGCCCGGCTTTGCCTTCGGCGGGTGGATCCATGGTGACACGGCTGGTGAAGCTTTCGCGGAATGGGCCGAAGCCGATGGTGAGATCGGCGACCTGTTCCGTTTCCGTCCGGCTGCGCACGCGGGCGCCGACGCACCAGGGCAGGAATTGCGGATATTTGCCGACATCGGCGACCAGATCGAAGATCTGGGCCGGCGAATGCGGGATGAGCTTGTTCTCGGCGTGCTTCGGCATGGTCTAGGCTTGCGCCTCGGCTGAGAGTTTGGCGGCACGGGCCGTGCGCAGGGCCGCGAAGTCCTGGTCGGCGTGATAGGAACTGCGGGTCAAGGGCGTGGCGGAGACCAGCAGGAAACCTTTGGCGCGGGCGAGGCTCGCGTAATCCGCGAACGCGTCCGGCGTCACGAATTCGGCCACCGCCGCGTGCTTCACCGTGGGCTGGAGATATTGGCCAAGTGTGAGGAAATCGACGTCCGCCACCCGCAGGTCGTCCATCACCTGCATGATCTCGGTGCGCGTCTCACCAAGGCCCAGCATGAGGCCGGATTTGGTGAAGATGGACGGGTCGCGCGCCTTCACCTCCGACAGCAGGCGCAGGGACTGGAAGTAGCGGGCGCCGGGGCGGATCGTGGGGTAAAGCCGCGGCACGGTTTCGAGGTTGTGATTGAACACATCCGGCCGCGCATCGGTGACGATCTCCATCGCACCTGGCTTGCGCAGAAAATCCGGCGTCAGCACCTCGATGGTGGTGTCGGGGGCTGCTTCGCGCGTCGCACGGATCACGGCGGCGAAATGAGCAGCCCCGCCGTCCGCGAGATCGTCCCGGTCGACGGAGGTGATGACGACGTGGCGCAGGCCGAGCTTGGCCACGGCGTCCGCCACGCGGGCGGGCTCGGTCGTCTCCAGCGCCTCGGGCATACCGGTGCGGACGTTGCAGAAGCTGCAGGCGCGAGTGCAGGTGTCGCCCATGATCATCATGGTGGCATGGCGTTGGGACCAGCATTCGCCGATGTTCGGGCATGCCGCCTCTTCACACACAGTGACGAGGCCGTTGGCGCGCATAAGTTCGCGGGTTTCGTGGTAGATCGGGTGGTTGGGCGCCTTCACGCGGATCCAGTCCGGCTTGCGCTGGATTGGGTTGTCCTGCCGGTGGGCCTTCTCGGGGTGTCTCGCGTGGTTGATGTCGATGCGCATGATGCGTTCAGAAGTGGACGGCCCGCCCATAGGCGTCAAGCACCGCCTCATGCATGGTTTCGCTGATGGTGGGATGCGGAAAGATCGTGTGCATCAGGCTTTCCTCGGTGGCTTCGAGGGTGCGGGCGATGGTGTAGCCCTGGATCATCTCCGTCACCTCCGCGCCGATCATGTGGGCGCCGAGCAGTTCGCCGGTCTTTGCGTCGAACACCGTCTTCACCATGCCTTCGGGCTCGCCCATCGCGATGGCCTTGCCGTTGCCGATGAACGGGAAGCGGCCGACCTTGACCTCGTGGCCTTCGGCGATGGCGCGGGCCTCGGTGAGGCCGACGGAGGCGACCTGGGGGCGGCAATAGGTGCAACCGGGAATGTTGGTCCAGTCAATCGGGTGGGGATGCAGGCCGGCAATGGCTTCCACGCAGACCACAGCCTCGTGGCTGGCTTTGTGGGCGAGCCAGGGGGCGCCGCAGAGATCGCCGATGGCGTAGATGCCGGGCTCGCCAGTGCGGCAATATTCGTCGATCACGACA
>CAIQQQ010000319.1 GCA_903873995.1 uncultured Rhodospirillales bacterium
CGATTCGGGAATCAAAAACCTTCAACTTTCTCCTATCCGTCCACACCGCCTAGAGCAGGATGGCGTCGCCTATCACACGTCATCATGCCCTGATGGATTTGAGAAAATGCTCGATCCGGCCAGGCACGGCGGTCGTTCCGTCGACAGCGCCGCCGGAGTGGATCTTGAACCGCCCGCCGGATGATAAGATCACACCGCTGGCATGGCCGCCGGAAAAAGATGATCACCCGCCCGCCTTGCGACAGCACCGTCTCGACCGCCTCGCCGTCGACCGAGACACATCCGCCAGGCGCGACAGTGGTCCGGCTGGCGAAACCACCACACAGAACTTAAAATATCCCGCCGACGGCAACGAGCGTCCCATCGGTCGAGCCTCCGGCGGCGCTTTCGGCATCGGATCTGTCGTCGGACACCAGACCGGAGGCCTGGCCCTCGCCTCAAACATCCGCCAACACGCCCGAGGCGACGATCTCCGTCCCGCCGCTGACCATAACGCCGCCAAACACCGTGCCGCCCGACATCGTGCCGCCGGACAGCACATTCATCGTCCCGCCGCCAATCACAGCGGAAACAGCGCACCCGTTGGCACCCTTGAAAGCCTCGTCAGATGGAGCAACTCGGCCGGCAAGCGTCTCGCCAGATATCACCGCGATGATCAGCGCGAGTTCCTGGCCTCAGCGATCCGGCGATCGAAAAGCCTTCGGAGCAATGCCGGCCGGTCCCAAAATTCAAACTCAGCGCGCGTTAAACAATCGCACAGGGATGCGACCATCCTCAATCCGATTGCGCTATCATCACCAAACCGTAACGCCAATCGCGCCGTCTCCGCCCGCCTTGCACCCCACGCCGCGCGCCATATAACTGCCGCGACCGGAACGCGCCCCACCCGCAAGCCCGACACGGCCGCCGCACCACTGAGGGAACCCCAACCACCGTGCCGGACCGCACCCCAATCACCCGCTCACTCACCCGCCCACTCACCCTCATCGACAAGCTCTGGAACGCCCACGCCATCACCACCCGGGCGGACGGCCAGACCCTTCTCTTCATCGACCGCCACCTTCTCCACGAAGGCTCCTTCCACGCCTTCAACCAGCTCCGCGAGCGCAACGCCAGGATCGCCCGCCCAGACCTCACCTTCGGCATCGCCGACCACTACGTCCCAACCCGCAAGGCCAGCACCGAGGCAGCCCCCGCCGCCCACACCATGATCGCCCAGCTCGCCCGCAACGCCGCGGAATTCGGCTTCCTTTCCGCGGGCGCGGCCGACCCGCGCCAGGGCATCGTCCACGTTGCCCTCCCCGAACAGGGCCTCACCCTGCCAGGCCTCTCCCTCGTCTGCGGCGACAGCCACACCTCCACCCACGGCGCGTTCGGCGCCTACGCCTTCGGGATCGGCGCCTCCGAGGTCGCCCATGTCCTCATGACCCAAACCCTCTGGCAAAAACGCCCCGACCAGATGCGCATCACGGTCAACGGCACCCTCCCGCCAGGGATCGGCGCCAAGGACATCGCCCTTCACATCATCGCCCGCATCGGGGCGGACGGCGCCCAGGGCCACGCCATCGAATACGCCGGCTCCACCATCCGCGCCCTCTCGATGGAAGCCCGCATGACGCTCTGCAACCTCTCCATCGAAGCCGGCGCCCGCCTCGGCCTCATCGCACCCGACGAAACCACCTTCGCCTTCCTGAAGAACCGCCGCTTCGCCCCCAAAGCCGCCTTGTTCGACCGCGCCATCACCGACTGGCGCCATCTCACCACGGACCCAGATGCCGAATTTGACCGCGAACACACCATCAACGCCCCCGACATCGCCCCCACCGTCACCTGGGGCACCTCTCCCGAACAGGCCCTCCCCATCACCGGCCACATCCCCAACCCGGACACGATGCCAGACCCCAACAAGGCCCAGGCCGCGCGCGACGCCATCGCCTACATGGACCTCTACGCCGGCCAGAAACTCACCGACATCCCAATCGACCGCATCTTCATCGGCTCCTGCACCAACAGCCGCATCGAGGATCTCCGTGCCGCGTCCGTCATCCTCGCCAACCGAACCGCCCGCATCCCCGGCCTCGTCTCCCCCGGCTCCGCCGCCGTCAAACACCAGGCCGAGGCCGAGGGCCTGCACCACATCTTCCAGGCCGCCGGCCTGGAATGGGCCGACCCCGGCTGCTCCATGTGCGTCGGCATGAACGGAGACACGGTGCCGTCAGGCGAGCGCTGCGCCAGCACCACCAACCGCAACTTCAAGGGCCGCCAGGGCCGCGGCAGCCGCACCCACCTGATGTCGCCTGCCATGGCGGCCGCCGCCGCCATCACCGGCCACCTCACCGACGCCCGTCTCCTCCGGCACTCGTAACCGCAATGATCCCCTTCACCACGCTCACCTCCAAAGCCACCGCGCTGCCGATCGCCAACATCGACACGGACCAGCTCATCCCCGCCCGCTTCATGTCCCAGCCCAGATCGGCCGGCTACGGCGCCTTCCTCCTCCACGATTTGCGCCACAACCCGGACGGCACGAGGCGAGACTTCCCGCTGAACCCCCCGGAAGCCGAAGGCAGCGCCATCCTCATCACAAGGCGCAATTTCGGCTGCGGCTCCTCGCGTGAAGCCGCGGTCTACGCCCTGGCCGACCACGGCATCCGCGCCGTCATCGCCCCCAGCTTCGGCGACATCTTTGCCGCCAACAGCATCAAGAACGGCCTGCTCCCGGCGGTGGTGACCGAGCCGGACAGCGAACGCCTGCTGGAAGCCGCAGCCCTCCCCGGCGCCCGCCCCACAACGATCGACCTCGCTGCCCAGACCATCACCATCGGCAACCTGGTGGTGAATTTCACGATCGACCGCGTTTGGAAAACCCAGCTCCTGGAGGGCCTGGACGACATCGACCTCACCTTGCGCGAGGCTCGGCTCATCGAGGGATTTGTGGAGCAAGACCGCGCAGCGCGACCCTGGGCGGTGCCGGACCTTTCGTAAGCACAAAGCCAAAGTCCCCAGCTCGCATTGTGTCGCCCCGCCAGCATCAGCGCCCCGCACCGGCGCAGAACCGGGCAGGGGGCTTATGTCTCGGTCCGGTCCCCGCCCGGCGGAGACCCTCGGCACGCCGGGCTGATATCGCGAGCGCGCCGCAGTTCGGCCCCGATCGCAACGGTCGGGTCCCGGTTGGGGACCATCGCCGCCGCCCCGTCCGCCGCCGGCTCACCCGCCAAACCCGCAGCTTCAACATCCGCCCCGGCATCGCCCGCAACCCGCGGCGTCAACAACGCTGCCTCGATCCCGAGCATCCGGCACAGCGGCGCCAGCACCCGCCGCGCCTGCGGCGAGGCCGCAAGCAGCCCGACCATCTCCGGCTCCTCCAGCACAACCCGGAACTGCGAAGCAAACCCCGCCGCGGAAAAGGGCACCAAGGGCAGCAGCCACGCAAAGTCCCGCGGCAGCACCGGCACCTTCTCCCCACGCCGCGTCCCGGCCCGACCTCCCGACGGCGCCGCCACCCGGGTCCAGAGCCGTCCGGCCCGATACCGTGCCAGCAACCGCAACAGCCGATGTTCGATCCGCCGCACCCGGTTCCAGATCATCAGGATCATCAACTCGGACATCGCCCCTCCGGCAATCCGCGCCGCCACGGCCTTGCATAACCCGTCGAGGGTCAGCGCGAGGCGTTCGGTGAGGGTGAGAGGGGACGTGATCAACATGAACAAAACAAGAACATATAGCTCGGCGTGATACCACTCAGGGATTCCACGTAGTCCGCCCGGCACGTCGCCGGACCCAACACCAAGTCCGGACCGTCAACGCCGGAATTGGTCCGCTAATCCCTGGCTGGCGACTCATCCAGTCAATGTTCTCGCGGGCTGTAGAATGTTGCGCTCCGGTCGAAACGGCAAACGCATTCACGTCGTCAGAACATCTACGCCCACCAAAGATACCGTAAAATCCAATGAATATCAAATAAAACCTCGTCAATACGCCAGATACTTCAAATATTACGAAAATAAATTGAAACGCAAGGTGCTTACCGAAGCAACACAGACGGCTCACCATCCGAACCCTCGCCGCTATCCTCTCCACCACCCCAATCCACGCCGAAACCCCGCTCGAACGCGGCCGCTACTTCGTCGCAGGCCCCGCCGCCTGCAGCAACTGCCACACCCCCAACCTCACCCCCAACCTCACCCCAGACCGAGCGACCGGAATCGATACCTGGACCGACGAGCAGATCATCCGCGCCATCCGCGAACGCATCTCGTTTGATGGCCGCAAACTCATCGGCCCCATGGTCTTCGCCTGGCACAAGACCATCGCCCCCCAGGACATGACTGCCCTCATCGCCTATCTCCGGACGATCGCAGCCATCATCCCGTAACAACCGCTCAACCTCCGCCCCCGACTTGGCGCGCCATTCCTCACCCAGTCATCGCAGCATGACGCCGAAACTGAATCGACATGGAGACGGTACGGTGCCGCCATAGTGCCGACGATCTCAACGATGTTGCGGAGTCATTTCTTTATATAAGACTCGAGCGCCTTGCGGGCCCTATCCGAAGCGATCTCTTTGTTGCGGGTTATATCTTCCGCGACGCCAAATATCTTGGTCTGAAGTTGCGTCTGTATATCAAAGCGCTTCTGCTGCTCCGCCTCGTTGTCTTTTTGGAGAGCGCCCAGAAGACCCGCCATGTTCTTGTCGTAATCGTCCAGATGCTTGCCAAGTTTGCTGTGCAGGTCGCGCAAATCACTGATATTGCCCTGAATATCCTGCGCGCTCTTGATCGCCGCCTTCTTGTCCTTGTCCGACGCGCCGCCCTTGTCGTCTTTCGCCATCCCGATCTCCACCGAAACCAAGCCGCACAAGGCCCGATGCCCTGCGCACATTGTGCAATCGCTCGATGCCGCCCGGCGCCAGGCTGATGCTCCCGAAAAGCCGCCGCGTCCGGATCGACATGATAAAGGTTGCCTCGATGCGGCAGTATCTGCAAAGCCGAACTCTCCAGGGTGCCGGCATCGCCACACTCGGCCGCGCGGTCAACGCCCCGGTGCTGGCCGCCCGCAACCACCCGGTGGTGTTGCACCACACCGCCCGGCTGCTATGACCTCCGCGCCAGCACAACGAACGAGCCATGACAGACGACCTCCCCCCCAACCCGGCCCTACTCCCGGCCGGCCTGCGTGATCTGCTGCCGCCGGAGGCCGAGACCGAGGCCTCCGCCGTGGAGGCCGTCATGGCGGTCTTCGCGGTCCACGGCTATCAGCGCGTCAAACCCCCGATGCTGGAATTCGAGGACGGCCTGCTGTCCGGCTCCGGCGGCGCCATGGCCGACCAGGTGTTCCGCCTGATGGACCCCGACACGCACCGCATGATGGCGATCCGCGCGGACATCACCCCCCAGGTCGCCCGCATCGCCTCAACCCGCCTCCAAGGCGCCCCACGCCCGCTGCGCCTCAGCTACGCCGGCCAGTGCCTGCGTGTGCGTGCCACCGGCCTCGATCCGGACCGCCAGGTTGCGCAGGCCGGCGCCGAGCTGATCGGCCCCGATTGCGCGATGGCGGACGCCGAGATCATCGCCGTCGGTGCCGAGGCCCTGGCAGCCGTCGGCCTCACCCGCGTCAGCATTGATCTCACCATGCCAACCCTGGTGCCCTCCCTGCTGGACGATGCGGGCATCCCCCCGGCCGACCGCGCCCGCCTCGCCCGCGCGCTGGACAGGAAGGATGCCGCCGCCGTCACTGCCCATGGCGGCACCCTCGCCCCCATCCTCACCGGCCTCCTCCTCGCCGCCGGCCCCGCCGCCCGCGCGCTGCAAGCATTGGACGCAGCCGACCTGCCCGCCGCCACCCGCGCGCTCGCCACCCGCCTTGCTGACACGGTTTCAGCCATCCAGGCCCGCGCCCCCGGCCTCAAGCTCACCGTCGATCCCATCGAGTTCCGCGGCCTGCGCTACCACACCGGTGTGTGCATGACGGTCTACGCCCCCGGCCGGCACGAGGAACTCGGCCGCGGCGGCCGCTACCTCTGCGGCGACGGCGAGCCCGCCACCGGCCTCACCCTCTATCCGGACGCCGTGCTGCGCGCCGCCCCCGCCCGCAACGCCCGCCCCCGCGCCTTCATCGCCCCTGGCGAGGACGGCACCGCGCTGCGCCAGCAGGGTTTCGCCACCGTCGCAGCCCTGGGAGACGTCGCCGACCCCGCAGCCGAGGCGCGCAGACTTGGCTGCACCCATGTTCTGTGGCAGGGCAGGGTC
>CAIQQQ010000320.1 GCA_903873995.1 uncultured Rhodospirillales bacterium
ATCCCGGTCAACTCGCTCCACAACCAGGGCATCGACCGCCTCGCCCCGGGCCTGGTCGCCGAGGCCACGGCGCCGGACGGCACGATCGAAGCGATCCGCGCCGTCACCTCGCCTGGCTTTGCCGCGGGCGTGCAGTGGCATCCGGAATATGATTTCGAGACGGACACAGTCTCGCGCGCGATCTTTCAGTCCTTCGGCCGCGCTGTCGCCCGCCGGGCCCAAGGGGACATGGCCGGCGAGGTCGCGGCCGCAGACTGAGCCGCCCGCTCTACCCGGTCGGACCTACCCAGCCGCACCATCAGGCCGCGGCGGTGTTTTGGTGCCGTCGTCATACGCCTCCCAGCCATGGCCGTTGAACGGATCGACGCCGAGCTGACGCATCACATGCGGGAAATCGACCATCACGTAATTGTCGACGATCTTGCCGTCCACGACCTTCCAGAAATCCATGTAGCGGATTTCCACGCGCCTGCCGGTCGGTTGGATGCCCATGAATTCGCCGGAATGCGTGGCCTCCTGGCGGCCGAACGCGGCCATCCATTCACCTTCGGCCAGCCGCGCCTCGTCGATGCACACCTTGTCGGAGAACGCCGCCTGGAACGGCCGCTGCCAGTTGTCCTGAAATGCCCGCAGCCCGTTCTTTGTGCCGCAGCCGGCGTTGCCCATCCAGCGGAAGCTTTCGGCGAAGAACGTGCCGATGCCGTCGATGACATGGTCGTTCAGCCCGTCCACCATGCCGGTCACGACCTTGCGGGTCGCCTCGGTCTGGGAGAGATCGTTGTCGCGTGTCAGTGCGGCCTGCTCGGGGCGGGAGCCTCTCATCGGTCTATCCTTTCACGGCGCCGGCGGTGAGACCGGAGACGATCTGGCGCTGGAACGCCATCACCAACACGAACAAGGGTGCGGTGATGGACACCGCCGCCGCCACCGCCTCCACCTGGTCGGTCGAGGTCGTCTCGCGGTTGAAATACTGGGTGATGGCCGGAACCATGGTCTGGGACTGCGCATCGAGCAGCAGCGCGCACACCAGATAGTCGTTATACGCCAACAGGAAGCTGAACAGTCCCGCGGTGATCACGCCTGGCCACATCACCGGCACGATCACGCGCATGAACGCCTCCAGATGCGAGCAGCCATCGACCCGGGCGGCCTCATCGAGCTCGGTCGGCACGTTGCGAAAGAAGCTGCGCAGCAGCCAAATGGTGAAAGGCTGGTTGATCGAAACGAGCACGGCGATCACCGCCCAGGGCTTGCCGTACAGGGTCGGCGGCACGTCCGCGAACAGATGCAGGAACGGGCCCAGCATGGGCGCCTCCCACAGCGGAATCAGCAGGTCGCGGCTGCCGATGAACACCGGCAGGAACCCTGTCACCAGCACAGAATGCGGAAGCGCCCGGAACACCAGCGCCACCAGCAGCAGCCACAGGCCAAGACCCGACTGCACGCGCGACAGCGCATAGCCGGCCAGCGTGCCGACGGTCAGCGAGACGGTCACCACGCCGGCTGTCACGGTCAGCGAGTTGATGAAGTTGCGCCAGAAGCCGTGCCCAACCCATACGGCGCGGTAATGCTGGAATGTCACGCCCAGCACCTTGGCAACCCCATCGTCCAGCGGCGACAGAAGCCAGGGCAGCACGCCCAGCAGGAGCACGATCCCGGCCACCGCGATCAGCAGGATCGCCGCCACCCATCCGCCGATGAGACCCGCGAAGGACAGCGCGCGCGCCAACCGGGCGGCAAGCAAGCCTGCCGCCACCGCAAAGCCGGCAACCGCCGCTCCGCCCAGCACGAGATCGATCCAGGTCAGCCCATGGCCCGCCTCGACGGTGCGCGGCCCCACGATCACCTGCCACGGCGAGCCCGAGAACGCGTCGATCGGCAGCTTCACCGACATGACGACGATCCAGGCCAGCGGAAACGCCGCCACCAGCAGCCACACCGCCAGGAACCCGTGCGACGCCAGACGCACACAGATGGACGGCCGAATGGCCATAGGAAGCGACATGTTCAGGCCCTTCCCGAACGATGCGTGCGGATCGTGTTGCGGATCAGCGGCACGAGCAGAATGACGATCCCCAGCATGGTCAGCATCGACGACGCCGCCGCGAGCCCCACCGCGCGGTTGCCGGCACTGTCCGGCACCAGGAAATCATAGGTGAGCCACTGCAGCGAGATCACGTAGGCGGAGCTGGCAAATCCCACCACCTCGTCGAACACGCGATAGCTGTCCATCATGTGGATCAGCGCCACGAAGGTGATCAGCGGCATCAGATGCGGCAGCACCACATAGCGCAGCCGCTCCAGGCGCGAGGCGCCATCGACGATCGCCGCATCCATCGCGTCCTGGCTCACGCTCTGCAGCCCGGCATAGAAAGTGATGAAGGCAAACGGCGTCACGTGCCAGATGCGGTAAAGGATCATCAGCGCCTCGATCGTCCAGGCCTGACCGAAGAACGCATAGGTTGTGCCTGTTAGCCCGGCGATCGCCGCCGTCATGATGCCGTCCCCCACGAACAGCCAGCGGATCGACAACGACCCGATCACGGGGGTGATGATGAACGGCAGCAAGGTCACGAAGATCACCGGCCCCTTCAGCGCCGGCACCAGGCCGTTGAGCACCAGGGCGAGCAGCAGCCCGAGCCCGATGACGAAGGGCAGGGTGATGAAGGTGAAGGTGAGCGTGAAGCGGAGCGCATGGTAGAAATCAATGGAGAGCAGGGCGCCGAGCCCACTCCACCCCTTCGCCAGCGCCGCCATCACCGCATCCGGCTGCAACAGGGTGCGGTAGTTCTCAAAGCCCACCCAGACCGTCTCCTGCAGCACCGTTCCGTCAGGCTTCAGAACGGGAAAGGCCTGTCGGATCTGGGTGCAGACCGGCGATGGAAATCCGGGCGTGCATTGCTCCCGGACCTCATCGCGCAGCACCTTGCTGGTGTTGTGAAAGCTCTCACCGATGACGCTCGCGAGCGGCAGGGCGATGAACACCAGCATCATGAAGACCGAAGGTGCCACGAACAGGAGGAAGATTCGGTTCTTCACACGCGTCCCCCTGCCCGTACCGCTGCTCTTACTTCAAAAACCCGGCGTTTTTGGCGCGGGTGGTGTAGTCGGCCTCGATCTTGGCCAATGTCTCCGGTGCCGAAAGCTTGCCGGTGAAGTAATCGGCCACGTTGGCGCCGATCGCCGCGTGCATCAGCCCGAACTGCGAGCCGGCCGGATAGGCGGGAGCCCCCCCCTTAGCTGATTCTACCACGCCTTCGGACAGCGGGCTCGGCTTGTAGCCCTCGATCAGCCAGACCGAGTCGCTGTTGTGCTTCTCCACCATCTCGCGCGACAGGCCGTGCATCGCCACGCGGAAGGCTGCGTCCGCCTCGGCGTCGGTGATGTTCTTGGGGATCACGATGCCGTCCCACCATAAGGTGGTGGAGGGCTTGCCGCCCGGCACGGCGGCCGGCGCCGCGGCCATGACGATCTTGCCGACGACCTTCGACTCAGCCGGATTCTCCAGGGCACCGCCGCGCGAGGCCCAGAAATTGGCCATCGCAACCTTGCCCTGCTGGAACTCCACCTGCAGCGCGCTGCTGTCCATGGTGAGGTATTCCGGGTCCTGATAGGCGGAAAGTGCCTTCAGGGTTTCCAGGGTCTTGACGCCGACCGGCCCGTTCACCAATGGCTTCGCATCCGGACCGATGAAGGTCCCGCCTTCGCCGAGATAGAGGTTGGTGAACTCCATCGCGAGGTTCCAGCCGGCCCGCGTGGTGCCGCCCCAGGCATAGGGCACCAGGCCAGACGCCTTGATCTTGGCGGCGGCCGCCAGCACCTCGTCATAGGTCTTGGGCGGCGCGATCTTCAACTCGGCCAGGATGTCGCCGCGATACATCAGATGCTGGGCGTTCACCTGCATGGCGATCGCCATGATCTTGCCGTTCACGCGAATGAGCTGGTTCGGCGTGAGCTGCTTGCCATATTTCGCCACCAGGTCGTCCAGCGGCCGGATCAGCCCATTGTTGACCAGCGGCACCATGGTCTCGTTGGCGACACCCACCAGATCGTACAGCGCGGGCTTCGCTTCGAGCGCTGCGATGTATTTCTTCTGGAACTCCTGGTCGAGCTCGGACGAGACGTTGCCGCATTCGGCCATCGTCGAGGTCACCGACTTCCAGGCCTCAAAGCCCGCGGTCAGGGTCTTGACCGGCGTCTCGTTCTTGAAGTCGCAGGCAGCACCGGCAGAGAGCGTGGTTGCCATCAGCAGTGCTGCGGCAACGGTCAGTCGTTTCATGAGCATCGTGTTCATTCCTTGCTTGGTTCAGACGTGATCCGGTCCCCGCTCTGCGTGTCGAACAGATGGCAGATGGCGGGGGAAATCTGGAACGTGACGGGCGTGCCGATCTCGGCGCGAAAGCTCTTGTCGCAGCGCACCGCGAGCAGCGAGGCACCCACCCGGATAGTGACGAGAGTGGCGTCGCCAAGCAGTTCCATGCTGTAGATCGGCGCCGTCACCTGGCCCGCGACGGGCACGACGGCCGCATCCTCGGCGCGAAAACCCAACGTCACCTTGCCGCGCACAGACGAAGGCAGCCCCTCCACACACAGATCGCCCGCGCGAAACACGCCTCCCGCGATCTCGCCCTCCACCAGGTTCATGGCAGGCGAGCCGATGAACCCAGCGACGAAGATATTGGCCGGGCGCTCGTAGATATCCGTGGGCGTGCCAACCTGCTGCAGCCGGCCCTTGTTCATCACCACCACCCGATCGGCGAGTGTCATCGCCTCGATCTGGTCATGCGTGACGTAGATCGTCGTCACCTGCAGTTCGTGCTGCAGGTTCTTGATCTGCGCCCGCGTCGAGACCCGCAATTTGGCATCGAGGTTGGACAGCGGCTCGTCCATCAGGAACACGGCCGGCTCGCACACGATCGCTCGGGCGAGCGCCACACGCTGGCGCTGCCCGCCGGATAACTCGCGGGGATAGCGCTGCAGCAGCGGGCCAAGCTCCACCATGTCGCAGGCCCTGCGCACCCGTGCATCATGGGTCGCCTTGTCGACCTTTCGCACCTTCAGCGGAAAGCGAACGTTCTCGTAGACGGTGAGGTTCGGATAGAGCCCGTAGCTTTGAAACACCATCGCAACGTCTCGGTCCTTCGGCTCCAGCCGGTTCACCACCCGCCCGCCGATATAAATATCGCCGGCCGACGGGTCTTCCAGACCCGCAATCATCCGCATCGTGGTGGTCTTGCCGCAGCCGGACGGACCGAGGAGCACGATGAATTCACGATCGGCGATGTCGAGATCGATGGTGCTGACACCGATGAAGGCGCCCCATCTTTTCGTCACGCCCCGGAGCGCCACAGCCACCATGCAGCCCGTCTCCATGCTCAGGATGCCCGGCCAACCGCACTGCGCCGACCCTGTCATGCAAAATTGGCAGGTCGCGACTACGTATGCAAGAGCGACCCGGATGTGCCAATTTTTTTGTCCCCTGCAACGAAGAGACAGCCCCGCATGACCTCCCAAGCGACACATCTCGCCAACAAGCGCTTCGTGCGTCAGGCCATGGCCGAGATCGCCGAGGCCGGACCCGAGGGCATCACCGCTGGCCTGGCGCAGGCCTATCATCCGGACGCCGCGTGGCGCGGCTCGCACCCGATGAACGAAATGACCGGCCTTGACGCGATCGAGGCCCAGGTCTGGCGCCCTCTCCAGCAGGCCTTTCCCGATCTGGAGCGCCGCGATTCGATCCTCATCGCCGGCGACTATGACGGGCATGATCTGGTCGGCTGCGTGGGCCACCTCTGCGGCACATTCGGCCACGACTGGCTGGGCATCCCCGCAACCGGCCAGACAATCTATCTCCGCTTCGGCGAGTTTCACCGCATGGTCGACGGCCGCATCGCGCAGTCCACCGTGCTGATCGACGTGCTGGACGTGATCCGCCAGGCCGGCATCTGGCCGCTCACCGCCAGCATGGGCGTGGAGGGGATGTGGCCCGGCCCGTTCAGCGCTGACGGCCTGGTGCTGACCGAGCAGGACACAGCGGTGAGTTCCGCCAACTTCGCCCAGATGCGCGCGATGCAGAACGCGCTGGGCCAGCACGGCGACTGGCGCGCAATGGGGCGCGACGCGTTCCTGATCCCGTCGCAGACCGCGGGCTGGCATAAGAAAATGATGTGGTACGGCCCCAGCGGCATCGGCACCGCCCGCGGCATCGAGGCATTTGTGGACGACCACCGCCTACCCTGGCGCCGGGCCTTCCACAACACAATCGGTGCCCAGCATTACGCCCGCATCGCCGACGGCGCCTACACCGCAACTGGAGGCTGGCCCAGCCTCACCACCGATCATCTCGGCGGCGGGCTGATGGGCCTGCCCCCCACCGGGCGCACCATCACCATTCGGGTGATGGATTTCTACCTGCACCACGACGGGCTGATCCGGGAGAACTGGGTGCCGATCGACATCATCCACATGCTGTTGCAGATGGATGTGGACGTGTTCGACCGGATCCGCGCGCTTTACCCCAGAGCCTGACGGACTTACGACGCCAGCCCGAAATCCTTCGCATGCACCGAGGTGAAGGCCACGCCCAGCACAACCACATGCGACCCGTTGCCGACATTGATGTCGAAGCCTGATGCGCCGAACTGGGCGGTGGCCGCCGTCACCTGCGCGAAGGTCGTGAAGTTGCCGGCCTGCAGGGTGATCTTGTCCACATTGGGCACGAAGTCGGCGATATAGTTGGTCCCGCCAAGACCGACTGCGAACACGTCCACACCCGACCCGCCGGTGAGATACGACCCGCCGGTCCCCGCGGTGAAAGTGTCGTTGCCGGACCCGGCATCGGTGATCGTGAGTGCCACGCCGGTGAGTGAGCCCGCGTTGACCACCAGGGAGCTGGCGCTCGCCGTGTAGATCGTGAGCGTGCTGCCGAACGCGGCCTGCGCGTTGGTGCCCAAGGTGACGGACTGCGCGCCGGCGCTGAAATCCAGCTCCTGGATATGCGACACCCCGGCGAAACTGGCATCCGTCAGCGCGTTGTCACCCGCCATCACCAAGCGGTTGTAACCGCCGCCGCCATCGATCGTCATGCCCGCCAGATTGAGCTGGTTCGCCGCGATGTTGATGTAATCGGCGCCCGACCCCTCAGTGACATGCAAGGTCCCGCCAGTGAACACCAGATAATCGCCGCCGTTGCTGCCATTCACGGTGGCATTGCCCGACCCGCCCAGCAGATACAGCGGCGCCGAGCCCGCCGCATTGTCGTTGATGGTGTAGCTGGCGGCATTCGGCGCACTGACGGCCACGAAGCCTGCGGCCATGGCCGAGGCATTGGCGCCGAGCGACAGGCTCTCGGTGCCGGTGCCGTTCAGCGTGATCGCCTTCACGTTGCTGATCCCCGCGAACCCGGCATCGGTGATCGTGCCGTCCCCCTGGATCACCAGCGTGTTGAACAGCCCCGCCGGTGCCGCAATCGGCCGGGCTGCGGCCAGCAGCGCTCCGGCGGTGCCGATGTAATACGCACCACCCGGTGTCAGCAGCGGCGTGCCGAGCGTGGCGCCACCGGACGCGATCGTGACAGCATAGGCCGCCGACGCGGCCGAACTCGTCCC
>CAIQQQ010000321.1 GCA_903873995.1 uncultured Rhodospirillales bacterium
GGACAGCAAGGCCGCCATGCAGATGAAGCTCAAACCCGTCTTCGCCGGTGTAGCTGCGCGGCCCCGGCAGCCACAGAAGCAATGCCCGGTCCAACATGTCCCCAGCGGCGTCATGAAGCGTTCGTAAAACGGCGCGCCGAGGCGGCGGCACTGCACCAGCCAGTGCCGCGAGCTGCAGCCGAGCCTGCGGCCCGCTGGCCCTCAAAACCGTGATCGCATGGCGACCGACGCCCGTGGCAGGCGCAAAAATCGTATCAGATGCGGAATAAATCATCGCCCTGTCCAATGATTCACGGGCGTGCGGCGTTGGGCCGCAGCCAAAATCTGCGCCTATACATCAATCATGCACGTCTCAGCCCGCCCGCCCGCGGCGACATGCGCGGCCAAAACGAGGTCCACATCGGCGGTGGTCTCAATCTTGTACCAGATCCCAGACGGATAAATCACAACACAAGGCCCAACCTCACATCGATCAAGGCACCCTGCGGAATTGATCCGAACATTCGCGATCCCGAGCTCTTTTGCCCGCACCTTCATATAATCACGCAGCGCCTCAGACCCGCGCGCGGCACAAGATCCCCGCTTGTGCCCGTCCGGTCGCCGGTTGCAGCAGACGAACACGTGCATCTCAAAAAACAATTCGGGATCCTGCGCCAAACGAAAATCGATCATCATTCCACCTTCCTACCAAAGACAATACCAGCCATCATGCCGTCCCCAACGCGCCGACTCCGCCCGGGTGGCATTGATCGACCTTGACATCACACCCCGCTCAAGCTGCCATCGGAGGGCCATCCACGCGATCGCTCCGCCTGATCACATCGCACCGATGACATCAGTTGGAGTTCGCTCGCGTTATCGATCCTGGAACCAAGTTTGCCACAGCTTTCACTCCACTCCCCCGTTGGTGACCTCACCCTGTCCCAGGAAGAGGACAGCCTCGTCGCACTCGACTGGGGCTGGGGCCGCGACCAAACCGAAACCGGCCTCCTGCTGCGCGCGAGGCAACAGCTGCATGAGTTTTTCGATGGGGCGCGCCTGACCTTCGATCTCAGCCTCGCACCGCATGGCACAGAGTATCAAAGACGCATCTGGCATGCCTTGTCGCTCATCCCGCCCGGCGAGACCCGCACCTACGCCGAGGTGGCTGCATCAGCCGGAGGCAGCGCCCGGGCTGTCGGCGGCGCCATGGCCCGCAATCCGTTGCCCATCTTCATCGCCTGCCACCGTGTCGTTGCCAGCAAGGGCGCAGGGGGTTATTCCGGTGGTGACGGACTGCCAACAAAGTCCTTCCTGCTCGCGCTTGAACGGCGCGGGCGAAAGCCTTCTCTCACAGACCAGCCACAACTGGAATATCCATGACAAAAGCCATCCGCATCCACGCCAACGGTGGCCCTGAAGTCATGCGATGGGAAGATGTCCCAACCCCGGAACCCGGTCCGGGCGAGGCCCTGGTTCGGCATGAGGCCGTGGGCCTGAACTACATCGACGTCTATTTCCGAACCGGCCTGTATAAGGCGCCGCTGCCGGCAACTATCGGCATGGAGGGTAGCGGAACCGTCCTTGCGGTCGGGAGCGGTGTGGCCGATATCGCGCCTGGTGATCGCGTTGCCTATGCCGGCGGTCCCATCGGCGCCTATGCCACAGAGCGCGTGATCGCGGCGGACCGGTTGGTCAAGCTGCCGGACGCCATCGATTTTCAGACGGGTGCCGCGATGATGTTGCAGGGCCTGACCGCCCAGTACCTTCTCCGCCGCACCTTCCATGTCCAGCCTGGCCAGACGATCCTGGTGCACGCTGCGGCCGGCGGCGTCGGCCTCATCCTGTGCCAATGGGCGCGCCATATCGGCGCCCACGTGATCGGCGTCGTGTCCACGGCCGACAAGGCGGACCTCGCGCGGGCTCATGGGGCGGACCACGTCGTGATCGGTCATGCCACCCTGCCTGCTGACGTGAAGCGGATCACCGGCGGCGCCATGGTCCCGGTGGTCTATGACAGCGTCGGCAAGGACACGTTCATGGCGAGCCTCGACTGTCTGGCGCCGTTCGGCATGATGGTCACCTACGGCAACGCCTCCGGCCCCGTGCCGCCGTTCGATCTCGGCGTGCTGGCCGCCAAGGGCAGCCTGTTCATCACCCGCCCAACGCTCGCCACATACACGGCAAAACGTGCAGACCTGGTGGCGATGGCCGACGACCTTTTTTCCGTGGTTGCCAGCGGGGCCGTCGCCATCCGCGTGAACCAGACCTTCAAGCTGAGCGACGCTGCCGCGGCGCACACGGCTCTTGAAGCCCGTCAGACCACGGGAAGCACGGTGCTGCTGCCCTGACATCAGCATCATGAGCGACGCGGAGACCCTCGAGCGACAACGGCGGACCAGACTGGTTGCGTTGATTGTGGCCTGCGCGTTGTTCATGTCCAACATCGACAGCACGGTGATCGCCACCGCCCTGCCCACCATGGCGCGCGACTTCGATGCAGATCCGGTGCGCATGAACGTGGCGCTGACCTCCTATCTGCTCAGCCTCGCCATCTGCATTCCTGCCAGCGGCTGGATGGCAGATCGATTTGGGCCCCGAACGGTCTTTCGGGCCGCCATCGTTGTCTTCACCTTAGGATCGGTGCTGTGCGGCCGCGCCGATTCACTGCCGTTCCTGGTTGGGGCCCGCATTCTGCAGGGGGCAGGCGGCGCGATGATGGTTCCGGTCGGCCGTCTCGTGCTGCTGCGCACCGCCAAGAAATCCGAGCTCGTCGCGGCCATGGCCTGGCTGTCGGCGCCCGCGCTGATCGGGCCCATCATCGGCCCTCCCTTGGGTGGTTTCATCGTCACCTACCTGTCCTGGCGCTGGGTGTTCGACATCAATGTGCCGATCGGGCTGATGGGCGTCGTGCTGGTGACGCTGTATGTGCCGAACATTCAGGAGGCCGCCCGGGCCAAGCTCGACGGCCGTGGCCTGCTGCTGTCCGGCATCGCGATGGCAGGTCTGCTGGTCGGTCTTGAGACGGTCGGGCGGGGAATGGTGCCGACCTGGGTGTCCGGCGTGCTGCTGGCCGTCGGGTTGTTCGCCGCACTGAGCTATTGGTGGCATGCGACGCGCCATCCGGCGCCGTTGCTTGACTTTACGCTGTTTCGCATCCCGACCTTCATGGTCTCCGTCCTCGCCGGCACGTTGTTCCGGGTCGGCGTGGGCGCCGTGCCGTTCCTGTTGCCGCTGATGCTTCAGCTGGGGTTCGGCAAATCCGCGGCGGAAAGCGGCCTTGTCACCTTCGCGAGCTCGGCCGGCGCCATCGTGATGAAGCCGGCCGCCATGATCGCGCTGCGGCGCTTCGGCTTTCGTGACACGTTGCTGGTCAACACGGTGATCTCGGCGCTGCTGCTGGCGATCTGTTCCGCCTTCCGCCCGACCTGGCCGGCGGCTTGGATCTACCTGGCCCTGCTGGCCGGCGGCTTTTTCCGCTCGCTGCAGTTCACCGCCTACAACGCGATCGCCTATGCCGACATTCCGCGCGAACGCATGAGTGCGGCCACCTCGCTTTACAGCACCATCCAGCAGGTCTCGCTGACCACCGGCGTGTCTGTCGGTGCCGGGGTGCTGGAGCTTTCCATGGCCGTCGGCGGTCATGCGAATCCCCTCCTGCCGGACTTCTCGGCAGGCTTCGTGGTGATTGGCCTCATCTCGGCTCTTGCCGCGCCCTGCACCTTGCTGATGCCCCGCAACGCCGCCGAGGAAATGAGTGGCCACCACTCAACCTGAACGCCCGGCCTTGCCCGCCCCGAAGCCGCGCGGCGATGGCAGGGGGCGCCGGTGAGTCCGCTGTCGAACGAAGAATGGTCGGTGGTACGGCTGACCCTGCTGGTTGCCGTGCGCGCCGTCCTCTTCGGGCTTCCGCTGGGCGTGATCTTGGCCCTGATCCTTGCGCGGGCACGGTTCCCAGGCCGCGCCGTGCTGGACACGCTGGTGCATCTGCCGCTGGTGCTGCCGCCCGTGGTGGTGGGATGGCTGTTGCTTCTCATCTTCGGCGTTCGCGGCCCGGTCGGCGCCCTGCTGCTGTCCTGGTTCGGCATTCGTCTGGTGTTCACGCAGGAGGGCGCGGCGCTGGCCTGCGCCGTCATGAGCTTCCCCTTGATGGTCCGCGCGATCCGACTGTCGATCGAGGCGATCGACCCAGGTCTGGAACAGGCCGCCCGCAGCCTTGGCGCAGGTGCGCTGGACCGGTTCTGCACCATTACCCTGCCGCTGGCTTTGCCCGGCGTCGTGGTGGGCGCTTTGGTGGCGTTCGCGGCCTGCCTTGGCGAGTTCGGCGCGGTGATCACCTTTGCGGCCAACATCCCGGGCCAAACCCAGACCTTGCCGCTCGCGATCTACGCGGCGTTGCAAACTCCGGGCGGCGAGGCCGTGGCTGCGCGCCTGTCGATGGTCTCGCTCACTCTCGCGGTCGCCGGCTTGCTCGCAGCCGAATGGCTCGGCCGCCGGCTGCGCGCGAGGCTCGGCCGATGATCCGCTTTGCCATGCGGCACGATTTCGGCGGGACCCGGCTCGACATGGCGTTCGACGCCCCCGATCGCGGCACAACGGTGCTGTTCGGCCCCTCCGGCAGCGGCAAGTCCAGTGTGGTGGCCGCGATGGCAGGCCTGTTTCACGCGGACGATGTGGTGATGCGGATCGGCGACGCCACGCTGGCGGATACCTCTCAGGGCGTGGCGGTGCCGGCGGAGCGGCGCCGGATCGGGCTGGTGTTTCAGGACGCGCGGCTGTTCCCGCATATGTCCGTTTCAACCAACCTGCGCTATGGCGCCCGCCGCGCGCCCAAGGCCGGCAGCGGGGACTTTGATGCGATCGTGACGCTCCTCGGCATCGAGACGTTGCTCGACCGCCGCCCGCACACCCTGTCCGGCGGCGAGCGGCAGCGCGTGGCCATCGGGCGGGCGCTGCTCAGCCAGCCGCGGCTGCTGCTGATGGACGAGCCGCTCTCCGGGCTCGATGCCGCCCGCAAAGCCGAGATCCTGCCTTACCTGGCGCAACTCGGGCCGGTGCTGGCGCTGCCGATGATCTATGTCACCCACGCCATGGACGAGCTGGTGCGCCTGGCGGACGATGTGGTCCTGCTCGAGGCCGGACGGGTCGTCGCGTCGGGGCCACTACCGGAGCTCGCCGGGCGCGGCGACCTGCCTTTGGCCGGACGGGACGATGCGGGGGCCATCCTGTTGCTTGACGTGGCGGCGCATGACCGGGACGCCTATCTCACGCGACTGCAAGGCCAGGGCCTGTCGCTGCTTGTCCCGCTGCTCGCCTCGCGGGCTGGCCCTGTGCGGGTGCGCATTCCGGCGCGCGAGGTGATCCTGGCCACGGCGATGCCGCAAGGAATCAGCGTGCACAACCGGCTGGCAGGTCGTGTCCGCGCCGTGGTGGAGGACGGCGCGCGCCATACCGCCATGGTCGAGGTGATGGTCGGGAGTGCCGTGGTGCTGGCCCGCGTCACGCTCGACGCGGTCCGGCGGCTGGGCCTGGCGCCAGGAAACGACGTTCTCGCCTTGGTCAAGTCCACCTCGATCGACGTGATCGCCGGTCTGCCGTGATTCAAGTGGGCGGCGCGGTCCCCAGCACAAGCTCCTGGATGCGCGCGGGGTCGGACTGCTCCATCACACGGCGTGCAAACCTCGCACAATCATCGATATTGGCCGCCCTGATCGCCTGTTTCACACGCGGCACGGCGGCCGCATTCATGCTGAAGCTGCGGATGCCAAGGCCGAGCAGCAGCTTGGTCAGCCGCGGATTGGCCGCCATCTCGCCGCACACCGAAACCGGCATGCGCATCCGCAATGCCGCCTCGGTTGCGAACTGCACGAGGCGTAGCACAGCCGGGTGCAGCGGATCATAGAGCCCCGCCACATCGGTCTCGCCGCGATCCACCGCCAAGGTGTACATCGTCAGGTCGTTGGTGCCGATCGAGAAGAAATCCGCCTCCAGCGCCAATGCGTCGGCCGACAGCGCCGCCCCCGGTGTCTCGATCATCACGCCCAGCGGCGGCAAGGCCTCGGGAATGCGCTCGCCGCGGCGGCGCAGTCGGCGGGCGACCCGCTCATAGATCTCGCGCGCCGTGCGCACCTCGCCCACATTCGTCACCATCGGCAGCAGCACCCGGGTGGGGCCGGACGTGGACGCGCGCAGGATGGCTGCCAGCTGAGTCTCGAACAGCTCGGTCTCGCGCAGCAGCAGCCTGATTCCGCGCAAGCCGAGGGCCGGGTTCTCATCCGTCACCTCCGGCACCACACCCTCGCTCTGCAGCGCCTCGATATCCTTCTCGCCGCCCCAGTCGAGCACGCGGATCGTCACCGGATCGCCGCCCATTGCCTCGATCACGCTGCGATAGGTCTCGGTCTGCTCGTCTTCGTTGGGCAGGGTCTCGCGGTTCATGAACAGGAACTCGCTGCGCAGCAGGCCGATGCCCGCAGCACCCGCCTGCGCGATCAGCGGCAGCTCGGCCGGGATCTCCAGATTGGCCTGCAGCTCGACTGCTTCGTTGTCTGTCGTGACCGAGGCGAGCCGCCGCAGCTTGGCCAACTTCTGCTGCTCGCGGGCGAACGCTGTCACCGACCGGCGCGCAGCAGCCAGCGTCTCAGCACTGGGATTGACCACCACGCTCCCGGCCACGCCGTCGATCACCACCGTCTCGCCCGGCCGCGCCGCCTGGCTCAGCCCTGCCACTCCCAGAACCGCCGGCACGCCAAGCGCGCGCAGCATGATGGCGGTGTGACCGTCCGACCCGCCCTCGTCGGTGGCGACGCCTGCAAGGCGCGAGGGATCAAGAAGAGCGGCGTCCGCCGGGCGCAGCGATTCACACACCAGCACGGATCCGGGCGGCAGACCGGAAAAACTGCGAAACGGCGTCTGGGTGAGGTTGCGCACCAGCCTTCGGCCGATCTCACGCACCTCTTCCGCCCGGCGCTTGCGCCCGGCCGGATCGTCATCCGCCGGAAGCGCCATGATGGCTTGCGCGATCGCATCGGTCTCGTCCATCACCGCGGTCTCGGCGGTGACCAGCATCTCCGCAATGCGGCGGCGTGCGCCGCGGACGAGGCGAGACGGTCCGACCATCTGGAGATAGGCATCCAGCAGCGGCGCGATCTCGGCCTGGCTGTCCTCTGGCAGATTGCCCAGCCGCGCCTTCAGTTTGGTGAGCTGCTTGCGGGACTGCACGATGGCCGCTTCGAGCCTTGCAGTCTGCGCCTGGATGTCAGCCGCCGGGATCTTCTGGCGCGCCACGATGGACGGCGCCTCATGCGCGCCGAACACCGGGCCGATTGCGATACCGGGGGAGACGGCGATGCCGAGCAGCCGCCGTTCCGGCCGTGGTCCAGCGGTTCGCCGTCTTGGCTTCGCGGCCGGAGCAGGGGGTGTCTCGGGCTGGGGATCAGTCACGCTCGTCAAAGCCGGCTTCCACGAGGGCGCTCAGCGCATCCATCGCCTCTCTTGCATCCCAGCCCTCGGCGCGCAGCTCAATCGTGCTGCCGATACCGGCCCCCAGCATCATCAGCCCCATGATCGAGCGGGCCGAGACGTCCTGCCCGTCCTTCACAACATCCACGGTGGCGCCGTACCGTTCGGCCAGGGTTACAAATTTCGCAGCCGCCCGGGCATGCAGGCCGCGGCGGTTGCAGATCGTGAGCGTGCGGGTCAGGACGGTGGGCTGGCTGACCCCGGTGTCCTCGCCGTCATCGGGTTCGCTACCGTCAGCGCCATTCACCCGCAGTGCCCGTTCACCTTGGTGGGGTGCAGAACATGCGAGGCGGCAGCGATATATTTGCGCCCGGCGCTTTGCGCGCAGTCCACCACCTCGGCCAGCGGCTGGAGGGAGCGGACCTTGGCGAGCTTGACCAGCATCGGCAGGTTGACGCCGGCGATCACCTCCACGCCCTTGCGGTCCATCTGTGAGATCGCGAGGTTGCTCGGTGTGCCGCCGAACATGTCGGTCAGCAGCACCACGCCATCCCCGCAATCCACCTCGTTGATGCAGCGATGGATCTCGGCTCTTCTGCCCTCGATGTCGTCGTCCGGTCCGATGCAGACCGTGCAGACGGCACGCTGCGCGCCGACCACATGCTCCATGGCCAGGCGAAGCTCCTCCGCCAGGCGGCCATGGGTGACCAGAACCAGTCCGATCACGAAAGCCTGCCTTCGCGCACTCGCTGCGAACGTGGCGGACCTTGGAGATCGGCAACGCCCTCTCGGGCGAGTTCGCGATGGGTTGTTGTCACACGCCAGCCTTGTCGGATGAGAGTGGTCGCCAATCTCTCGATGATATGAACCGAGCGGTGGCGCCCCCCGGTGCAGCCAACGGCAATCGTCGCATACTTTTTGCCCTCTTGGACGAAGCGCGGCAAGAGCATGCCGAGCAGTCCTTCGAGTCTTGTGAAGAATTCGTCGAAATCCGGATCGGCCTCGATATAGGCACCGACCTCTTGGTCCAGTCCGGTCCGCGGTTTGAGCATGGCATCGTAGTGAGGGTTGCGCAGGAAGCGCGCGTCCATGACGATGTCGGCCTCGCGCGGAAGTCCGGCGGGGAAGGCGAAGGACATGAGCGAGACTGACAGCCCGGTTTGCGCCTCGCCTGCGCCCTCAGCACCGAAGCGCTCGTCGATCTGCTGGCGCAAGGCCGCCAAAGGCAGCTCTGACGTGTCGAGCAACAGGTCGGCGGCGGCTTGCAGCGGCGCGGTCATGGCGTGTTCGGCTGCGATGCCGTCCACCACGCGGCCCTTGGGGGATAGCGGGTGGCGACGTCTCGTCTCGGTGAAGCGGCGCAACAGCACGGCCTCGTCCGCCCAGGCATAGACCAGCTCGGGCCTCAGGCCGGGATTGGCGCGCAGACGCTCCAAGGTCGCCAGCACCTCCTCCGCGTTGAAGCCGCGCGAGCGGGCATCCACGCCGACCGCGATGCGCTGGCCACTGCCGGGTTCGGCGCGGGCGACGAGCTCCTCGATGAAGGTCAGCGGCGGATTGTCGATGGCCTCATAGCCAAGATCTTCCAGAGCACGCAAAATGGAGGCCTTCCCCGCGCCCGAAAGGCCACTCACCAGCACCACGCGCTGCTGTGGTGTCATGGAACGAAGGCTCCGGCGACCTGGCCGATCCGGCCTTCAAGACAGTCCAGCGCGCGGGCGATGCGTAAGGCCGCGGAGGCAGCCCTCGGGTCGATGGCGATCAATGGCAGGTCCAGCACCGCATCACGCCGAGGACAGGGCAGCCGATCCGGTGCCTCGGCAAGGGTTACGGCAAGCACGGGCATCACCTGCCCGACATGCGGCAGCCGCAGAATGCCGAGGCCGCGCACCTCCAGCAGCCCGGCCAAAGCGGCCGGCGGGCTGGCGATACCGTCCGTGATGTCGATCCTGTCATCAGCCACCAGCACGAAACCGCACTCCAGGAGGCGCAGCGCGAGATCCGACTTGCCGCAGCCGGGTGGACCCAGCAGCACAACGCCAGCACCTTCGCGCGCCACGCAACTGCCATGTATCTGCATGACGCGAGAACATGGGGTTTTGCAACGCACAAGGAAAGAGGCATCTTCATGCGCATGACAGCCCCTTCACGCCTGGATATCGCTTTGGCCGCCGACCGCATCGCGGGCCGGGTCCGGCATACCCCCATCCTTCGCCTCACGGCCGGTGAACTGGGCCTTCCCTTTGCCCTTACGCTGAAGCTGGAGCTGCTGCAGCATGCCGGCAGCTTCAAGCCGCGGGGCGCGTTCAACCGGATTCTGTCGGCGCCGAAACTGCCCGCATCCGGCGTGATCGCGGCGTCCGGCGGCAATCACGGCGCGGCCGTCGCCTATGCCGCACGAGCGCTCGGCATCACGGCGGAGATCTTCGTCCCGGAACTGACGCCAGCCGCCAAGCGCGCCCGCATCGAGAGCTTTGGCGCAAGGCTGGTGGCGACGGGTGCGGCCTATGCCGACGCGCTGGCGGCGAGCCGCTTGCGGCAGGCGGAGACCGGTGCGCTGGAGATCCACGCCTATGACCATCCAGCGGTGCTGGCCGGGCAGGGGACGGTGGCGCTGGAATTCGAGGCGGACGCGCCAGATCTCACGCATGTGCTGGTCGCCACCGGCGGCGGCGGCCTGATCGGCGGCATGGCGGCCTGGTATGCCGGCCGGGCGAGCGTGGTGAGTGTCGAGCCGGCGTCGTGCCCGGCCCTGCACGCCGCCCTGGCCGCGGGGCATCCCGTGCCGGTCTCGGTTGGCGGCGTGGCGGCGGACTCCTTGGGCGCGCGCGAGGTGGGGGCGCTGATGTTCCCCATGGCGCAGGCCTTTATCGCCGAGGCGGTGCTGGTGACGGACGGTGCGATCCGTGCCGCGCAGCGCCTGATCTGGGACCGGCTGCGCCTGATTTCCGAACCCGGCGGGGCCACGGCGCTGGCGGCGCTGACCAGCGGCGCATTCGTCCCGCCGGAGGACGCCCGGGTGGGCGTGCTCCTGTGCGGCAGCAACGCCGACCCCGCAGGCATCGTCTAGAGCAGGATGACGTCTGACAGGCGACGCCATCCTGCTCCAGGCATTTGTTTTAACGCGTGATTCAGGCCTCCCAGTGCTTCCACCTTCGGTCATTACGCTCAAACCTATCCGCGCAACGCGTCCAGCACGGCGGATTGCGTCAGGATCTGCGGCAGGATCACCGGCGCCCGGCCGCCCGACGGAAAGAACACGTAAAGCGGCACGCCGTCGCGGCCCTGCTCGCGCAGGAACCTGGTGATCTCCGGGTCCTGTCGCGTCCAGTCGCCTTTCAGATAGACCACGCCGGCGGCGGCGAACGCGTCCCGCACTGGCGATGGCGACAGGGCGATGCGTTCGTTAACGAGGCAGGTGACGCACCACGCCGCCGTCATGTTCACAAACACCGGCCGCCCGGCTGCGCGCAGGTCCGCCAGATGTTGCGGCGTGTAGCGCTCGGTGGTCGCGGTCGCAGATGGCGGCTGTGCCTGCTGCACGAGGGGCAGAAGTGCGAGGGCAGCGATCGTGGCGGTGATGGCCAGTCCCCGCCCAACACGGGGGCCGAAGCGCAGCGCCCAGGCGGCGAAGCCTACCAGTACGAGCCCGGCCGCACAGGCCAGTACACCCTCAGGCCCCGATTGCAGGCTTGCCACCCAGACCAGCCAGGCGGCGGCGGCATACATCGGAAACGCCAGTGCCTGCTTCAGCACATCCATCCACGCCCCGGGCCGCGGCAGCAGCCGTGCCACGGCCGGGATCACGGTCAGCAGCGCGGTTGGTGCGGCGAGGCCCAAACCCATCGCCAGGAACACCGCAACCGTTGCAGCCGGTGGGGCGGCCAACGCCGCGGTGATCGCCACCCCCATGAACGGCGCGGTGCAGGGTGTCGCCACCAGCACCGCCAGAACGCCCGAAAAGAAGCTCCCGGTACGTCCGCCGCGCGACACCAGGCCCTGGCCGGCACCGGCGAACTGCGTCTCGATGCCGAACACGCCGGACAGATTGAGCCCGACTGCGAACAGCACCCAGGCCATCACGGCCACGAACACCGGTGACTGGAACTGGAACCCCCAACCCAGGCTCTGCCCCGCCGCGCGCAGCCCAAGCAAGGCGAGCCCGATCGCAGCAAAGCTCGCCAGCACGCCAAAGGTATAGAACGCCGCATGGGCCCGCGCCGTGCGCCGGTTCTCGGCGGCCAGCCGGGCGATGGCGAAGGCCTTCATCGCCAGGATCGGAAACACGCAGGGCATGAGGTTGAGGATCAGCCCGCCCAGCAACGCAAAGAGCAGGGCCTCCCACAATGCGGTCGTCGCCGCGGCGGCGCCCGGTTCGGCCGTGACCGACAGCGCCTCGATCTGCCCGGCCGCGTCCGTCAAGGTCAACACGCCGGAGATCGTCTGCCCGGCCTTGAACGCCTCGCCGGGCGCCAGGGCCAGAGCGATGCCGTCCGCGGTATCGCGTACCGTCTGGGCCTGGCTCGGCCGCACGACATCGACATCATCCGGCACGAACCACGCCGCGTGCACCGAGCCCTGCGGCACGCCTGCCAGGCTCAGCGTGCCGTCCGGTGCGATGCGGGCCGGCCACGGCGACGGGCGCGGCAGCGCCTGCCGCGCGAACAATAACGCCTCGGCCGAAGGCGTCCCGGCACCGGCCGGCAGGTCGAGCGTGAACCTCGCCTCCTCCGGCACGCAGATGTTGTTGCAGATCAGCCAGTTGGCCTGAAGCTGAACGGGCCCGGGACCGGTCGCCGGTACCGCCAGCAGCACATCGCCAATGTAGCTGTGCGTCACCAGCGGGCCCTCGGTCACACGCTGCGGCGCCGGCCAGGCGATCGTGCCAATGGTGGTGCCGGTGGGCGCCTGCCAGGTCAGCTCGGGCGGGATGCCGGCATCGCCAGGGTTGCGGCCGTAGATGTGCCAACCCTTCGCCAGCTGGAAATGCAGCCCCAGCCGGTAGGGTTTGCCGGGCGCTGGCGCATTGGTGTCCGACACCAGCGAGACCGTGGCGCGCGGCGTGACGCTGGCGGCACTTTCAGAAGCATGGGCGCCGGCAGCGCCAAACAGGACCAACAGAGCAGCGGCAACGGTCTTTAGCATGGGTCAGCCTCGGCGTTGTGTCATTGACGCATATGGCCCCGGTCCGCGTGGAATGCTAACCGCCTGCCATGCAACTTCCCGACCTGCCGGTGCGTGACAGTCTCCCAGCGCTGCTGGCAGCCTTGGATGCGTCTTCCAACGCCGTTCTGATCGCACCGCCCGGCGCCGGCAAGACCACGCTGGTGCCGCTCGCCCTGCGCGCCGCCGCGTGGCGCGGCGACCAGCGTATTGTCATGCTCGAACCCAGAAGACTGGCCGCCCGCGCCGCCGCCACGCGCATGGCCGGCCTGATCGGCGAAAGCGTCGGTCAGAGTGTGGGCTTCCGCACCCGCATCGACAGTGCCGTCTCATCCGCCACCCGCATCGAGGTGATCACCGAGGGCCTGCTGGTCCGCCGCCTGCTGGCCGATCCAGGTCTTGACGGTGTGGCCTGCGTGATCTTCGACGAGATCCACGAGCGCGCCATCGATGCCGATCTCGCGCTCGCCTTCTGTCTCGATCTGCAGCGCGAATATCGCCCCGAGCTGCGCCTGCTGGCCATGTCGGCCACCGCTGACGGCGCAAGGCTCGGCCCGCTGCTGAACGCCAGCACGGTGGAAAGCGCCGGGCGGATGTTCCCCGTGATCGTCGAGCACAGCACGCGCGACCTTGCCAGCCTGCGCGACCTGCCGGATGCGATGGCACGGGCGATCCGCGCGGCGCTGCAGGCTCATGGCGGCGACATCCTGGCGTTCCTGCCGGGCATGGGCGAGATCCGCCGCACCGAGCAGCAGCTTGTGGGATGCGGCGCGCTGGTGCTGCCGCTGCATGGCGATCTGCCGCCGGCCGAGCAGGACCGCGCGCTGACCCCGGCCGAGGGGCGGCGGGTGGTGCTCGCCACGTCGATCGCCGAGACGTCGCTGACCGTGCCGGGGGTGCGCATCGTGATCGACGGCGGGTGGCGGCGCGCGCCCAGGCTGGATGCCGCAACGGGTCTGACCCGGCTTGACACTATGCGCATCAGCCGGGCCGCCGCCGAGCAGCGCGCGGGCCGCGCCGGGCGCGAGGCGCCGGGGGTGGCGATCCGGCTGTGGAGCGCGTCCCTGCACCGCGGCCTGCCGCCGTTCGACCGGCCCGAGATCCTGGAGGCCGAGCTGTCAGGCCTCGCCTTGTCCTGCGCCGCATGGGGCGCGTCCCCCGATGCGCTGCCGTTCCCCGATACGCCGCCCGCTGGCGCACTGTCCGCCGGGCGCGCGCTGCTGGAGGAACTGGGCGCGCTGACGGAGGGGCGGCTCTCCGAGCAGGGCCGCCAGATGTCGCGCCTCGGCGCGCATCCGCGACTGGCGGCAATGATGCTGGCGGCGCGAGGCCCGGCGGAACAGGCGCTGGCCTGCGACCTGGCCGCCTTGCTGGAGGAACGCGACCCGCTGCGCGCGCCGGATGCCTCGGCCGATATCGCGCTCCGGCTTGGCGCTCTCGCCGGCACCGTCGAGGCCGATCGCGGCGCCGTCTCGCGCATCCGCAACACGGCGCGGCAATATCGTTCGCGCCTCGGCTTGCGCGATCTGGCCGGCGCCGGCGATCCCGGCCGGCTGATTGCCGCCGGCTTTCCCGACCGCGTGGCGCAGCGGCGCGGCGAGCCGGGCAGCTTTCGTCTGGCGGGCGGCGGCGGCGCCAAGATCCCGCTGAACGATCCGCTATCCCGCGCGCCGCTGCTCGCCGTGGCCAGCCTGGAGATGAAGCTCTCCGCCCGCATCCGCCTCGCAGCGCCGCTCGACCCGCAGGCGCTGGCGGCGCGCTGCACAATGTCGGTGGAAACGGGCCTCGATCCCGCCACCGGCTCGGTGCTCGCCCGCCGCCGCCGTCGCTTCGGCGCGCTGGTCCTGGAGGACCGCACCGAGGCCGCAGCACCGCAGGAGATCGCGCAAGCCCTGGCCCGCGCCGCGAACATCCCAAGTCTCGCCTGGACGGACGTCGCCCGCCAGCTTCAGGCCCGCGTGGCGATCCTGCACGGCCTCAATCCAGACGCCTGGCCGGACTGGTCCGACGCTGCCCTGTCCGCCGATCGCACCTGGCTCGCCGATCAGATCCACGGCATTTCGCGCCTCGCCGAGCTGGAGAGGCGGGACGTGGCCGAGATCCTGCGCGCCGGCCTCGCCTGGGCGCAGCAAAACGCGCTGGACCGCGAACTGCCAACCCATCTGGCCCTGCCCGGCGGCCGGGCAGCGATCGACTATACCCAGCCGGTGCCGGTCGCCGAAGCGCGGGCGCAGGCGTTCTTCGGCCTGTCCGACACGCCGCGACTCGTCTCGGGGCGTGTGGGGTTGCGCCTCGCGCTGCTGTCTCCGGCGCAGCGCCCGGTTGCCATCACCACCGATCTGGCAGGCTTCTGGCGCGGCGCCTGGGCAGACGTGAAAAAGGACATGCGCGGCCGCTACCCGCGTCATCACTGGCCGGACGATCCCGCGACCGCCACATTTCGCAAGCCAGACCCGCAGAAGACGTAACACATTCTTGTTGGGCTGCGCTGGAATTGCCACATGTTCACCAACAGATCGGCGTCGATGCTGTAAGTGCCATCTTGCAAGAGGCCCGGAGCGTGAAATGACTGTGCTGTCCCGACGACATCTTGGCGTTCTGAGCCTGGCGGCAATGGCGCCCGCCGCAGCCTTCGCCCGCACGGGTCCGGACAGTTTCGCGCCGTTGGTCAAGCGCGTGCTGCCGGCCGTGGTCAACATCGCGGTCACCGAGACGGTCAACAGCGCCGACCCGATGGACGCCCTGCCCCCCGAAATCCAACGCCGCTTTCGTGAGCGCTTCAACCGCAAGCGCCGGCAGGTGCAGGGCGCCGGCTCTGGCTTCATCATCGATCCGCAGGGCTACATCGTCACCAACAATCACGTGGCCGGCACTGCCGACACCATTTTCGTGTCGCTCTCCGACGGCACGGAATTGCCAGCCACCCTGGTCGGCACCGACGATCTGACCGACATCGCCGTCATCAAGGTAAGCTTCCCGCGGCCGCTGCCGTTTGTACCCTGGGGCGACAGCCGCGCGATTGAGGTGGGGGACTGGGTGATCGCGGCGGGCAATCCGTTCGGCCTTGGCGGCTCGGTGACCGCCGGCATCGTCTCGGCCCGCGGGCGCGACATCGGCGCCTCGCCGTTCGACGACTTCCTGCAGATCGACGCGCCGATCAACCCCGGCAACTCCGGCGGCCCGGTGTTCAACGAGGACGGCCAGGTGGTCGGCGTCAACACCGCCATCGTGGCGCCCAACGGCGGCGGCTCGGTGGGCATCGGCTTTGCCGTCCCAAGCGAGATCGCCCAGCGCATCTCCGCCGAACTCCGTGAAAAGGGCCGCATCGAGCGCGGCTGGCTCGGCGTGTCCCTGCTCGACCCCCAGCCGGGCGAGGCGGCGCGTCGTCGCCAGTCTGGCGTCACCATCGGCGGCGTGGATCGCACCGGGCCCGCGTCGCGCGCCGGTGTGCGGGCGGACGACATGGTGATGGCAGTCAACGGCCTGCCGGTCGACAGCGCCAAGAGTGTCATCAAGGCGGTGGGCCAGACCCCGCCGGGCAAGACCGTGACCTTGACGGTCCGAAGGCAAGGCCGCGACATCGAGATTCCCGTCACCGTCGGGCGCCGTCCCGCCAACGATCAAGGATAGAAGCATTGCGCGTGCTGGTGGTGGAAGACGACAAGGATGTCGCGGGTTTCGTGGTCAAGGGCCTGCGCGAGGCGGGGCATGTGGTGGAGCACACCGGCAATGGGCGGGACGGGCTGTTCATGGCGGCGAGCGAGAATTTCGACGCCATCGTGCTCGACAGGATGCTGCCGGGCGGGGTGGACGGGCTGAAGCTGCTGGAGACGCTGCGCGCACAGAACAACCACACGCCGGTGCTGTTCCTCTCGGCGATGGCGCAGGTCGATGACCGGGTGCGCGGCCTCAAGGCGGGCGGTGACGACTACATGACCAAGCCGTTTGCCTTCGCCGAGCTGCTGGCACGGGTGGAGGCGCTGACCCGTCGCGGCAAGACGGACGCGCCGACCACGCGCCTCGTCGTGGCTGACCTGGAGATGGATCTGCTGTCCCGATCGGTGCGCCGCGCTGCGCAGAAGATCGATCTGCAGCCGCGCGAGTTCCGTCTGCTCGAGTTCCTGATGCGCCATGCCGGGCAGGTGGTGACGCGGACCATGCTGCTCGAGGGGGTGTGGGACTATCATTTCGACCCACAGACCAACGTGATCGATGTGCATGTGAGCCGGCTGCGCCAGAAGGTGGACAAGCCGTTCCCCACGCCGCTGATCCACACGATCCGCAACGCCGGATATATGCTGCGCGTCGAGGAGCCATGACCGCTCCGGAGGGCGCGGCGCTGCCGCCAGCCCTCCCGGCGGCGCCTTCCGCTGCGTCGCCCACGGCCTCTCCCCCACTGGCGCGGTCGCCGGCCCATGGCGGTCTGCTGCGATCCGCCTCGGTGCGGTTCGGGGTAATCTACGCCGTTCTGTTCGGCGTCAGCGCGATCTCCCTGGCGGCCTTCCTGTGGTGGTCGACCGCGGGCCTGCTGGAGCGGCAGGTGGAGGACCTGATCACGGCAGACAGCGCGGGACTTGCCGAGCGCTACGACGAAGGCGGCCCGCAGGCGCTGCTGGACACGATCGCCGAGCGTGTGGCCGGCAACGTGGACGACGATTCGCTCTATCTCCTGGTCGATCCCAGCTATCACCGCCTCGCCGGCAATCTGGAATACTGGCCCCACAATCTCACGCTCGATGAGGAGTGGCGCGACCTGCCGATCGAGCGCGCGGGGATCGCGAGCCTGGCGCGGGTGCATTATTTCGAGCTCGCCGGCGGGCTGCACATTCTGGTGGGGCGCGATATCCAGAACCGGTCGTCCATGCGCGAACTGCTGGCCGACGGCATGCTGTGGGCGGCGGCGATCGCCCTGGCGCTCGGCAGCATCGGCGCCTGGGCGGTGCGCGGGCTGTTCCGCTCCACCATCGCCGATGTCTCGGCCACAGCCGCCGCCGTCAGTTCCGGCGATCTCAGCCGCCGCGTTCGTGTCGCGGGCAGCGAGGATGAGTTCGACCTGCTGGCGATCAGCATCAACGACATGCTGGACCGGATCGGACGCTTGATGGAGGGGGTGAAGCAGGTCTCCAACGCGATTGCGCATGATCTGCGCACGCCGATTGCCCGCGCGCGCACCCGGCTTGAAGACGTCGCGCGCCATGCCGGCAGCGAGGCGGAGCTGCGTTTCGGCATCGATCGTGCGATGGGCGATCTCGATGGCGTCGTCGCGGTGTTCCAGGCGCTGCTGCGCATTGCCGAGATCGAGGCCGGCGCCCGGCGCAGCGCTTTCGTGCCGCTTGATCTCGCCCCGCTGCTCATGGACCTGGCGGAGCTTTACGAGGCCGTCGCGGACGAGCGCGGCATGACGCTGGAGACCGATATCCCCGAAAGCCTGCCCGCCTTCGGCGATCGCGAGATGATCCAGCAGGCGGTCGCCAATCTGCTCGACAACGCGCTGAAATTCTCGCCAAAAGGTGGCCGCATTCGCCTCCGGGCGATAAGCCCCGGCGGCCAGGGACCGCGCGAGACGGGTGCTGAGACCAGGGGAGATGTCGTTCAGATCGAGGTTATCGATGAAGGCCCGGGCATTCCCGAGGCCGATCGGGCGCATGCGACAGATCGGTTCTTCCGAGGCGAGCAGGCGCGCAGCACGCCCGGCTCCGGACTGGGGCTGTCGCTGGTGCTGGCGGTCGGACAACTTCACGGCGGCTCGGTCGCGCTGCTGGACGCCGCCCCCGGTCTGCATGTCGTGCTGAGCCTGGGCGGCGCGCCCGATCAGGGCGCCACGGCCCTGTGATCATGACGGCATGTTCATCTTTGGATCAGCCTCCGACAGGCCGGCGCCGGGTATAACGCTCGCATGACCCGAACGGCCTTTCTGCTGCGCGCGGCGCTGGTGGCGTTTCCCGTCGCCGCGCACAGCCAGCCGCCGCCGCCCCCCAGCTTCGGGCCGTATCCAACGTTCAGATCATCTCCAGGGTTTCCGCCGCCGATCATCGGCCAGTTCGGTGGGCCACCCGGTGGGCCGTTCGTCGGACCGGAGCCGCCGATGCATGTGATGTCCGACACGTTGCAATACTGCAATCAGCTCGCAGGCGAGGTCACGACTGCCATCGTGCATCGGAGGCGGGTGCCGACGGGCGTGGAGATGCTGTCCAGTGAAGGCCAGCGGCTTTGCGCGATGGGCCATCTGCGGCCCGGCATCGCCCGGCTGCGGATGGCAATCCGCAGGCTCGAAGACCGGCCATAGAGCGTGTTGACCGAAGATAGAATCACCGTGAGGTCTGAATCACGCGATAAAACAAAGGGCTAGATCGGGATGGCGTCGCCTATCAGACGTCATCACGACACTAGAGCACGTTTCGACCGATTGAAGCCAATCGGTCGAAAGTCGTGCTCTAGAA
>CAIQQQ010000322.1 GCA_903873995.1 uncultured Rhodospirillales bacterium
CGGCTCGGCTTCGTGCGACGGCTCGGCTTCGTGCGACGGCTCGGCTTCGTGCGACGGCTCGGCTTCGTGCGACGGCTCGGCTTCGTGCGACGGCTCGGCTTCGTGCGACGGCTCGGCCTGCACGTCTTCGAAGGCTGCGGGCTCGTCTGTGGATGATTCGGTTGACGACTCGGGTGCCGGTTCCGGCGCCACGTCGGCGCGCGCCGCCCAGCCGGGCTCACGGTCACGCCGGCCGCGCTCGCCACGCTCACCGCGCTCCGGACGGTCGGACCGCTCGCCGCGTTCCTGGCGCTGGGCCAAGCGCTCCTCGGCTTCCTCCTCCTCGCGGGCCTCCTCGGCGGCGATCTCCAGCAGGCGCTGCCGGTCGGCGACCGGGATCTGGTAGTAATCGGGGTGAATTTCCCCGAATGCCAAAAAGCCGTGACGCCCGCCGCCATATTCCACAAAGCACGCCTGGAGCGAGGGCTCCACGCGGACCACCTTGGCGAGGTAGATATTGCCCTTTAACTGCCGCTTGGTTGACGTCTCAACGTCAAAATCCTCAAGACGGTGACCGTCCAGCACCACAACGCGGGTTTCTTCCGCGTGTGTGGCGTCGATCAGCATGCGTTTTGTCATTCAGCCGAATTCTCCGATGGGTCGCCCGCCGCAGCGCTGAGGAGCACAGGCGCGGGCTATAGGGATGGGGTGGGTGGGGCGGCACCGATCGGCAGGTCAGGGAAGCGGCCATTGCACACATCCGCAGGGCGTTGCCTTGCGGAGTTCCAGTCCAAGTTGGAAATCTGGATAAAGACTGTGCCACGGTGGGCAGAAAACCCTATATCTGTCGGGCGGGTGCGCGCCTTGATCGGGCGCGCCGCCCCGGTTGAACTCGCAGCCGGCCGGATCAACGGCCCCGACCCTGAGCATTTCTGCCCGAGCCTTTCTGACGCTACACCAGGCCTTGATCTCCGATGCACCTTGCACACCATATTCAAGAACCGTGCCAGACAGGCAATCGCGCAACTTGCGCGCGGCATCGGCGGCAGCGTGTGTCTCGTGAACCGGTCCTGGCCTCGCCCGGGCTTGGGCATGGCTGGCGCATCGATCGCCGCCGTGTCCGCCCTGCGTGGCCGTTCGGGTTCCGTCGCAGCCCCCATGTGGCCTGTCTCAGGGGCACTGCCCGAAAGATCGCCGTCAAGGGATCGCGCCGGCACGCTGCCGAAGCCCTTGCACCATGGCGTATTCACCCCCCCTTCGCAAGCGACGCTTCTCGTGATCGGCAGAAGATGCCTTTTTTCAGCCGTTGTCAGATGTCAAGGTGCTTTTCTGAAGGTGATATGTTAAGAGCACCTTGCTGATTTTCGCAATTCAGACCGCCAGGATCGCCTTTGCCAGGACATCTCCCGATCATCACCCGCAGGATCCTGCTTGGCGCCGGCGCCGCCGCGCGGTTCGTCTGGCCTGCCGGCGCCGCCATGCCACACGCGCCGGGTGCAGCGGCACCCGTGGTGGTGCTCGACCCCGGCCATGGCGGCAAAGACCCCGGCGCAATCGGCATCACCGGCACCTATGAGAAACATGTCGCCCTCGCCGCGGCGCAGGAGTTGGCGCGGCAGCTCAACGCCAGCGGGCGCTATCGCGTCACGCTCACCCGCACGCACGACGTGTTCATTCCCCTGGAGCAACGCGTGGAGATCGCCCAAAGGCGCGGCGCGCAGCTGTTTGTGTCCATGCATGCCGATGCGCTGACCGATCACAGCGTGCGTGGCGCCAGCGTCTATACCCTGGGCGAGCATGCGACGGATGCGCAGACAGCAGCACTCGCCGTGCGGGAGAACGCGTCCGACCGGTTCGCCGGCTCTGCCATCCCCAATGTCTCGCCTGAAGTCGCACGCATCCTGTCAAGCCTGGTGCGCCAGGAAACCAAGCTCGGCTCGGCCCGCATGGCGCGCAGCGTCGTCGGTGCCCTGGGCCATGATGTCCCGCTGCTCACCAACCCCAAGCGCCAGGCCAGCTTCATGGTGCTCAAGGCCGCCGACATCCCCTCTGTCCTGGTCGAGATGGGCTTCATGTCCAACCGTGAGGACGAGGCGGCCCTGCGCCGCCCGGAACACCGCACGGTCGTGGCCTCGGCCATGCGCCGGGCGATCGAGGGCTATTTCGCCGCCCAGTCACCGGCGCCCGGGCCGGGACCGCTCGCCGACGCCGGCTGAGAGCCTGTTCTGGAAGGTGTCTGGAATGTCCGGTCGGCGTAAGGTCGTGAGCAACACGGCAAGCGCACAGTCGGTAGGGAGCGCAGAGCATGCGCGTCAGACGGCCGTTCCTGGCGCCTTGTTGGGCAGGTTCTCAGGCCTACGCCGCGCTGGCGCAACGTGTTAAGGAGGCGGCGTGGCTGATATCTTTACCGCCGGCGAACGCCTCGCCATCGCGTCTGACCCAGAGCCGCCGGCACCGCCGCGCGGGCCTAAGCCCCCGCGCCCGCCCAAGCCGCCACGCCGGCGAGGGTTTTCGTTCCTGCATCTTCTGGCGCAGCTGTTCAGTGTGCTGTTCGCGCTCGGGCTCCTTGGGGCGGTCGTGGCGGGCTTCGTGGGTTACACGGTCTATCAGCGCTACGCCCGCGACCTGCCGGACATCGACACGCTGCGCCATTACCAGCCGCGCGTGATGAGCCGTGTCTATGCCGGTGACAGCCGGCTGCTCGCCGAGCTCGCCACAGAGCGGCGCATCTTCGTGCCGATCGCCGATATCCCGCCGCTGGTGCGCCAGGCGTTCGTCTCCGCCGAGGACCAGAACTTCTACACGCACAGGGGCATCGATCCGCAGGCGATCCTGCGCGCCTTGGTGAAGGACGCGTCGCAGTACGGCACCGGCCATCGCCCCGAAGGCGCCAGCACCATCACCCAGCAGGTTGCCAAGAACATGGTGGTCGGCAACGAGGTCTCCCTTGCCCGCAAGGTGCGCGAGGCGCTGATGGCGCTGCGCATCGAGGAGAGCCTCAGCAAGGACCATATCCTCGAGCTCTATCTGAACGAGATCTATCTGGGCCTGCAGGCCTACGGCGTGGCCGCGGCGGCGCAGGCCTATTTCAACAAACCGCTGGATGAGCTCACGATCGCGGAGGCCGCCTTTCTCGCGGCCCTGCCCAAGGCACCCAACAACTACAACCCCTTCCGTTACCCGGACGCCGCCCGCGCGAGGCGCGACTTCGTGATCGACCGGCTTGCCGCCGATCATGCCATCACCCAGGCCGAAGCCGAGGCGGCGCGCGCCTCGCCCATCCAACCGGCCGCCTTCCGCCGGGCGGAGACCCTGGCGGGCGGCGAGTATTTCACCGAGGAGGTGCGCCGCTGGCTCGTGGACAAGTTCGGCGCCGATCGCACCACCCAAGGCGGGCTGGTCGTGCGCACCACGCTTGACCCCGCCTTGCAGCTCGCCGCCGATCATGCGCTGCGCGACGGGCTGGTGCGCTATGACCAGCGCCGCGGCGGCTGGCGCGGGCCACTGCGCCAGATCGAGGCCGGGCCGCAGCTGCGCATCTCCTGGGCGCAGGCGCTGGCCGCCATGCCGAAGCCGCCCGGCCAGCCGCCGGAATGGCGCACCGCAATCGTGCTGGAGACCACCGACAGCGAGGCGAAGCTCGGCTACCTCGAGCGCGCGCCGGGCGCCCCCGCGCCCACGCCGCGCGTGCTGCCCGTGCTTCTCGCCGACCTCGGCTGGGCGCGGCCGGTGAAGGCCGGCCAGCTCGGGCCCGCGCCGCGCAAGATCGGCGACGTGCTGCAGGTCGGCAATGTCGTGATGATCGAGCCGGTGGCCGCATCGCCGCAATCCAAGCCGCCCCGGCCGGAGCGGGCGTTGCTGCGCCAGATCCCGCTTGTGCAGGGCGCACTGGTCTCAATCGAGCCGGCCACCGGGCGCGTGCTGGCCATGTCCGGCGGGTGGAGCTTCGAGAACAGCCAGTTCAATCGCGCCACCCAGGCCAACCGCCAGCCGGGATCGAGCTTCAAGCCGTTCGTGTATCTCACCGCCCTCGAAGCCGGCATCTCGCCCAGCCAGCGCTTTCTGGACGCGCCCTTCGTTGTCGACCAAGGAGCCGCCGGCAAATGGCGGCCGGGCAATTTCGAGCTCGACTTCAACGGGCCGGTGCCGCTGCGTGTCGCCCTCGAAAAATCGCTCAACCTCGTGACCGTGCGTGTCGCAAACCAGATCGGCATGGACGCCGTGGCGCGCAACGCCATCGCCTTTCATGTGGTGGACGCTATGCCCCGCGTGCTGCCCGCCGCCCTCGGCGCCGTGGAGACCACCGTGCTGCGCCAGGCCGCCGCCTATGCAAGCCTGGCCGCCGGCGGGCGCGAGGTGATCCCAACCCTCGTGGACAGCGTGCAGGACAGCGACGGCCAGATCCTGTGGCGGCCGGACAGTCTTGCCTGCGGCAACTGCACCGACCCCACCCACCTGCCCGCCGTCTCCGATCCGCGCCGCCAGATCGCCGATCCGCAAAGCGTGTTCCAGCTCATCGGCATGATGGAGGGCGTGGTGCAGCGCGGCACCGGCACCACCGCGGGCGCCGGCCTCAACCGTCAGATCGCCGGCAAGACCGGAACCACCCAGGACTTCAACGACGCCTGGTTCGTGGGCTTCACCCCGGATCTCGCCACCGCCGTCTGGGTGGGCTTTGACAATCCGGCGAGCCTTGGCAACAACGAAACCGGCTCCGCCGTCGCGGCCCCCATCTGGCACGATTTCATGGCAACGGCCCTCAAGGGACGCCCCAACCTGAAATTCGTCCAGCCCCCCGGTGTCACCTCCGCCAGCTGGGACAGCGGCAGCGGCACCGTGACCGACGCCTTCAAGCCCGGCCAGGAGCCCGGCGCCTCCGGCCCGATCGGCGGGCTGCCGGCCGGCGCCAGCGATGTCAGCGCGGCCGCCCCCACCGTCGCCGCCGGTGTGGACACCGGGCTGGGCGGATTGTATTGAGCGCACCCGCATTCCAATTGGTGGCTCATGTCAACCGAAGCGACCGCCTTTCACGATCAGATCAAGCAGTCGATGGCGCTGCTGAGGAGGCATCTTTGACTGGGATGCAGCACTCGGCCGCCTCGAGGAACTGAACCACCGCGCCGAAGACCCGGCGCTCTGGAACGACGCCACCGCCGCTCAGACCCTGATGCGCGAGCGCAACACGATCCAGGACAGCGTCGATGACGTGCTGCGCATCGAGCGCGAAGCCGCCGACGCCATCGAACTGATCGAAATGGCCGAGGCGGAATCCGATACCGCCATGGTCGCCGACGGCGTCCGCGCGCTCGAAGCCCTCGCCATCGAATCCAAGGGCCGCGAGATCGAAAGCCTGCTCTCCGGCGAGGCCGACAAACTCGACGCCTTCCTTGAAATCAACGCCGGCGCCGGCGGCACCGAAGCCCAGGACTGGGCCGAAATGCTGCTGCGCATGTATCAGCGCTGGTCCGAACGCCGCGGCTACAAGCTCACCCTCATCGAACAATCAGAAGGCGAGCAGGCCGGCCTGAAATCCGTGACCATCCAGGTCACCGGCCCCTCCGCTTATGGCTGGCTCAAGACCGAGGCCGGCGTTCACCGCCTCGTCCGCATCTCGCCCTTTGACAGCGCCGCCCGCCGCCAGACCAGCTTCGCCAGCGTCTGGGTCTATCCCGTCATCGATGACACCATTGAAATCGAGATCGACCCCTCCGACCTCCGCGTCGACACCTACCGCGCCTCCGGCGCTGGCGGCCAGCACGTCAACAAAACCGAATCCGCCATCCGCATCACCCACATTCCCTCCGGCATCGTCGTCGCCTGCCAGACCGACCGCAGCCAGCACCGCAACCGCGCCACCGCCATGGGCATGCTCAAAGCCCGCATGTACGAAGCCGAACTCCAACGCCGCGAAGCCGCCTCCAACGCCACCGAAGCCGCCAAAACCGACATCGGATGGGGCCACCAAATCAGAAACTACGTCCTCGCCCCCTACCAGCTCGTGAAAGACCTGAGAACCGGCGTAGAAAAGGGAAACCCGGACGCCGTGCTGGACGGCGGCCTGGACGACTTCATGGCCGCCGCCCTCGCCGCCCGCGCCGGCGCCACCCGTTCGGATGCTTCGGCGCAGGCTCAGTGATAGGCAAGGAAGGCCAAGGGGCTTTGCCCCCAGGACCCCCACCAAGGGGCCGAGCCCCTTGGAACCTCATGAG
>CAIQQQ010000323.1 GCA_903873995.1 uncultured Rhodospirillales bacterium
CCCACGTCATCGCCACCGGCGCCGGCGATCTGGTGCTGTCCGTCTTCGAAGACGGCGTGCCCCCCCGCTTCCGTCTCCACGCCGCCGACGGCGCCTCCCTGCACGACCGCGAGATCACCCTCATCACCGAACGCGCAGACGGCGCGCGCCAATGCTTCGCCTTCGCCGCGCATGACGGCCACCTCGAAAGCATCGAGGAAATCCCCGAGCCGCACGCCTTCAAGGCGATCCTGCAGCTCCACCACGGCAACGCCACAGATAGCCACGAGGTGCTGTTCGCCGAGCACGACCACGACCGCCTCGATCTCGGCGAGACGGACGACGCACATGCCCGCGCTCACGCCCAGGACATCCAGCAGCGCTTCGCCGGCCGCAGCATCACCACCGGGCAGATCGTCATGTTCGGCCTCACCGGCGGCCTGATCCCCTGCCCGTCCGCCATCACCATCCTGCTGCTCTGCCTGCAGCTAAAGCAGATCAGCCTCGGCATCGCCCTGGTGCTGTGCTTCAGCATCGGCCTCGGCATCACCATGGTCTCAGCCGGCGTGATCGCGGCCCTCGGCATGAAGCACCTCTCCGGCCGCATGCCCGGCTTCGGCCGCTTCGCCAGCAACGCGCCCTATGCGTCCAGCGCGCTGATCATCCTCGTCGGCCTCTACACGGGCTATCAGGGTTTCGCGGCCCTATAGCCCTTCGGATTGACGCGCGGCGGCGCACACAGCAGGGTGCGCCGCCATGACAGACACCCCCCGCACCGCCGTCCTGCTCGTCGCCGCCGGAACCGGCAGCCGGTTCGGAGCCGATACGCCCAAGCAGTTCCGCAGCCTCGCCGGCCGCCCCGTAATCCGCCACGCGGCCGATGCTTTCACTGCGGCAGGCATGCTGATCCAGCCGGTCGGAGACACAGCACCGATCACAGAGGCACTGGCCGGCATCGACCATCTCCCCCCCGTCCCCGGCGGCGCCACGCGGCAGGACAGCGTGCGCGCCGGGCTGGAAGCCCTGGCCAGACACGCACCAGACATCGTGATGGTGCACGACGCCGCCCGCCCGGTCATCCCAGACGGCACATTCCAAGCCCTGATCGCGGCCCTCGCCACCCACAAAGGCGCCATCCCCGCCGTCCCCGTCCCCGACACCCTCAAGCGCGGCAACGCCGGCACGATCGCCGGCACCGTCAGCCGCGACGGCCTCTACCGCGCCCAGACCCCGCAGGCCTTCGACTTCCAAACGCTCCTCGCCCTGCACCGAACAGCCGGCCCCGGTGCCACGGACGACGCGTCGATCCTCGAAGCCGCCGGCCTTCCGGTCGCACTGGTCCCCGGCCATGACGACAACATCAAGCTCACCTACCCCGAGGACATGCTCCGCTTGGAACGCATTCTCACACCCATGCTCTCCCCCAGGGTCGGCACCGGCTACGACGTCCATGTCCTGGTCGAGGACCGCAAGCTGATCCTCTGCGGCATCGAGGTGCCCCACGAGCGCGGCCTCTCCGGCCATTCGGACGCCGATGTCGGCATCCACGCACTGTGCGACGCGATCTACGGCGCCCTGGCCGAAGGCGATATCGGCCGCCATTTCCCACCCAGCGAAAACCAGTGGAAGGACGCCGACAGCGCCCGCTTCCTCCGCCACGCCGCCGGGCGCATCGCCGCCCGCGGCGGCGTGCTGGCCAACGTGGACGTCACCCTGATCTGCGAGCGCCCCAAGATCACCCCGCACGCACCCGCCATGATCGCGCGCCTGGCCGACCTGCTCGCCGTCGATGCGGGCCGTGTCTCGGTGAAGGCCACCACCACCGAACGTCTCGGCTTCACCGGCCGCATGGAGGGCATCGCCTGCCAGGCCGTGGCGACCATCCTGCTCCCCCTGTGAGCCGCCAGCGCTACGTCCTGCTGGTCCTGGTCTTCTGCCTCACCTGGGCATCCGCCTTCCCCGCCGCCAAGCTCGCCATCCAGGTCGGACCGCCGCTGCTCTATCTCGGCACACGCTTCGCCATCGCAGCCGCCCTGCTGCTGGGCTTCGCCTGGTGGCGCGGCGCGCTCGCAGGCCCGGTGCCATGGCTGACCCTGCTGTTGCTCGGCGTGCTCAACCAGGCCGGCTATCAGGGCCTCGCCTGGCTCGGCATGCGCACCGTCTCAGGCGGTCTTGCCACCATCATCGCCTCGCTCAACCCGGTATTGATCGCCGTGCTGGCCGCCCCGGTCCTGGGCGAGCGGCTCTCGTGGCGAAAGATGGCCGGCATGGCGCTGGGCTTTCTCGGCGCCGCCTTCGTGGTGCGCGAGCGCGTGGTGGTCACGGGCGAAGACCCCACCGGCATCGCCCTGATCTTCATCGGCATGCTCGCCATGACGGCCGGCACCCTCGCCTACAAGCGCCTGGTGCCGCGGGTCGATCTCGTGGTTTCGGTGGGCGCCCAGCAGGTCGGCGCGTCCATCGCCCTTCTGCTCAGCGGCGCGCTGCTGGGCGAGTCCTACACCTCCTTCGTCCCCGGCTGGCAGCTCGCGGCCACCAGGGTCTGGTTCGTCGCCGTGATCTCCATCGGCGCCTTCCTGCTGTGGTTCACCCTGCTCCGCGCCGGCAGTGCCGCCGCCGCCTCCAGTCTGCATTTCATCATCCCACCTTTGGGCCTGCTGATGAGCTGGGCCGCCCTTGGCGAACCGCTCCACCCGCTCGATCTCCTGGGCGTCATCCCGGTCGCCCTCGGCATCCGGCTCGCCACCACCGAACAAGCGTCATAACGGAGGCTTTCCATGGGCGTCACCATCCCGCCGGCCGAGACCGCCTGGCTGCTGCACCACATCATCGGCTTTGACGCGATGGCGCCGGACGACACGCTTGCGGTGCTGGAGGAGGCAACGAAGCTGGCCTGCGGCGTGCTCGCCCCGCTCGACTGGCCCGGCGACCGTCACGGCAGCCGCCTCGAGCACGGCCACGTCGTCTCCCCACCCGGCTTTGCCGACGCGTTCCGCGCCTACGCCGAAGGCGGCTGGATCGGTATCGCGGCAAATCCGGATCACGGCGGCCAGGGCCTGTCCCACATCCTGGCACTCGCCGCCTTCGAACCCGTCTCATCCGCCAACATGGCCTTCGGCCTGTGCCCGATGCTGACGCAGGACGCCATCGCCCTGCTCGCCACCCACGGCACACCGGACCAGCAGACCCGCCTGATGGCGCCGATGATCGACGGACGCTGGACCGGCACGATGTGCCTGACCGAGCCGCAATCGGGCTCCGACCTCGCAGGCGTGCGCACCCGCGCCGAGCCCCTGCCCAACGGCGGCTACGCCATCACCGGCCAGAAGATCTACATCACCTGGGGCGAGCACGAACTCGCCTCCAACATCCTGCACATGGTCCTCGCCCGCCTGCCGGACGCACCTGCGGGCAGCGCCGGCATCTCGCTGTTCGCGGTGCCGAAGCTCCTGCCAGACGGCACGCGCAACGGCGTCTCCTGCCTGTCGCTCGAACACAAGCTCGGCATCCATGCGAGCCCCACCTGCGTGATGGGCTTCGAGGGCGCGACAGGCGAGCTGGTAGGCCCTCCCCATCGCGGCCTGCCCTGCATGTTCGCCATGATGAACGCCGCGCGACTGGGAGTTGCCATGCAGGGCGTGGCGGTGGCCGAACGCGCCTTCCGCCGCGCCGCCGATTTCGCCACGGTCCGCGTCCAGGGCGGCGGCCCCATCGTCTCCCACCCCGACGTCCGCCGCATGCTGTGGACGATGCGGGCCTTGGCGCTCGGCGGCCGCCTCCTCACCCTTTACGCCGCCGCGGCCCCCGAAGCCCGCGCCCAGCTCCTGATCCCCGTCGCCAAGGCCTGGTGCACCGATGCCGGCTGCGAGGCCGCCTCGCTCGGCGTCCAGGTCCATGGCGGCATGGGCTTCGTGGAGGAGACCGGCGCCGCCCAGCATCTGCGTGACGCCCGCATCGCGCCGATCTACGAAGGCACCAACGGCATCCAGGCCATCACCCTCGTCCGCCGCGGCCTGCTGCGCGACCAGGGTGCGGCCATGGCAGCCCTGCTCGACGAGATCGCCGCATCCGGCGCCGACAGCCTCGCCGAAGCCGTGGCCGCAACCCGGCAGGCCGCCGACTGGTTGCGCAAGGCGGATGCGCGGTCGGCCGAAGCCGGCGCGCATGGCTTTCTCCAAACGGTGGGAACACTCGTCGCCGGCTGGCTGTGCCATCGCGTGACCGCCGAACGCGACGCACCGGAGGCCGCGCGGGCCGCGGCCGAGGTGTTTCTCGTTCAGATCCTGCCGCGAGCAGCCTCCTGGTCGCAGACGATCACGCGCCCGCACCCCGCCATCACGGGCGATCTCGCAGTGGCGTAACGATGCCGGAGCCGGGTCGTGCCCGGCCCCGGCAAATCGGTTACCACCAACGCTTGATGTTGATCGCCTTGTAGATCCCGCTGAACGCACCCTGATTGACGTTCGCAGCCACTGTGGCCGTGGTCTGCGAGCGGTTGCCGTTGCGATCGACCACCACCATGGTGCCGTGACCCGAGGACGTCACCTGGCCCCCAAGATCGGGAATGATGGTGTCCAGAACCAGGTTGCGGAACACGTCCTTGTTGGTATCCACCCCGGCGCCCTTGTAGACCGCGCTGCCGCCCCACACCGCCTCGACATCGCCCAGATACCCGCTGTAGCGAGCCGACTCCGGATGGACGAGGCCCATCCCCTGGTTCCACAGCTCGGCATCAACGGCATTGCCCTGCAGCGTCTTTTCCAGGCGCAGCAGCGTGTCCGCCGTGAACGGCTGTGCCGGATCGATCTTGTAGAGTGACTGATCGGTCGTCATCGCCTGGGCCATCGCATCGAACGCGCGCTGAAGGTCCTCACGATAGCCTTCCACGGTGGAAGGCTTGATCGAGGCGATGTCGGTGTTCTCAAACACCGCCTCGGCATTGGCCTCCAGACGCTGGATCGCCGAAAGCGTGGCGCCACCGGCCAGCAGCATCTTGTAGTCGGCGCGCCACTCGGCGGCCAGATCGGTGCTGGTGTGGAACAGGCCATTCGCATCGGCGACCCACACATGCTTTGCGGTGAGGCCCGTGTCGATGGTGATCGTGTTGGAGATCACCTGATCATACAGCGTCTTGATCGACCCGGCGGGGGCGGACGTCGCGAGGTCGGCAGCCACATAGCCCGCCCCCTTCGAGACATAGCCCGTCGAGGTGGCGCTCGCCGTCTTGCTGAAATCCGCCGCCGTGTAGGTGCGGAAATACGCGCTGTCGTCAAGTGCCCCCACGATCTGCGCGACCGTGCCGGACGCTGTCCCCCATTGGTTGAGCTGCACGAGCTGGCCGCCGATCCATTGGGTGCCGTAGACCACGTTGGTCAGGATCGCGCGATCGAGGAACGACGCGACGGCGTTCGTGTTGGTGTCAAACCCGCCGCCGACGAACAGGGTCTTGGCGTCGGTCCCGTTCAGAATGCTGTGAATGAACCCATCATAGCGCGACGAGGGCGGGTTGGTCAGACCGTGGCCCTGCAACGCGAGCTCGTACAACGTCTCGTTGCTTTGGATCGTCTGTTCCATGGCGATGTAGCTCGCCACGGTGAACGGCTTGGTCGGATCGTAGCCAAGCGCCGTGTCGATCGTCATGGCGCCGGCCATGGCGTCGAACTGGCGCTGCAGCGTCTCGCGCGCGTTGCCGGTCATCGCCTCCGAATACCGGCTGGTGAACCCGGTGTTCTCAAACAGCGCCTCCGCATTGCCCTCCAGCCGCTGGATGGCCGTCAGCGTGTCGCCATGCCCGGCCAGCATGATCTGGTAATCGGTCCGCCACTCGATCTCCAGATTGGCGGTCGTGTGGAACAGCCCATTGACGTCCGCCACCCAGACATGCGGCGTGAGGGTCGTGATGGTGGGCGCGATCCCCTCCCCGTCCAAGGTGGTGATGGAGACCACACCCGGCGCCGTCGAGACGGGGGCCGCCGGCTGCGCCCCCTCGATGCCAAAATCCTTGGCCGTCAGGATCGCCCCATGCGTGGACCTGTTCTCGGCCAGAACGGACACCGCGAGCTTGTTCTCCTGGTCCGCGTTCTGATTGAGCTGCACCAGCTCGCCGTTGATCGCAACCGTCGGGAACAGGGTGTGGGAGATGATGCTGTCGTCGAAGAAATCCGCGATCGCCTTCTCGCCCGCGTCATAGCCCTGGCCCAGGAACAGCGTGGTGTTGTCCACGTTGTTCTGGAAGTCGTTGGTGTAGCCGCGGTAGCGGATGATGAAGGCAGCACTGCTGTTGGAGCTGTTGAGGTTGTTGAGCCCATGCCCCTGCATGGCCAGCTCCAGCAGCGTATGGTCGGCCTGCAGCGTGTGCTCCAGCAGGATATAGGAGCGGTCGGTGAAGCTCGCATTGAGGCCGAGGCCGGATTTCACAAGCGCCGCGCCGATCGCGTCGAACTCGCGCTGCGCATCCTCGCGGTCCGCCTCCTGCTGCTGCTCGCCGACATTCTTGAGCCCGGTGTTCTCGAACACCGCCTCCGCCTGCGCCTCGAGCCGCTGGATGTCGTTGAGCCCGCTCGGATCCTTCAGCGCCTGCTGATAGAGGTTATACCACTCGACGGTCAGGTCGGTGGTGGTGTGGAACAGCCCGTTCGCGTCCGCCACCCAGGTATGCGCCATGCCGGCGGTGGGGTTCGCCGCGATCGTGCTGCTGATCACGTCGCCATAGAAGGTGCCGATCTGCCCCGCGCCCGGCGTCGGGTTGGTCCCGTCGGTAAGCGTCGCCGCTGCGGCCGAGACGAACCGGATCTCCCCCACCGCCTTCGCGTTCGTGCTGAAATCGGACGCGACATACACCCTGCGAAACAGCGTGTCGTTGAACTCGGTGAGCGAGATCGTCACCTTGTCCTCGTTCGCACCGTTCTGGTTGAGCTGAATGATCGTGCCGTTCTGCGCCACGGTCTGAAAGACCAGATGCGTCATGATCACGTCATCGAAGAAATTGGTCAGCGCGTTCTGGCCGTTGTCGGTGCCGCCACCCACGTAGTTGGTGGTCCGATCGACGTTGTTCTGGAAGTCGTTGGTGTAGCCGTTGTATTTCAGCAGCGACGGCGAATTCAGCCCGTGCCCCTGCATCCCCAGCTCCTGCAGGGTGGGGTTGTTCTGAATGGCGCGCTCGATGTCCACATAGCTTGCAACAGAGAGAGGCTTGGACAGATCCACGCCGATCTGGGCCGCGATCGCCACCACCGCGTCGATCTCGCGCTGCAGATCCTCGCGATCCCGCTCCTGGATGGGTGCTGCAAGCCTGGCAAGGCCGGTGTTCTCGAACGCCGCCTCGGCATTGCCCTCCCAGCGCTGGATCGACGTCAGCGTGCTGGCGTTGCCGGCCAGCATGATCTTGTAATCAGCCTTCCACTCCGCCGTGAGATCGACATTGACGTGGTAGAGCTGCGTCACCGGATCGGCCGTCCAGACATGGCCGGTGGCAGCGATGGTGATCGTGGTGCCGATCGTCTGGCCGAACAGGGTCGTGACGGTGTTGGCCGGCGCCGTGGTCGCGAGATCCGGGAGCTTGCCCGGCACATCGAAATTGGTGGCGGTCAGCACATCCGCGAGCGAGGCCGCCTGCAGCCCCTGCACGGCCGCCTGAACCGTGCCGTCCGCCTGCCCGTCCTGGTTGAGCTGCTTCAGCTCGCCGCCTTGCGGGGTGATGCCGTCAGCTAGGTAGCCTAGGATGTTGCCACCGAAATATTCCGGCACGGCCCGCTCGCCGTTGTTCAACGCGCCGCTGGAATAGACCAGCAAGGTCTTGGTATCGACGTTGGCAAAGTCATGCAGGTAGCCGTTATAGCGCGCCGCGGTCGGATTCTGTACGCCCCAGCCCTGCTCGAACAGCTCCAACGCGGCGGCATTGCCGCGCAGCGCGTTGGTGGCAGCGATATACTGCGTCTGCGACAGCACGGTCTTGCCATCATAGCCGATGACCCTGAACGCCAGCGCATCGGCGTCAAACACGCGCTGTGCATCCATCCGCGCGGTTTTGAGCTGCGCTGCGGTCAGATCAGCAAGCCCGGTGTTGAGGAACACCGCCTGCGCGTTGCCCTCCAGACGCTGGATGGCGGTGAGCGTGCTGGCCTTGCCCGCCAGCATCACGTTGTAATCAGCCTGCCACTCGGCCGCGAGATCGGTCGTGGTGGTGAACAGCCCGGTCTTCGGATCGGCCATCCAGGTATGCGCCGCGGTCAGCCCGGTGTTGACCACCTGAGTCGTCGAGATCGTGTCGCCGAACAGCGTGGTCATGGTGTTGAGCGCACCAAGGCCCACAGGCGTCGTCAGCGCGAGGTTGGGCGTGGCGCTGGCTGTGCCCGGGGTCTGGGCGAAATCACTGTTCTGGAACGCGCGCAGGAAGAACGTGTCGTTGGCCGCACCGGACGCCTGCTGCAGGATCTGCTCGGCAGCGCCGTTCTGGTTGAGCTGCTCCAGATGCCCGTCCTGCGTCACCGTGACGTAAGGCAGATGCGTGATGATCACGTCATCGAAGAAATCGGTCAGCGCATTCTGGTTGTTGTCCAGACCCTGCCCCACGAACAGCGTCGTGCGATCCACGTTGTTCTGAAAATCGTTGGTGTAGCCGTGATACTTGGCCTCGGGCGGATTGTTGATGCCGTGGCCCTGAATGGCCAATTCTTCCAGCGTGGTATCAGACTGAATCGTATGCTCGGCCGCCAGATAGGTCTCCGTGGTGAACGGCGTGTGGGCCCCAATGGAGAGCTTGCCCAAGGCCGCACCGATCGCGTCGTATTCGCGCTGCACATCCTCCCGGTCACGCGCCTGGTCGGCGGCCGACAGCGTGCTGAGCTTGGTGTTCTCAAACACCGCCTCGGCATTGGCCTCCGCGTGCTGCTCAGCCGTAAGTGTCGTGTCCCCAGCCAAAAGGCGGCCGCGCAAACTGACCCATTCGGCCTGAAGATTGGTCGCTGTGTGGAACAGGCCCGTGCTGTCGGCCACCCAGGTATGGGCCGTCGTGGTGATGGCGGGTGCGATCGTCGCGCCGTAAAGCGTGTTGACCTGGGTGGCGGCGACAAAGCCTGGCGCTGAAGGATCGACGATCATTGCGGCATCTCCACGGGTTACCGTGCCGCAAGGAACCCGAGAGCGCCGTGCAATGGAAATAACGTTCCGGTGAGACGCTGAATTGTCGTCATTCAGCAATGCAATTGAGGCAACCGACCAAAAAGCACTGCCATTAACTTAACAGAAAGATACGAACCTCAGAAACGGACCGAAAGGGCAAGCGACCCGAACTGGTGCAGCCCACCCTTTTGGTGTTTGAATTCTTGCGTCTGCACAACCTGCGTATAGGTCAGGCGCGTCCCAAACATAAGAATCGCCGCACCGCCCTGCGCCTGCCCCACCAGCGGATCAAGCTTCACGCTGCGCGTCGCGTCGCGAAACGTATTTCCGTTCAGCGTGACATCGCGCGCCACCGCCTGCCCGCCGACACCCGCGAACACATACCATCCCACGCCATCGCTGCCACGAAACGCATCGCCGCCGCCCAGCGCCCGGATCCGCGGCGCCCCGAAATCCCGATCAAGTCCCGAACCCACCCGCAGATTGATCCCGCCCTCCACTGCGATACGAAGCGTGCCAAGGCTCGCTGCCAGGCCCGGCACGGCATCGGCCTCAAACCCGAGAACCGATCCCACCGGCACCCGCCACACCCGCTGGCTGGACAGGCCGAACACCGCCTCGTCCTTCAGCTGCGTCTTCCAGCCCTTGTTGCCCTTCTGGCCGATCAGGTCGTGAAACCCGTTCTGAACCTCCTCGCCCAGAGCCGACGGGCCAAGGATCCCAACGGCCAGGCTCAACGCGCCGCGGCTCGTCGCCGTCTCCACGCTCTGTGTGAAATTGGCCAGCAACACGCCAGCATAGGGCCGATCGCTCTTGGCCGGATTGGTCGAGGCGGTGTCGTAAGGCGTGTAGATCTGCTGATCGATGCTGACAGAGACCCGCTGCGCCCCCTCCCCGATCATCGTGCGCCCGAACCCCGCCAGCGCCGGCGCATAGCCTTCCGGCGAGGTCCAGCCGACATGGATGCCGTTGGTGTAGTACCGATCCGTCACCTTGGCGCTGCTGATGGAGCTGTTCTCGCCCTGCAGCGAGATGAACCCGGCCGCATCCGGCGATCCCGTCTCGGCGATGGCAAGGCGCGCCCCGCCGATCACGGCCGAACCCATCACGGCCACGCTCGCAGACGCCAGCAGGACCAGGCGATGTTGACGACGCATGACGCTCTCCGTGTTTCCCAGAAGATTGCTTAAACCCACGCGCCGGGCGTGAATACCCCGTCAATCGGTCAACGCGGCGGCGCGCCACAGAACCCGCGACTGGATCGGAACCGCCCGTCCCGCCGCCGCGCGCGACAGCGCCAGGCGCAGATCGCCCTGCCGTCCGGCCGAGACGGCGCAGTCCAGAAACAGCAGCTCCAGCAGATCCTGCTGCGCGTGGCTGCCGCCAAGCCGTGCCATCCGGTCCAGCACCGGGCGCAGCAGATCGCACGCCACCCCGGCCTTGCCTGCCGCCCGGGCCGCGATGGCGCGCGACACCGGCAGCGCCACCTCGCGCACCACCGGATCGGCCGAGGTCTCAAGCCCCGCCAGCATCGCCGCCTGCTCCTCAACCCGCCCGGTGGCGCCCAGCGCCAGCATCCAATGCGGAATGGAGAAGGTGCTCATCGTGTCACCGATGCGCTGACTGGCCTGCTGCGCCAGCTCCTCCCACCGCCTACCAACATCCACCCCCAGCCGCTCCAGCCGGAACAACAGGCTCACCGCGTTCTGCACGTCGATATAAAGATCGGGCATGGCCTGGGTGAGCGCGCTGTCCAGATTGCGAACCCGCCCGTCATACAGCCGCAGGACCCCTTCGGCGTCGCCCCGCTCCAGATGGAACAGCGCGCAATGCCACCAAAGATGGTGCTGGATGTTGGACACACCGTCCCAGTTCACGGACAGCCCCTCGAGCCACGCCACCCCCTCCTCGGCGCGCCCCTGCATCTCCAGCACATGCGCCACGCCATGCGCCGCCCACACCTCCCCCGGCGCCAGCACGATCGCCTCGCGCCCGCAGGCCTCGGCCTCGGCAAGCCTGCCACACTCCTCCAGCGCGAAGCACCGGCAGGCCAGCATCGCGGCATAGCCCGGCATGTCGGCATGCCAGGCGGGCCACACCGCCTCCACGTCGCGCAACATCGCATCGGGCCGACCTGACCAGAAATGCGCGAAATGCGCGAGCCGAAAGGCCAGCATGTCCCGCGGATGCTCCGTCAGGATCTCCGCCCAGATCCGCGCCGCCGCATCGGGCCCCTGCTCCACCCAGGCACCCAGGGCTGCGACATGGGCCCGCTCGCGCGGCGTGGCCCCTGCGGCAAGGCCTTCCGCGGTGGCATGGATCGACCGCACGGCCGGCAGCAGCGCCTGCTTGAACGCCGTCATGGCAAGCGACGCCTTGAGCACATGCGGCATCACGCTGCCAGGATCGGCCTTCACCGCCGCGGAGGCACGCTGCCCCATATCGGCGCGATAGGAGACGAACGCCGTCACCGCGTCGTTATAGAGCGCGGCGCTGCCGGCGGAGGCGGTGGAGAGCGCAAGGCCCTGGCTGTCGGTGTGCATGACGAAAGTAAACCACGCCGGCCCCACATCCCGAAAGCGCCGCGTTGCGGCAATCGAGCCGCTTGGCTAGGGTGCCGCCTCGCGCAAGCGGGATGGGTGGCCGAGTGGTTTAAGGCAGCGGTCTTGAAAACCGCCGTAGGTGTGAGCCTACCGTGGGTTCGAATCCCACCCCATCCGCCACTTCAGTCCCTGAGTGGGCACTGAATTTACGCTATTTTTTGCGGTCAGCACCTGTAGCAGCCGGGACTTCGATCCCATGATCCGGACCTCGCCATCCGCGACCTCAACGCGCTGGGCGAGCGCACGAAGATGGTCACGGCGATAACCACCCCCTTCAAGGCGGATACGCCGCCGCGCGGTTTCGGCGAAGGTGCGCACCATCTGCGGAGTAACGGCCTTGCTGCCGGAGTTCTTAAGCATGGCCTGGGCGCGCGCGGCATCGGCCTTCGCCTGATCGCGGATGGCCTTCAGGCCGTCGATACGGCCCTTGAGCGCCGGGTCGTGCAGGTCGGCGACACCCGCCTCGATGGCGTCGTAGAGGCGCTTGAGGCGCGCTTCGGATTCCGCCGCACGCCGGTTCAGTTCGCCAATGCGCTCATGCTGGCGCTCGGACCGCTCCTGCCGCCGGTCGAGTACGGTGGCGAGGATGGTTTCAAGCCGCTCGGGCTGGAGGAGCTGATCTTCCAGATGGCTGGCGACAAGATCGTCCAGCTTGTCCATCGGCACCGCCATGCCTTCGCAGGCTGTCGGCCCCTGCCGGGCTTTCATCGAACAGGCGTAATAACGATAGCGCCCGCCTTTGCCGGTGCGGATGGTCATGGCGCCGCCGCACTTGGCGCAGTGGATCAGGCCGGTGAGCATCGTCGGGCCGCTGATGACGGCGGATCGCGTCACCGTGGGATGTCGGGCCTTGAGCAGCGCCTGCACCGCGTCGAAGGTCTCGCGGTCTATGAGCGGTGGGACGGGCACGACCACGATCTCGCTGACGGGTTTCAGCTCTTTGGACTTGGCCCGCTTGTTGAACTCATGCTCGCCCATGTAGGTGCGTCGGGTCAGGATGCGGTGGACTTGGCCGATGCCCCAGCGGCCTCCGTCGCGCGTGAAGATGGGGTTGCGGTTCAGGTGGCTGACGATGTTCTTCACGCCCATCTGGCCCTTGGCGCCGTCGCCGTGGAGCGCGAGCCGGTAGATCAGGCGCACCGTTTCGGCGTGGAGCGGGTCGATCTCCAGCTTCTTCTTGACCTTGGCGCCGCGTTGCTCGGCCGCGACGACACGGTAGCCGATGGGCGGCAGGGAGCCGTTCCAGAAGCCCTGCCGGGCGTTCTCCTTCAAGGCGCGCAGCACATGCTTGGCGTTTTCCTTCGACTGGTATTCGTCGAACAGCGCCATGATCTGCCGCATCATGACGTGCATGGGATCGTCGCCCATTTCCTGGGTAATCGAGACCAGCCTGACGCCGTTCGATGTGGTGATCGTCCATTCGTTCAGCCGGTTCTTCCGCGACCATTTCGAACTGGAATTCTACG
>CAIQQQ010000324.1 GCA_903873995.1 uncultured Rhodospirillales bacterium
GCCATCAATCACGGCGCAGACTACATCAGTGAACAGCTTGAATAATTCTGTTCCTGGAACACGGAGATTGCACCATGCCTGAGTCGATATGGTCCTCTCCACCAACCAGCCAGACCCGGTCGTTCCATTCTGCAAGTGTGATATCAGCCATGTCACCGTGTTCCTGTTCCGAGCGTCGTACCGTTCAGATCACACATGATTTCCGAGTGAACCAGCAAGGCATCGTTCGATGGCATTGAGCCTCACCATTTCACAAGCGCGTGGCGGCGGCGATCGCCAGACCCGCCTTATCGCCCGCGGAACGATGTCGATCGGTCGCGCCTCCGGCAACGATTGGGTCCTGGCCGATCCGGACCAGCATCTGTCACGCACCCATTGCCAGATATCGTTCGAGAACGGCCGTTACTTCATCACTGATCGCAGTACCAACGGCATGCTGATCAACGGTGCCACCACGCCTACCACGCGTGACATGCGCCTGCAGCTGAACGACGGGGACAGCATCCTGTTCGGCAGCTACAAGATGGTGGCCACCGAAATCGAAGAGCAGGAAGCCTCGGCGTCCTCCCCGTTCGGCGCCAGCAGCTTTGCCGGGAGACGGACAGACCCGTTCGCCGCAGCCGGTGGCCATGAGGGTGGCAACCCGCTTGACATCGATCCATTCGAGGATCGGCTCGGTGCGTCGGATGGGTTCTCCCATCCGATGCCGCACGCGCCCTCGCCGTCGCTGCGCATGAGCGATCCGTTCGATGCGCTGGACAAGAACAAGTCCGCCGATCCGGAGGAGGATCTGTATCGCGGTCGCAACCAGGCCGATGCCTGGGCCGGGCCGTCCCAGCGCGATCAGTCGGGAGTGATGTCCAACGCCTTTGCGGCCCCGCGCGCGCTCACCCCGCCGCCGGCCGATCTGAACGACATGGATTTCAACGCGCTGCTCGGCGACATGATGCCCGGCGCCCCGTCTGCTGCCCCGGCGCCACGCGCGCCGGCGCCGCCCGGGCCGCCGCCGATGTCTCTGTCGGGCGACCCGTTCGCAGACCTGCTCGGTGATGCGCCCCTCGGCACGGCCCCGGCTCCCATCCCGCCACCGCCACCGCCCATGCCGGTGATGGCGCCGCCCGCAGCACCCGTCGCGCAGACCGCAGCCGCAGCGCCTCCGCCGGCGCCACCTGTCCCGGTGATGACACCCCAGCCGGTGCCCGCGCCGGTGGCTGCAACAGGGCCGGGCGCTGCGGCCTTGCTCCAGGCGTTTCTCGATGGGGCCGGCCTCCCGAAGGGAGATTTTGGCGCTGTTGACCCCGAGGTCACCATGCGGGCGCTGGGCGCACTGTTCCGCGCCTTTGTGTCGGGCACGCGCGACGTGCTGATCTCGCGCGCTGAGATCAAGCATGAGATGCGTGTTGAGCAGACGATGATCCGCTCGCGCGACAACAACGCGCTGAAGTTCTCGATCTCGCAGGACGAGGCCCTTTTGGCGCTGCTTCGGCCGGATCGGCCTGGCTACAAGGCGCCGCTGGCCTCGGTGGAGGAGGCGTTCGATGACATTCGCTCCCACGAGATGGCGCTGATGGCGGGCATGCAGACCGGCATGATGGCGCTTTTGAAGCGCTTCGATCCGGCAGCCCTTGAGGAACGGCTCCAACCGGGCCGGCTTGACAGCATCTTGCCGGCGGCGCGCAAGGCCAGGTTCTGGGAGCTGTTCTGCGTCACCTACCTCGACATCGCGCGCGAGGCGCAGGACGATTTTCAGGCAGTGTTCGGCCGCGACTTCGCAAAGGCCTACAACGAGCAAATTCGCAAGCTGTGACGAACCACGCCATCGCCACGCAAGCCTTAGAACAGAATGTTGTGAACACGCAGGCGGGTTGAGAGTCTTGCGTCCGACCGCGCAACAACTACACTGCCGCTGAAGAGGAGAACGCCATGCGCGGACTGAAGGTTTTGGCAGGCATGGCCTGCATGGCTGTTTTATTTGGATGCTCCTCCCCACCCCCTCCGCCCCCGCCCACCGTCGTGAACCTGACAATGGTCACAACGGCTGACAGCAACCCGACGACTGACAATGTCGGCGCACCGGTCGCCCTGCGGGTCTACCAGCTCGCCTCACCTACCAACTTCAACGGCGCCGAGTTCTTCGCGCTTTACAACGGCGATGCGGCACTGCTGAAGACCGACCTGCTGCGCCGCGAAGATTCGCTGCTGGCGCCTGGCGCCACGAAGAAGCAGGCCATCATGCCGAACGACCAGGTCAAATCGATCGGCGTGTTCGCGGCCTATCGCGATCCCTCGAAGGTTGTGTGGCGCGTCGCGGCTGATGTTGCGCCCAACAAGACGACCAACATCACCGTGACCGCCGGTCATGACGGACTTGTGATCAAGACCGAGGTCGTTGCCTCGCCGCCGGCGAAGTAGCGGCACCGGACCGGCCCGATGAACTGGGACAACAAGGTCGTCTGGGGCGAGGGGCTGTTTTTGCAGCCACAGCATCTGCAGCAGCAGGATCGCTATGTCGATCGGCTGGTGCGCGACAGCACGATGAACCTGAGGCCATATGCCTGGGGGTTAACCGAGCTGACGCTCGATACAGACATGCTCACCCTCGGCAAGTTCGCGGTCCGCTCCGCCTCCGGCATTCTTCCGGACGGCACGCCGTTCGACATTCCCGGGGACGTTGACCACCCGAAGCCGATCGACCTGCCCGAGGCCGCGCGCAACGCTGTCGTGTTCCTGCAGCTCCCGACTCGCCAGCCTGGTGGCGTGGAGACAGCGCCGGCGGAGTTCCAGGAGACGGTGGCTCGCTATGTCACGGACGAGTTCGAAGCCGTTGACGTTAACGCTGGCTATCAGGGCCGCGCGGCCGTGCCGATCGGCAAGCTGCGGCTGCGTTATGCGATGGAAAGCGAGGCCCGGTCTGGTTTCACGGCGATCGGGCTGGCGCGGATCGTGGAGGTGCGGGCGGACAAGAGCACGGTGCTCGATGATGCGTATATCCCGCCGTTGCTGACTTGCAACGCTTCGAGCGTGATTTCGGGCTTCATCAACCAGGCGCAGGGCCTGCTTCATCACCGCGCCGAAGCGATTGCCGGCCGTGTGGTGGACACCGGTGCACGCGGCTCGGCCGAGATCTCGGATTACTTGCTCCTGCAGCTGTGCAATCGCTACGAGCCGATCATGACGCATCTGGCATCGATCGCGCCGCAGTTGCATCCCGAGCATTTCTACCAGCTGATGGTCAGCCTCACCGGCGAGCTCTGCACGTTCACCGAGGCCCGCAAGCGCCCGGCGGTCTATCCGCCCTATAAGCACGATGATCTGTTCGCCACCTTCCGCCCGGTTATGGCCTCTCTGCGGCAGTCTTTGTCGGCCGTGCTGGAACAAACCGCCGTGCCGATCCCGTTGCGCGAGCTCAAATTCGGCATCCGCGCAGGCCCGATCGTCGATCGCTCGTTGCTCACCGAGGCCACCTGGGTGCTGGCGGTCAAGGCGCAGGTGCCGGTCGAGACGTTGCGGCGCAGCTTTCCCAATCTGTGCAAGATCGGTCCGGTCGAGCAGATTCGCGAGCTCATAACGGTCGCGATCCCCGGCATCGCCGCGCGCGCGCTGCCGGTCGCACCACGGCAACTGCCGTATTATGCCGGAACGAGCTACTTTGAGTTGGACAGAAGCAGCTCCTACTGGGCAGGTTTGTCGCGGTCCGGCGGCATCGCCATCCACGTGACAGGCGAGCTGCCGGGTCTTGAAATCGAGTGCTGGGCCATTCGGGGGTGAGTTCCCCAGTGGCCTGCGCATTGGGCGTGATCAGTCAACTTCGTTCTATTTGCGGGATCTGAGGCATGAGCGACGATCCGTTTGCCGAACCGACCGACAGCGATCGCACGATGATTCGGCCGCGGCCGGGCGGTGCACGGGCCCAGCCGATGGCGCCGCAGCCGGCGGCCCCGCCGCCGCCGTCTCCCGCGGCGCAGGATGTGCGCGTTGTTCCCGCCACCGGCAGCAACCAACTGCTGGCGATCTCAGCCCCGTTGCTGGCGGCTGCGGTCCGCATCGCCGGCGGGCGCAACCAGGGGCCAGACCCCGAACTGCTGCGCCGCGGCATGGTCACGGAGGTGCGCACCTTCGAGAGGAACGCCCTCTCCACGGGCCTTGAGACCAAGAACCTGCGTGCCGCGCGATACGCCCTGTGCGCCACCATCGACGATCTGGTGCTCAGCACGCCCTGGGGCGCTGCAAGCAGCTGGCCGATGCAGAGCCTGACCAGCATCTTTCACTCCGAAGTCACGGGCGGTGATCGTTTCTTCGAGATCCTCGAGGACATGCAGAAAAACCTGGGCGCAAACACCGATGTCGTCGAGTTGATGTATCTGTGCATATCGATCGGTTTTGAGGGCCGCTACCGCGTGATGCCTCGCGGTGGAGCCGCGCTTGGAGAGCTTCGCGACGGCGTCTATCGCCTAATCCGTGACCGACGCGGCAATTTCGAGCGCGAACTGGCGCCGCATTGGCGGGGCACGGAGGCCGGTTATCGCCCGCTGTTTCAGCGGGTGCCGATCTGGGCCATCGGCCTGGCATCGGTTTTCCTCGCCGCGATGATCTATCTCGGCTTCAACCTGTCCCTCGCGGGCGGGTCGGACGTCGCCTACGCCGAGATGAACGGGCTGCCGCCGCACGGCACCCCGGTGATCCCGCGCACGGTCGTGGTGCGCCCGCCACCGCCACCACCACC
>CAIQQQ010000325.1 GCA_903873995.1 uncultured Rhodospirillales bacterium
GAGGTCCAGTCCGGCAGCTATCTGGGCGAAGACGACATCGTCCGGCTGGAGGATACCTACGGGCGGTCTTAGGGGGGCAAGTAAGGCGAGGGCAGAGCCCTCGCCTTACTTGCCCCCCATGGCCGATCTGTGGTGTATCCTTCCGACAAGCGGGCGTGGTGGAACTGGTAGACGCGCCGGACTCAAAATCCGGTTCCGTGAGGAGTGTCGGTTCGATTCCGACCGCCCGCACCACTGATCGATAAGCGGTTGTGGTGTGTCAGAACAGCAGCTGCTCTCCGGCCATCCGGACATCGATGATATCGCCGGTCAGCTCGACGAACAGGAACACGTCCTGAACCTCGCCTCCGGTGGCGGTGCTTGGGATTGAGCCGTAGGCGAATGCTGCGAGCGTTGCGGTGTCGCCTGGCGGCATCTTCGCGGTGCGGGTTTCCTCGGTCACGACGAAATGCCGCTCAAAGTCGCGGTCGATCTCGATCCAGACATGGAGACCTGATCCGGCGCCGGGCTCGGACGGATCGGTCTGGATGATCGACAGGAACGCGACGTCCATCGCCTGCAGCACGGCTCGGTTCAGGCGGTAGCGCAGCATGAAGCGCTCGGTTCCGGTGCGGCGGTGCACAGCACCGCTGGCGTTCAGCACCTGAAGCCTGCGGACGGTGCGGCCGGTGGCGTCGGTCTGCATCGACGCCACGAGGCGCAGGCCTTCGGTGGCAACGAACGCGAACACCCCATCCGCGCCCGGCAACATATCGGGCTGGATATCGAAGCCCTGCGGCTGCACGCCGATGGGCTGGACGAGCGGTGTGACCTCGCATCCGGCCGGCAGCATCACGAGGGGGCTGGCAAGCTGGCGCATTGCGGGTGCGGCGTCTGGGAAGGTCTGGCCGAGCTCGATGTCCGGCGCGCCCAGGATCAGGTGCCACAGGAACAGCGAGCGCGCCTGCGTGGCGCGGGAGGCGGCACCGCCAGGTGTGGCCGCGGCGTTGGCAAGGGTCTCGAACACAATGTTCATCGCGCGGCCTCGATGGCGGTGGGGGATGGCCGGCCGGGATCGGACGCCGTGGCAGCGATGGGCCTTGTGCTGCCGGCGAGCCGGTCGAGCAGCGCCTCGAACCGGTCCTGCGCCAGCGTGAACACAGGCGAGCCGGCCCCGCCGGTGGAGGAGCCGAACACCAGTGAGACATTGAAACCGCGGGCCGATGCGGCGTGCAGAGCGGCATAGGGCAGAGCGGAACCCGTGTCGGACAGGATGGCGCCGACCTGTGCGGTGGTGGCAAGGCAGGTCCAGGCGAGGGCAGGGCCGGTGCCGACGATGGCGCTCGCGCCGGCGAGGATGGCTGCCACCTCGCCGAGCCGCATCGCTGCTGGATCGATCACGTCATAGCCGCGGCGCCTTGCGGCGTCATGCAGCTGGGACAGGTTCAGCAGGCTGGGCCCGCCGCCGCCTGTCAGCATGACGCGGCCAGAGTGGCGTAGGCGCGTGAACGAGGCGTGCGAATCGGTTCGGATCAGGCCCGCGGCCCGCGCCCAGAACTGGTCGAACGCGGCGGCGCGCTGGGCCTTGTTGCCGTCGCTCGCTGGTGGGGCTGCAAGCAGCTGGCGAAACAGGATCCCCTCCGGCGCGTCGATGATGCTGGCGGGCTCGATGCCTAGCAGCTCCAGGCTTTGGCGGACGACAGGATCGGTGACGCCAGGGATCAGGATGTCGATGTCTGACAGCGTGAGACGGTTCTGCTCACAGATCTGGAACACGTATTCGAGGGTCGGCCAGATCTCGCCGATATAGATTTCGGTGGGGCATGGGCCGGTGAGCAGGAAGGCCGGGCGCTGAGAGAGCCGGGTGGCGGGGTGCTGCTGGGGCAGGACGATGCCTTGCGGTGCAAGCCAGCCATGGGCCGCGAGGAGACGCTGCGCCGCCTGTGTTGCGTGATCGCCCGATTGCGGCTCGGCCGCGTCGCAGCCGCGCAGGCTGGCCGGCGCCACCACCACCGGGCCGTCAACCGGATGGATTGCCACCAGATCGCCGGACCGGACGATCGTCGCGGCCGATATGTCGAGCACGTAGTCAAAGCCGGCCGTGGCGCGGAACGCCGTGGTTTGCAGTCTCGCGGCCGAGACGCCGAGCACGGTCGGCGGGATCTCACCCACCACGGCTGCGCGCCACCCGCCGGTGAGGGTGCGGTCAGGCAGTGGCAGACGCACCGCGACACCGCTCTGCTGTGCCGCGCGCCAGACGCGATCCTTGTCGTTCCACAGCTCCCGCGCTGGTGCCGGCAGGCTTGGCGCAGGAATGTCCGGCGAGGCGGCAGGCGCTGTTCTCGTGGACAGATGATCAACACAGATCAGCAGGGAGGTCGGGTCCTCGCCGCGGCCGTCCGGATCGGCGGCACCCGTGCAGGGAATGACGGCGGCGCAATGCGCGGGCCAGCCGCCGAGCATTGCCAGGGCCGGGGCGAGCGCCTCGGGTAGCAGACGGAGGATCAGCCCTGTGTCGGCCAGCATATAGGGCGCAAGACGGCGCAGGACGGCTTCAGCGGCGGCGGCGTCGGGCGCCCAGATGGCGAGGCTTGCAACCGTGCGCACCGCGATCGTCTGCTCGATCAGCGGCCACAGGGAGAGGGCCTCCATCGTCACGGCGTCGCCGCCGCCGGCCAGGCGCCCCGGAACGCGCCCCGGAAGGCGCCCCGGAAGGCGTAAGGTGCCGCGGCCTGATTCCGCGTGCCAGGCGATCAGCCCGTGGCCGGCATCGCCGTGGAACAGCAGCGCCTGCTCGCGCCCGCAAAGCCGAATGTCCAGATGGTAGCTGCCGGGTGCGGCAGGGCTGCGACGGGCGAGGTCATGGCTTGCGATGTCGAACAGGTCGCATCGGTAGGTGTCGCCCTGCGCCAGGACGGCCTCGCGGTAAAGGGCGGCGATATTGAGGTCTTCCAGGCAGAGCTGGCTGCCCGGGAGGGGGGTGCCCACTGCGTCCGCGCTGTTGCGCAGATGCACGCGATCGAACAATCCAAACCAGCTCATGACAACCCCCGACACGGCACAATCACGAATCCGATCAGGCGGGGCCTCGATCTGCCCGATCTGTGCCCTGACAGCCCGGTCAGAACCGCGGGCACGTCATGGGAAGACGCGGGTCCGATTGGAGGTCCGGGCGGGAATCGAACCCACATTGACGGATTTGCAATCCGCTGCATCACCACTCTGCCACCGGACCACCCAGCGACAGCGCGCTTATCGGGCGGTCTGGTGGCCCAGGTCAAGCCGGATGCGCCCTGTGCCCGCGTTGGATGGCGACGGATGGGTTGGCGTTGCGAAAACGAGCCCTCTATAAGGCCCCATCGCGTCAAAAGGCGGCTGCATCATGGCTCTCCCTGTATCAGGCATTTCCGGTCCGGGCCCCACGGCCACCCAGTTGGCCCGCGACAGCATGGTGGACAGTCAGATTCGGCCCAACAAGGTCACTGATCCGCGGATCATTCGCGCGATGCGGATGATCGCGCGTGAGGCGTTCGTGTCGCCCGCGCAAAATGCGCTGGC
>CAIQQQ010000326.1 GCA_903873995.1 uncultured Rhodospirillales bacterium
CATGCCGCGCACCCATTGCCGTTCCGCCTCGGATTGTTCCGGCAGCTCATCCGGCTGCGCCTGGCGCACGGTGTTGCCGTGGATGAGCCGGATCACGCCGGCCGCCGGCAGCGGCGCCGGGTCCTGCAGCTCGCTGGGCAACTGGCTGGCGCGCTCGACGGCATCCATGCCGCGTTCGGCTGCCAGCTGCTCGCGGGCCGCGCGCTTGCGCCGGGTCTTGTTCCGCCCGTGCTCCTGGGCGTCTTCCTTGCTGAGGAAGCCGGACGGCAACATGCACGGCGCGGCGCCCAGATAGGCGCCATCCATCCGATAGACGTGCAGGTCGTCGCGCAGGCGCTGCGGATCGAACCGTGCCATCACCTTCTTGCCGCGGTGATCGTCCAGAAACTTGGCGTGGAACCGGTTGCCGTAGAGGGTGATGACACCCTCCTGCCGATCGACGCCGATGGCCTCGGCCGCCATCAGCCAAAGGCGGCGCTGATCCGGGCTCACCTTGCGAACGGTCGCGGTGGCGTAGCTCTCGTTGAACACCTGGTCGAAGCTGCGCCCGGCACAGACGCCGCCGGTGCGGCCCTCACGCGCGTTGTGTTTGGCGATCTCGATGTTCACCCGCCGCACAAACACGTCATGCGGCACAGCGCGGGAGCCGTAATCCTCGGGCTTGTTGAGCGGCGTGTTGCCGGTCCAGGCGCCATGGAACTCGGGGTGCTTGGCGATCGACTGCGCCATGTCCCGAAAGGCGCGTTCAATGGGCTTTGACTGGCCGTGATAGATTTGTGCGAAGTGCACCTGCACGCCCAGCTGCACCAACAGGCCCGCAGGCTCCTCGCCGGCAACCCGCCAGCGATTGCGGTGCCCGGCCCCGCCGGAGATGTCCTTCGCGGCGAACTCGCGGCCGTTGTCCAGGATCATGTGGCTGGGCACGCCGAACGTCTCGATCGCGTCGCCGATGCATAGCCGCACGGTGTTCTTGTTGGCCGACAGATCGAACCGCCAGGCGAGGATCTTGCCGCTGTAGATGTCCTGGATCGCCATCATTTGCGGCCGGACCGGCTTCGGCTGACCGGGCCACTCCACCCAGACATCCCATTTGTGGAAGTCGCTGTTCCACGCCTCCATGGCATGCAGCGCCGTCCGGTCGCGCCGCTGGGAAGGCATGCTGCGATCGAGCGCATCCTCGCCTTCGCGGGCCAGGATCACGACGTCATGCGGCAGGGTCTTGAGCCGCCGGGCGAGGGTCTTCTCAGACGGGATGATCCAGTCGGCCTGCGCCTCTGCTTTCGCCTCGACTGTCCATCGGTAGCAGTCGGAGATGTTCGGTCGGTTGGTCGCCAGATAGAAGCCCTTGAACGTCTCCCAGGCCTGATCTGAGCATTCCGTGCGCGGGCCGCTGCGTCCGGTGTGGTGCGGCGCCAGAAAAGCCAACCAATGATGGCGCGGCACGCGGTGGACGAGCTTCTCCCACTCGTAAATCGTGGACTGCGAGACCCCGGTGTCCCGGGCCACACCGGCGACCGCGTCGGTCTTGCGCGTGCCGGCGTCGGTCAGCAGGCGGATGGAATGCAGCACCTGCAGGCGCTTGTTCGCCGTGGCCTTCTTCGTGTTGG
>CAIQQQ010000327.1 GCA_903873995.1 uncultured Rhodospirillales bacterium
CAATCGGTCGAAACGTGCTCTAGAACCGTCGTGACCCCTCCCCTCTCTCAGAGAGACTTCTAAAATAGATTGAGGTCCAAAGGCTCGGCCGTCACGCCAATGGCGTGCGCGCGCACGACGGCGGGTTCGGGCAGAGCCCAATCTTCCCCCCTTTCCGCCCGATCACCCCGCAAGCAATGCGAGGCTCGGCGCGAGCAGGGCGGGGTCGCCCACGGCCAGGATGCGGCCGTCGCCGGTTTCGTGCATGGGTTGGCCGGTCCAGTCGGTGACGCGTCCGCCGGCGCCTTCGACGATGGGGACGAGGGCAGCCCAGTCCCAGAGCTTCATGGTGGCTTCGGCAATGACGTCGATCTGGCCTAAGGCAAGCAGGCCGTAGGCGTAGCAGTCACCGCCGAAGCCCGTGCGCCGGACGGCGCGGGAGAGGGCCTGCCAGCGGGGCAGCTCGTCGGTGAACACCTCGGTGCTGGTGCAGGAGAGTTCTGCCTCGGCGAGGGTGGGGCAGGGGCGGCAGATGGGGGTGCCGCCGAGCGGGCCGCGGAATTGGGTGGGGCGGCCGCGCACGCCGATCCAGCGCTCGCCGGTCATCGGCTGGTCGATGATGCCGAGGATGGGTTCGCCGTCCTGCAAAAGGGCGATCAGGGTTCCGAAGGTCGGCCGGCCGCAGATGAAGGCGCGGGTGCCGTCAATCGGGTCCAGAACCCAGCGGTGGCGCCGCCCGGGATTGTGCTCGGGGAATTCCTCACCGGCCACGCTGTGATCAGGAAAGCGCTGGCTCAGCACGGCGCGCAAGGCCAGCTCGGCGGTGCGATCCGCGACGGTGACGGGGCTTTCATCGGATTTGAGATCGGCGCCAAGCCCTTGGCGGAAGAACGGACGGATCACCGCCCCTGCGACATCAGCCGCCGCCTCGGCCGCCCGCACGAACTGGTCCATTGCCGCATCCTCACAAGTTGCCTGGAAATCCCGCGCCACCCTAAGGTTGCGCATGAACCCCATTATCGTGATTCCCGCCCGCATGGCGAGCACCCGTCTGCCCAACAAGCCGCTGGCCGACATCAACGGCCGCGCCATGATCCTGCATGTGCTCGACCGCGCGCGAGAGGCTGATATCGGTCCGGTGGCGGTCGCCTGCGCCGAGCTGGAGATCGCCGAGGCCGTGCGCGCCGAAGGCGGCATCGCCGTGCTGACCGACCCGTCTTTGCCCTCGGGGTCAGACCGCGTGCAGGCGGCGCTCGCCGTGCTGGACCCGCAGGGGCGGCATGACGTTGTGGTGAACCTGCAAGGTGACCTGCCGACGATGCCGGCGGTGCAGCTGCGCGCGGTGATCACCCCGCTGTCAGACCCTGGGGTGGACATCGCAACCCTGGTGGCGCCGATCACCACCGAAGCCGAGGCGCAGGCGACCTCGGTGGTGAAGGCGGTGTGCGCGTTCGATGGCGGGCGCGCGGTATCGCCGGCGCTGTATTTCTCACGCGCGGCGATCCCCTGGGGCGAGGGTCCGCTCTGGCATCATATCGGCATCTATGCGTATCGTCGCACCGCATTGGCCCGCTTCGTCGCACTCCCGGCCTCGCCGCTGGAGCTGCGGGAGCGCCTGGAACAGCTGCGCGCGCTCGAGGCGGGCATGCGCATCGCCTGTGCCCGGGTGGATCACGCCCCATTCGGGGTGGACACGCCGGACGATCTTGACCGCGCCCGCGTCGAGCTGGCCGGACCGGCGTGGAGAACTGAACGGAGATGACCATGCGCCTGTTTCTTGCCGCAGCCCTTGCTCTCCTGTTCCCCTTCACCGTCCACGCCGCAGGCCCTGCGGCGGGCGCGGAGGAGCCGTTGCCGGGCCTGGTGGCGCGGCTGCTGCCGCAGGTCGTGAACATCTCCTTCCAGCATGTCGAATCAAAGCCAGGCCTCGCGCCGGTCCCGGTCAAGCGCGGTGTCGGCACCGGCTTCGTGGTCGATCCCAGGGGCATCATCGCCACCAACCGCCACGTCACCGATGGCGGCGAGGAGATCTATGCCACCCTGTCGGACAACACGCGCCTGCGCGCCACGCTGATCTACCGTTCGCCTGACATCGACCTCGCCTTGCTGCGGGTCACCCCGCCGCACCCGCTCACGGCGGTGACCTTTGGCGACAGCGACACGATCCGCCAGGGTGACAGCGTGATTGCCATCGGCAATCCGCTCGGGCTCGGCGGCACCGTGACCTCGGGGATCATCAGCGCGCTCGACCGTGACATCCACGAGACCGCGCTCGATTCGTTCATGCAGATCGACGTGGCGATCAACCCGGGCAATTCCGGCGGCCCGCTGTTCAACCGCAAGGGCGAGGTGATCGGCGTCAACACCGCCGTCTATGGCCTGCCCGGCAGCGTCGCGAGCGGCTCGATCGGGCTGAACTTCGCCATCCCTGCCAACGACGTGCAGTTCGTCATGGACAATATCCGGCTTTACGGCCGGATGCGCCGCGGCCTGATCGGGGCGGGCCTGCAGGATGTCTCACCGGAGCTGGCCAACAGCCTGGGCCTCGCCAAGGCCGAGGGCGCGCTGATCGCAACCATCATTCCCGGCGGCCCGGCCGACAAGGCGGGCCTCAAGGTGGGAGACGTGCTGCTCGACATCGTCGGCAAGCCCGTCGTCAATCTCCGCGCCGCCATCCGCTTCATCACCGCCTCGCCCGGCCGGGCGGACACCGTCGTGCGGATCCGCCGCGACGACCAGGATCTGGAGCTGAACGTCGTGCTCGGCGAGGCGACCAATCCGAAGGAAACGGTCAACATCGAGATGCCCCAGGGCGGCGCGATGGAGGCGGTGAGCGAAGCGGCGATGGGCGTCAAGACCGCGAAGGACGGCGGACCCGGACTGGTTCTGGAGAGCGTCTCCCCGAACGGTCTGGCCGCCTATCTGGGGCTCACGCAAGGCACCCGCGTGCTGCGCGTGTCCTCCGGACCGGTCAACACGCTGCAGGACGTGATCAAGGCGGCCGGCGCCATGTATGACAAAGGACACATGTATCTCGCGGTCCTCGTCACCGACGACAAGGGCGATCGTTGGGTGGCGATGCCGCTGGTGGTCCCCGCGAAGTGATGACTGGCGGAGGGCTGGTGCTCAGCCCTCCGCCCCCGCCACCAGCGCGATGCTGCGGAAGCTGAGCCCGATCTGACGGACATCCTCGCCATGTCCCAACTCGGCCGGGCTGACGCTCTGCGGCAGATGCACCACAAGGCGCAGCACCGAGCCGCCATCCTGCAGGCGCCACCAGATCGGGTCGATCCACGCGGTCATATGCGAGACCTGCCGCCCCGTCAGGCGCCAGAACCCGGCGCGGGCGCCGTTGGCAAAGATCGTCACGTCCTGGATCGGGTTCTGCCGCGTCACATAGGGCTCGGCCGCCAGATCGAGCATCAGCGGCTGGTCGGCGCGGCGCGTGGCGATGCGTAAGACCGCGTCAATGCCGTCATTCCAGGTGTGGCCCGGTTCCGGCGCCGCCCAGCCGCTCACCAGGCCGCAGCTTGCGATATCCTCCGTGCCGAACGCCCGGGCGATCCCGGGTTGCAGCCAGATCAGCGATGGCCGCCCAAGCGGGACGGCGTCGGCCAGGACCGGTGGGCGGAACATGTCCGCGGCCGGACCGCCTTGATGGATCGATGCGCTCATGGAGCCTCCCGATGGGTCATGTCTCGGGGGCATCTGAGGCCAGTCGCCGTCACCCTGCGGTGACCGGCGCGCGCCGCGCTGCGTGACGAAGCGAGAAATCGCGGCGAATAACGCGGAATTCGCCGTCGTTCAGCCGAGTTTGGCGGCGATCGCCGCGCGGATGGCCGCCAGCGCCGCATCCGCCTGGGCCCCGTCCGGCCCGCCGGCCTGCGCCATGTCCGCCCGCCCGCCGCCGCCCTTGCCGCCCACTGCCGCACTGCCGGCGCGCACCAGATCCACGGCGCTGATCCGCCCCACCAGGCCCTGCGAGACCGCAACGACGATGCTGGCCTTGCCCTCGGCGGTCGAGACCAGCGCCACCACACCCTCGCCCTGCTGCGAAACGATGGCCTCGGTGATCGATTTCAGGTCCTTCGGCGGCACATCGCCCAGATTGCGGGCGGCAAGGCGAACGCCGGCAACATCCTCTGCCGCCTGCTGGGCGGCACCACCGGTGGCAAGCTTCATCTGCAGCTCGCTCACCTGGCGCTCCAGCCTGCGGCGATCCTCCATCAGGGCGGCCACCCGCTCGGCGATCTCGGCGGGGCTGGCCTTGAGGGCTGCCGCGACATCGGCGATGCGCCGATCGGCCTCGCCGATGGCAGAAAGTGCCGCTTCCCCGGTCACGGCCTCGATGCGGCGGATGCCGGCCGACACAGCGCCTTCGGCCACGATCCGGAACAGCCCGATATCGCCGGTGCGCCGCACATGGGTGCCGCCGCACAGCTCGATCGACCAGGCCTTGCGGCTGCCCTCGCCAAGCCCCATCCCCACGACGCGCACCTCCTCGCCGTATTTCTCGCCGAACAGCGCCATCGCCCCCTCCGCCACCGCGGCGTCCGGCGTCATCAGCCGCGTCGTGACCTCGCTGTTCTCGCGGATGCGCGCGTTCACCGTTGCCTCCACCCAGGCAAGATCGTCCCGCGTGATCGGCACAGGCTGGCTGACATCAAAACGCAGCCGGTCCGGCGCGTTGAGGCTGCCCTTCTGCGCCACATGCTCGCCCAAACGCTGACGCAGCGCCTCGTGCAGCAGATGCGTGGCGGAATGATGCGCCCGGATCGCCGAACGCCGGACATGATCGACCACCGCCAGCACCGGCACATGCGCCCGCGCGGTGCCCTCCTCGACGGTGCCAAGATGCACGATCAGATCGCCCAGCCGCTTCTGCGTGTCCGTCACCCGAATGCGCAGCCCGGGTGCGGAGATCACCCCGGTATCGCCCACCTGACCACCGGATTCGGCATAGAACGGTGTCTGGTTCAAAACCACGGCCACGCTTTGCCCGGCTGCGGCATGATCCGCCACCGCACCGTCCACCACGATCGCCAGGATCTCCGCCTCCGCCGTCTCGGTGGAGTAGCCGAGGAACTCGCTGGCCGGCCCGCTCTCCTTCAGCTCGAACCACACCCGCTCCGTGGCCGCATCGCCCGTGCCAGACCATGCGGCCCGCGCCCGGCGGCGCTGGTCGGTCATCGCGGCATCAAACCCCGCGACATCCACGGTGCGGCCCTGCTCACGCAGCGCGTCCTGCGTGAGATCGAGTGGGAAGCCGAACGTGTCATACAGCTTGAACGCGATCTCGCCCGCAAGCGTGCCGCCCTCGCCAAGCCGCGCCGTCTCCTCGGACAGCAAACCAAGCCCGCGCTCCAGCATCGCCTTGAAGCGCGTCTCCTCCAGCCGCAACGTCTCCGTGATCAACGCCTCGGCGCGGCCAAGCTCCGGATAAGCCGCCCCCATCTGGCGGATCAGCGCCGGCACCAGGCGCCACATCACCGGATCGCGCGCCCCCATCATGTGGGCATGGCGCATGGCACGGCGCATGATCCGGCGCAGCACATAGCCGCGGCCCTCGTTAGACGGCAGCACCCCATCGGCCATCAAAAACGAGGTCGAGCGCAGGTGATCCGCCACCACGCGATGGCTGGTGCGAAACGCCCCGTCCGCATCCTGCCCCACGATCTCGGCACTGGCTGTGATCAGCGCGCGAAACGTGTCGGTGTCGTAGTTGTCGTGCTTGCCCTGCAGGATGGCGGCAAAGCGCTCCAGCCCCATGCCGGTATCGATCGAGGGCCGCGGCAGTGCCACGCGGGTGCCGGGCGGCCCCTCCTCGAACTGCATGAACACCAGGTTCCAGATCTCGATGAACCGGTCGCCGTCCTCATCGGGCGAGCCCGGCGGGCCGCCGGGGATGGACGGACCATGATCGTAAAAGATCTCCGAGCACGGCCCACACGGCCCGGTGTCGCCCATGCGCCAGAAATTATCGCTCGTGGCGATCCGGATGATCCGCTCATCCGGCAGCCCCGCGATCTTTTTCCAAAGCTCCGCGGCGTCCTCATCCTCGTGATAGACCGTAACGATCAGCTTGTCCTTCGGCAGCGCGAAATCCCGCGTTAGCAACGTCCAGGCATGGGTGATCGCCTGTTCCTTGAAATAATCGCCAAACGAGAAATTGCCGAGCATCTCAAAGAACGTGTGGTGACGCGCAGTATAGCCGACATTGTCCAGATCGTTGTGCTTGCCGCCGGCGCGCACCGATTTCTGCGCCGATGTGGCGCGGACATAGCCGGGCTTCTCCTGCCCGGTGAACACGTTCTTGAACTGCACCATGCCGCTGTTGGTGAACAGCAGAGTCGGATCGTTGCGCGGCACGAGCGGGCTGCTCGGCACCACCTGGTGGCCGTTGGAAGCGAAATAATCGAGGAAGGTGGCGCGAATGTCGTTGCTGCTGGTCATGGCGGCCGGAGCGATCCCCAAAGATGGATGGCGCTAGCCCTAGCGCAGCACGGCAGCGCTGTCACGCAAGCCACAGTTCCATATCCGCGGTCTTCTCGGCTAGAACCGCGCTAGACCCACAAGGAGTGCCGGCATGCGCGTAGCCCCGACCATGGCCGTCCTGGTCCTTTTGCTGGCCGGCTGTGCCACCCCGCCCGCCCCGCCGCCGGCGCGCACGGTTGACCAGGCGATTTCGGATGCCGACACCGCGCGGGCCGCAGGGCATTACCAGGACGCCTTGGACGGCTATCTGGAAGCAGCGACGCAGGGCGATCTGCGCGGCAAGATAGGGCTCGGCACGATGTACTACGCCGGCACCGGCGCCGTGCGGGATTACGGCGAGGCGAGCCACTGGCTGATGGGCCCGGCCGAGGCGGGCGATGCCACGGCCCAGTATACTCTGGGCCTCATCCTGGAATCCGGCGGCACCGGTGTGCTGAAGGACCAAAAGGCGGCTGTGATGTGGCTGCGCAAGGCCGCCGAACAGGGGAACGCGAAGGCCGCGACGCGGCTCGCCACGCTCTATAATTTCGGCCGCGGCACGCAGGTGGACTACGGCGAGGCGCTGCGCTGGTATACCCGCGCCGCCAATGCCGGAGACACAGACGCGGAGACCGCGATCGGCGTGCTGTATGCCGAGGGGCGGGGCGTTGCACAAAATTTCGCAACGGCCCGTGCGAAGTTCGAGACGGCGGCGGCGAAGGGCAACGCCGAGGCGATGAAGAACATCGGCTATCTGTATACCAGCGGCAATGGCGTGCCGAAGAACGACGCGCTGGCCACGCAATGGCTGCAGCGGGCGGCGGCAGCGGGCTCCGAGGAAGCGGCACGGCGGCTTTCGATCGTGCTGACGCCGGTGAATTAGGGGATCGACACAGCCGCTCGGTGATAGCCGGGCTATGGTCGCTGCCCACCGATAGCGGACATTCGAAACGAACTCATGCAACAGGCAACACGTTGATCACGATGACTCGGACATGTGTTGCACAAGCCTTAACTTGTGCAACACCCTGAACGTCGGATGACTCGCACAATCGTACCAGCGGTTTCGCTCTCAGGCGCCCTTTTCAACCGATAAAAGCCTCGTTTTCATCAATCAGCGCCTGTCAGCACGACCGTCTCCAAGGTCTGTTCGAACTCGGTCGTGAATTTGGCAATGTTGCCGACCGTTGCGTCCCACGCTGCGTCAGTGAAGCGAGACTTGAAGCCAGCATAGAGATCCGGGTCTGAGGCGAGTGCCACGGCGGTTTCGATGTAGTCGGCAAGGCTGGTCGTCACCCCTTCCACAGCACCGATCGCGGTCAGCAGGCGCCCCGCCATCCGCGAGACGAAGGACTGCCCCATAAGCGTTACCAGCGGCACCTGCATGCGGATCGCGTCGCTCGCGATCGTGCCGGCATTATAGGGGAACGTGTCCAGAAACAGATCGGCCACCGCGAGGCAGGACAGATAATCCGCCGGGCTCACCCGGGGCATGACGATAATCCGCAGCGGATCGATCCCCGCCGCCTGGGCCGCGCCGCGCAGCGCGTCATGTGACCATTGATTGTCCGACGCCAGCCACAGAATGCTGTCAGGAACCCGCCGAAGGATCGCGATCCACGCCGCGAACATGTCCTGCGTGATCTTGTAGTGGTTGGAGAAACAGCAGAACACGAAATGATCATCCGGCAGCCCCACCTCGGCGCGGGTGCGCGTGGCGGCGCGGGCACGCTTGCTGTCATTGGCCTGGTAGATCTCGGCGATATAAAGCGGCTTGGGCTGATACAGATGCGCCGTCTCCGGCGGCACCACGAAGCTGTCGCACAACAGATAATCCAGCTCCGGCAACGGGATCGGCCCGATGAACCCCAGATACGTCGCCTGCACCGGCGCCGGCCGCCACCGCATCACCCGCAGCCGCGCACCAGCGGTCAGCCCGTTGAGGTCGATCAGAATGTCGATCTCGTCCGCCCGGATCAGCCGAGCGGCCGCCTCGTCCGACAGATCGGCGATGCGCGCAAAACGATCAAAGCTCGCGATCACCCGACTGCGGATCTCCGTCCCGTCCTCGGGGCTGGAGCAATAGCCGAACACCTCGAACCGCGCGCGGTCATGCCGCTCGAACAGCTCGACGATCAGCAGGCTCATGGCGTGCTGACAGAAATCCGAGGACATGTAGCCGATCCGGATGCGGTCGTGCCGGTAGCCATGCTCCGGGCTGAGCCGCTCCCGCGCCGGTTCGGTCTTGCGCTCGATCCAGACGCGGCAGATCTCGCGTTGCCGCGTGACATCGTCAAACAACGCCAGCGCGCTGAGCGGCCCGGCGTTCTGCACCAGCACATCATGCGAAACCGGAAACGGCTCGATCGGAAACACCGGCCAGCTGCAGCGCTTCTGCCGCACATGCAGCCAATGCTGCATCACGTCCGGCTGATCCGGATCGGTGCGCAGGCTGGCGTCCAGCGCGTCCTCCGCCTCGTCCAGCCGCTTGGCCTGCTCCAATACCCGCGCCCGGTTGTTGAGCAGCGCGGTGCGTGCCTCGGACGGCTGCAGCGCCTGGTCCAGCACGGCGATCGCCTCCGCCACCCGTCCGGCGCGTTCCAAGAGGCGGAGCAGATTGGAGATCGCCGGCAGAAAGTCGCGGCGCAACGCGAGGCACCGCCGATAGCCATGCTCAGCTCCCGCCACATCGCCGAGAGTGTCCATCTCGGTGCCGAGATTGAACCAGGCCGCGAACAATTGCGGCGTGTGCGGGCCGTTGGCGTCGATCCAGTCCCGATACAGCGCAATGCTGCCGCACCGTCCGGTATAGGGCGTGACACTCTCCACCTCCGCGAGCAGCGAGGCGAACGGCAGACCGATGCGGGTCAGGGTCTCAGACGGCATAGGGATCGGTCTCCTGCCTGGTCGTCACGGCGTGGGAGTGTAAAGGACTGGCAGCTGCGCCGTCGCCCGCAGCATCGTGGTCGAGGCGCGGGCCAGGTCGTCCTCGTCAGGCCGCGTCGGGAAGCCGATCGCCAGCAGGTTGAAGGCGCCAATGTCCCGCTGCACGAGCGCTGCTGCGAAACCGGCGTGAACGATGGCGGCGGCAAGGGTGCCCTCGGTGAAACCGGTGTGATGGGCGGCGGACTGGTTCCCCTCCGCGATCGCGCTGCGATGACCAAACAGAATGTCATGCGCCGCGATCGGGCCCAGGGGAGATTGGTACAGCGGCGCGTCAAGCTGGCCCTGCGCCACATGGCGGGCCACCTCCTGCAGATCGGGCGTGGTGATAAGAACGGTGCCAGAGAGCTTCAGCACGCGCCGCATCGCGCCGAGGCAAGGCTGCACCTGATGCGGGGCGAGGCGCGCCAGGCAATGTGGCGCATAAACGGCGTCCATCGCGCCGTCCGCAATCCCGGCCCATGGATCGGATCGATGCGCCGGATCGATGTCGATGCGCAGCTCGCGCCAATGCGCACCGGAAAATACCTGGGGCAGCACATTGGCATGGGCGCCGCAGCCGACATGCAGCACCACCGATGGTGCCTCGCGCGCCGCCAGAAAACCGGCCAACCTGTGCCGCTCGGCCAGAAGGGCGGTGCGGAGCTCGTCCGGCTGAAGCGCCTGCTGCCAGATGGCGAGCGCCTGCGCGATGTCGCCGCCCGCCTCGGTGCGGATGCCGAGATTGAGCGCCGCCGGATGGAAGTCGGCCCGAAGATCGAGAGCCATGCGATACGCATGTCGCGCGCCCTTATCGTCGCCGGTTTCCCCAAGATCGACCGCGAGGTTGAACCAGGCTGCATGCAGCAGCTCCGAGCCAGGCGTGTTGCGATCGATCCAGCCGAAATACGTGGCTGCAATCTGCCGGCGGTCCAGCTGTGGGCCGGCCTGCTCGATGCTGTGCAGCAGATCGAGAAGCGTATCTCTGTTCGCAGTTGTCCCCACTGGTTGAACGGTGTCGAGCATGGTGCAGCGTCTCGCCCCTCGATGAGGCGCAATCGTTAGGCGAGAAGGCTTAAGCTTTGGTGAATCCGGCAGCCGCCAATCCGGTGGCGCCGGACCTCGCTGGTCCGGCGCCGCAAGAGTCAATGAAAGAAGATGGCGTTGAACTCAGCCGCCGTCAGTTTGGCGACAACCACGGGGTTGAAGGACGGCGTCTGCGTCGAGGTCAAGGCGTGGAGCTGGCTGGTCTGCAATCCGCCCAGCTGCCCCGTCGTGAAGGCCGCAATCTCTCTCGACGACAGAGCCTGCATGTCACCGGTGGTCAACCCGGCGATCGCACTGGATGTGATCGCGCCGAACTGGGCAGACGTCAGGCCCGAGATCGCCGCCGTGCTGAAGCCCATGATCTCGGCCGAGGTCAGACCGGAGATCGCCTGGGAGCCGAGCGCCACGAACTGCGCCGAGCTGAGCCCGATCACAGTCCCGCTGCTGAGCGCCACCACCTGAGACGAACCGAGTGCGGACAGGTCGGAACTGGTCAGGCCCGATATGTTCGCGGTCGTCAATGCATGGAACTGCGTCGTGCTCATCGAGGTCACCATGTCCGAGGACAGGGCCCCCAATGCAGCCGAGCTGAGCGACGCGACCTTCGTGCCAAGCGCTGCCAGCTGTGCCGTGTTGAGCGCCTGCACCTGCGTCGTCTGCAGCACACCAACCTGTGTCGTGGTCAGTGATCCCATCGCAGCCGTGCCCAAGGCGCCAAAGCGCGTGCCGAGCGCCAGCACCTGCCCGGTGCCGAGCGCCTGCGCCTGCCCGGTGCCAAGAACCGCGACCTGCGCCGAACTGAGCGCGGCGATCCCCGCCGTCGACACGCCCGGGATCTGGCTGGCCTTCAGGGCGCCGATCTGGGCCGTGATCTCGACAGCCGACAGGCCGGCCACCGCGGCCGAGCTCAGCGCCTGAACCTGGGCGCTGGTGAGCAGCATGGCCGCCCCCGATGAGAGGGCCGCAACCTGGGCCGAGCTGAACAGCGCCAGCGATCCCGTGCCGATGCCCGCGGCATTGTCCCATTTGAAGGCCCCCAGCTGGCCGGTGCCCAGCGTCGTCAGCTGCAAGGTTCCCAAGGCAGCGACCCCCGCCAATGTCAGCGCGCCGATCTTGCCGCCCAGTGCCGCAAGCTGCCCCGAACCAAGCGCCTGCACCTGGCCGGTGGCAAGCTGCACCACCTGCTGCGTGCTGAGGGCCGCGATTCCGGCGGTGGACACGCCGGGCAGCTGGCTCGGCTTGAGCATGGCGATCTGTGCCACGACCTCATCAGCGGTGAGCCCGGCTATGGCGGCCGTGCCAAGGGCCTGCACCTGCACCGACGTGAGCGACACCTCGGACGACGTGGCGAGGGCTGCAACCTGCGCCGAGGTCAGCGTCGCAAGCGCCGCCGTGCCAAGGCCGGTGATGTTGCCTTGCGTCAGCGCATGAAGCTGCGTCGTGGAGAGCTGAGACTGGGCCGCTGACGAAAGCGCCGAGATCTGGGCAGAGCTGAGCTGAGCCAGTGCCGCCGAGCCGAGACCGCCGACATTGGCCGTGCTCAGCGCCCCGAGCTGCGACGTGGCCAGGGTCTGGATCAGTGCGGGCGGCGCTTGCGACGCTGACCTCGGCGCAGGTTGCAGCCCTCGCCACGTCGTCCGAGGTGTCGCTCACGTCGGTGCAGGTGCAGGCCCTTGGCACGGCCGCCATAGCCGGGC
>CAIQQQ010000328.1 GCA_903873995.1 uncultured Rhodospirillales bacterium
ATCACGGTTCTGCTCTGCGAACAGAACGTCACCTTCGCCCTGCCGCACGCAGATCGTGTCTATGTGCTCGAACACGGTCGCTTCGTCTGGGAAGGCGATCCACAGCGCTTCGCCGTAGAGGCGGGAGAAGCCTACCTATCCTAAGGGTGCGTTTGCGAGAAGGACAGCCAGGGCAAAGCTATGGCCGTCCTTCCTGCACGCGCGCCATCAGGCCCGGCGGGATGCGGCCTTGGCCGGCAGCTTCTTCGGCCCTGGCGGCAGGTCCTCGTCGAGCACGATGATGTTCACCGAGAACGACACTTCGCCCTCGTCATCGTCGCGGTGCACGGTGCCGATCACTTCCTCGTCCACCGCAACTTCGACGGACAGGCCGGTCTTGGCCGGCGGCAGCAGGCGGATGCGATCGCTGCCCAGCAGGCGGCGGAGATAGATCTGCACCCGGTCGATATCGGTGGGGGTCATGGCGGGCCTATGTCGTTGATGCGCGTTTTCTGCCCTGCCTGCGCGCCGCAGTCCAGCGATTGACAACGCGCTCCGCCGGTCACAGCTTGAAGCGACCGAGGGGTGTCCCGCCAAGGGGCTGAGAGTTCGATGTCCGGCAGGTTCGCCGGGGCGCGATAACCCTGATGACCTGATCCGGTTCATGCCGGCGTAGGGACGGGATACAACCGGACAGAACAGGTCCGTCCTCCGTCCTCAGCGCAGGCGTTGCCGCAGCAAGAGGATGCGCGTCGTGAACATCATCGCCAAGCCGGCCGGCCCCGAATCCGTGACCACCGGCCCCATCGTGGGATCGCGGAAGATCTATACTTGCCCCGAGGGCCATCCGCACATCCGGGTGCCCTTCCGTGAGATCGCGCTGGAGCCGACCGCGAACGAGCCGCCGTTCCGCACCTACGACACGTCCGGCCCTTACACCGACACCAGCGCACTGATCGATCTTGACGCCGGTCTGCCCGCCATCCGCGCCCCCTGGATTGCCGCCCGCGGGTTTGAGGCGATCACGCCGCGCGCGGTGAAGCCTGAGGACAACGGTTTCACGCCGGAAGATCGCCTGGTGGCGCCGTGCCCCGCCACGCAGGATTTGCGCGCCGCCCGGCCCGGCCAGATGGTCACGCAATACGAGTTCGCCCGTGCCGGGATCCTTACCGAGGAGATGATCTACGTCGCGCACCGCGAGAATCTGGGCCGTGCCGAGGCACTGGACTGGGCGTCCGAGCGCATCGCGGACGGCGAGAGCTTCGGTGCCGAGCTGCCGGAATTCGTCACACCCGAGTTCGTGCGCAGCGAGATCGCCCGCGGCCGCGCCATCATCCCCGCCAACATCAACCACCCGGAGCTGGAGCCGACCATCATCGGCCGCAACTTCCTGGTGAAGATCAACGCCAATATCGGCAACTCCGCCGTCACCTCGTCCGCCGCCGAAGAGGTCGACAAGCTCGTGTGGGCGATCCGCTGGGGTGCGGACACGGTGATGGACCTCTCCACCGGCCGGAACATCCACAACATCCGCAGCTGGATCATGCGCAACTCGCCGGTCCCGATCGGCACGGTGCCGCTGTATCAGGCGCTGGAGAAGGTTGGCGGCGATCCCGACAAGCTGGATTGGGAGGTGTTCAAGGACACCCTGATCGAGCAGGCCGAGCAGGGGGTGGACTACTTCACCATCCATGCCGGCGTGCGCCTGGCCTATGTGCCGCTGACGGCGCGCCGCACCACCGGCATCGTCTCGCGCGGCGGCTCGATCATGGCGCGGTGGTGCCTCGCCCATCACAAGGAAAGCTTCCTCTACGAGCGCTTCGACGAGATCTGCGAGATCATGCGCAAGCATGACGTGTCGTTCTCGCTCGGTGACGGCCTGCGCCCCGGCTCCAACGCGGACGCCAACGACCGCGCGCAGTTCGCCGAGCTGGAGACGCTTGGCGAGTTGACCAAGGTGGCCTGGAACAATGGCTGCCAGGTAATGATCGAAGGCCCCGGCCACGTGCCGATGCACAAGATCAAGGTCAACATGGACAAGCAGCTGCGCGAATGCGGCGAGGCGCCGTTCTACACGTTGGGACCGCTGACGACCGACATCGCGCCCGGCTACGATCACATCACGTCGGCCATCGGCGCCGCGATGATCGGCTGGTTCGGCACGTCCATGCTTTGCTACGTGACGCCGAAGGAGCATCTCGGCCTGCCCAACCGGGACGACGTGAAGGTTGGTGTCATCACCTACCGCATCGCCGCCCACGCCGCCGATCTGGCCAAGGGTCATCCCCAGGCCAAGCTGCGGGACGACGCGATCAGCCGGGCGCGCTTCGAGTTCCGCTGGCAGGACCAGTTCAATCTCGGCCTCGATCCGGACACGGCGCGCCAGTTCCATGACGAGACGCTGCCGAAGGAGGCGCACAAGGTTGCGCATTTCTGCTCGATGTGCGGCCCGAAATTCTGCTCGATGAAGATCAGCCACGACATCCGCGAGGACAGCCTACGCCAGAACGGCCTCGCGGAGATGAGCGAGACGTTCAAATCGACCGGCAGCCAGCTTTACATCAAGCAGGAGAGCGAGGCCTGAGCGACGTTCAGCCGATCCTGGAGGCCATCGGCCAGCTGCACGACGAAGAGATCGACCTCGCCGACGCCGCCTTGCAGCTGGCCCGCATCAACACGCCCGACGCCGACTGGCGCGCCGCCCGCGACCACCTGACCACGATCGCGCGCGACATCGTGGAACTCTCCGACGGCCTGGCGCCCGACGATCTGGCCGGTCGCGCCGGCGTGCTCGCCGGCCTCATGACGGGCCGCTACGGCTATCGCGGCGACACCGAGCAGTATGACGATCTGGACAACGCCAACCTTATCCGCGTGATCGAGCGCCGGCGCGGCCTGCCGGTGGCGCTTGGCATCCTGTGGCTGCACGCCGCCCGCGCCGCCGGCTGGCAGGCAAGGGGCATCAACTTCCCCGGCCATTTCCTGTTCGCCCTCGAAGGCAACAGCCCGGACGGCAAGCTGCTGATCGTACTCGACGTGTTCCGCGGCGGTGTCACCCTCGATCGCTCCGACCTGCGCCGTATGCTTCGGCAAGTGCACGGCCAGGCCGCAGAGCCCGGGCCGAAATCGCTGGCCGCCATGACCAGCCGAGACGTACTGCTGCGGCTGCAGGTCAACATCAAATCCCGTCTGGTGATGATCGGCGAACTCCAGCCGGCGCTCGATTGCGTGCAGGACATGCTCCGCCTCGCGCCTGATACCGCCATCCTGTGGCGCGAGGCGGGCCAGCTGCATCACCGCCTCGACCAGGTCGAAGGCGCGTTGCGCTGCTACAGCCGCTTTCTCCAGCTCGTCCCGCGCGGCGAAGCCGCCACCCGGACCCGCGAAGCGATGGCCGAGCTGCGAGCCCGTCTGAACTAGAGCACGTTTCGACCGATTGAAGCCAATCGGTCGAAAGTCGTGCTCTAGAAAACATAGACTCTAGAGCAGCTTATGTCCGCTCGAATGAGCCGCAAGCGGCTCAGTTCGATCGGACGCTGCTCTAGA
>CAIQQQ010000329.1 GCA_903873995.1 uncultured Rhodospirillales bacterium
AACCTGATCCCGGCGCCCTGGGTCATGCCGGTCTGAACGATCTGCGGGCGGGTCCGGGCAGCCGTCCGGACCCGCCTCTCGTCAATTGGGCTGACCTGCCTTGTGAGCCAGCAAGGCCATAAGGCGGCGGTCCCGCCATTCTTGCCTGGCCTCGTGATCGTCAAGCGGCAGGATCGCCCGGCGGGCGGCGTCCACATCGCTCGCCAGCTCCGGTGTCAGGTCGATCGGGATCTGCTCGGCCTGCACCTCGTTGAACAGCCCGCCATAGCGCGCGCAGTAATCGGCCACTCCTTCCGGCGCGTTGAGGTCGATCGTCTCGAACGGACCCATGAAGGCCCAGCGCAGGCCAAGCCCGTGCTTGATGGTGGCGTCGAGGTCTTCGGGGGAGACGACCCCGTCGGCCACGAGACGGAAGGCTTCGGCGACGAGCGCGATCTGCAGACGGTTGAGCACGAAGCCTTTGACTTCGCGCCGGATGGTGGCGGGAACCATGCCGGCGCGGACCATAAGGGCGCGGGTGCGGGTGACGGTATCGTCGGCGGTCCAGGGCGAGGGGCAGATTTCCACGACCGGAACGAGATAGGGCGGATTGACCGGGTGGGAGACAAGGCAGCGACCGCGGCCGCGCAGGTGCTCGGTAAACGCGCTCGCGGGGATGCCGCTGGTGGAGCTGGCCAGGATGGTGGATTTCGGCGTGATCTCGTCCATCTGCGCGAAAAGTTTGGTCTTGGCGTCGGTTCGCTCCGGGCCGTTCTCCTGCACGTAGATCGCGCCGGTAAGGCAGGCCTCGAGCGACGGAGCGAGGCTGATGCGGGCCATCACATCGGCCGGCGCGTCGGACAGCAGGCCAGCTTCGCGCAGCTCGGGAAGGCGCGCCTCGATGAAGCCCAGCGCGCGGGAGGCCGCTTCCTGGGATTGGTCGTAGAGCGAGACGGCAAAGCCCGCGCGCGCGAACACGATCGACCAGGCGCGCCCGATCAGGCCCGCGCCGACGACTGCGATCTTCTCATGGATATCCGGCATTCTGGTCTCCCTTTTCCAAGAGTTCACCATTCTGAACCGCCTGCCGCAACCTTGCCCCGGTGCCTGCCACGCGGCACGCTGGCGGGGGGAGAACGGACATGCGCATAGCGATCCTGGATGACTGGCAGAATGCGGCAGCGACACTGGCCGATTGGCAGAGGGTGTCGGCCCATGCTGAGCTGGTGTTCTTCTACGAGGCCTTCGCCGGTCTGGACGCGGCGGCGCAGGCGCTGGAAGGGTTTGACGCTGTGGTTGCCATGCGCGAGCGCACACCGTTTCCAGCGGGGCTGCTGGAACGGCTGCCGCGGCTGAAGCTGCTCAGCTATACCGGCGCGCGCAACGCGGCCGTCGATGCCCAGGCCTGTGCGCGGCTGGGTATCCTGGTGTGCAACACCACCGGATCGCCGCCCACGCACGGCACGGCGGAGCTGGCGTTGGGGTTGATGCTGGCAGCCGCGCGGCAGCTCCCGTTGGGTGACGCCGAGATCCGCGCCGGGCGGTTTCAGGAGAGCCTCGCACCCGGGATCGAGCTCGCGGGCCTCACCCTGGGGCTGATCGGCCTTGGCAAGATCGGTGGGCGAATGGCGCGCTACGGGCTGGCGCTGGGGATGGAGGTTGTGGCCTGGAGCACCAATCTCACCGACGAGACGGCGCAGGCCGCCGGGGCCGTGCGTGTGGCCAAGGAGGAGCTGCTGGCCCGGGCCGACGTGGTCAGCCTGCATTTGGTGCTGTCGCCACGGTCGCGCGGAATCGTGTCGGCGGGCGATATCGCACGGCTGAAGCCGGGGGCGATCGTGGTGAACACATCTCGCGCGGGGCTTGTGGACAACACAGCGCTGCTGGAGGCCGTTCACGCCAGACGGATCGTGGCCGCACTCGATGTGTTCGAACGCGAGCCGTTGCCTTTGAACGATCCTTGGCGGACGGCGCCCAACACGGTGCTGTCGCCTCATCTGGGCTACGTGACGCGGGGCAACATGGCAGCACTGTATCGCGAATCCGTTGAGAACCTTGAAGCATGGCTCGATGGCACCCCGATCCGGGTGGTGGCTTGACCCTTTCGCGCAGCGGCCGTTCATTGGTGCAAAATCAAGGGGAGAGAATGCCATGCGCGCCTGGGCCGTGATCGAGAACGGAGCGCCGTTGCAGGAGATCGAGCTGCCGACGCCGGAGCCCAAGGGCACGCAGATCCTGCTGGAGACGACGCATTGCGGCGTGTGCCATTCCGATCTGCATATCTGGGACGGCGGCTACGATCTCGGCGGCGGCAAGGTGATGAGCCTGAAGGATCGCGGCGTGGTGCTGCCGCTGGCGATGGGCCATGAGATCGTGGGGCGGGTCGTGAAGCTCGGGCCGGAGGCGACTGGCGTTGCGGTCGGCGATATCCGCATCGTGTTTCCGTGGGTGGGCTGCGGCACCTGCGCGTCCTGCCTCGCGGAGGAGGACAACATGTGCGCGAACGGTCGCGCACTCGGCGTGTATCAACATGGCGGCTACGCGACCCATGTGGTGGCGCCGCATGCGCGGCACCTGGTGGATCCTGGCACGCTCGATCCGGCGGTGGCTGCGACCTATGCCTGTTCGGGCATCACGGTCTATTCGGCGATCAAGAAGGTGATGCCGCTTCCGGCCGACGAGGCTGTGGTGCTGGTGGGCGCCGGCGGGCTGGGGCTGAACGCGATTGCGGTGCTGAAGGCGCTGGGCCATCGCAACATCATTGTGGTGGACATCAGTCCAGCCAAACGGGAAGCCGCGATGGCAGCGGGAGCGAGCCAGACGGTGGACGGGGTTGGCGAGGACGTGGCGGCACGGATCATCGCGGCTGCCGGCGGGCCGGTGGGCGCGATCATCGATCTGGTGAATGGCACCGCCACCGCGCGGTTCAGCTTCAACGCGCTGCGCAAGGGCGGCAAGCTGGTGCAGGTCGGGCTATTCGGCGGCGAGCTCAGCCTACCGCTGCCGCTGATGGCCATCCGGGCGCTGACGGTTCAGGGCAGCTATGTCGGCAATCCGAAGGAGCTGCGCGAGCTGGTGGCACTGGCGCAGGCCGGCACGTTGCAGGCTCTGCCGGTGACGGAGGTGGCACCGGCAGAGGCGTTCGATGCGCTGATGCGGCTGCGCGACGGCCGCGTGACGGGGCGGATCGTGCTGCGGGCGGCTGCCGCCTGACGGAGATGGTGGTCTCGCGGTCAGGCCGGTGCTGCGATCACCGGCCTTAACGAGGTGTCGGCCGGCACGATCAGGTTGAAGCGTGCGCCGCCCCTGACATTGAACACAGTGAGATCGCCGCCGACGTCTTGCAGCGCCGCGCGGCTGATCGGCAGGCCGAGCCCGGTTCCCACGCCGACGGGCTTGGTGGTGAAACCGGGATCGAACACTCGCACTAGAACCGCCTCGGCGATGCCGCCGGCGGCATCGGTCACGGAGATCACAACATTGGCACCATCCCGCCGGCCGGCGATCTCGAGCGGGCGGTGCGTGATCTCGGAATGCGCATCATAGGCGTCACACGCGTTGCGAACCACGTTCATGAGCGCCTGCTCGAACAGCACCGGCACACAGAGCAGGCGCGGCAGATCGTCTGGCATGATGATTTCCAGCGTCACGCCCGCGGATGTCAGGCGGCGTTCCACAAGGATCAACGACTGACGGATCAGGACCGCGTGGTCCATGGCAGTGACGGCGCCCGAATCGCAACGGGCGTAGCCCATGGCATGGCCGATGACAGCACCGATCCGTTCGGTCTGGCCGATGATGCGGCGCAACTTGGTCGCGGCCTCCTCGGGGTCTCCGCTGGGGCTCGTGAGTTGCTGCAGCGCATTTTCCGCCGCCAGCCCGATCACCGCCACCGGCTGGCTGATCTCGTGGGCGATGCCGGCGGCAACCTCGCCGAGCAGTGCCAGACGTTGACCTCTGTCCCGCCTGGGGCTGCCAGGCTCGTCGAGATATCGATGCGTCTGGGACCGGTTCTGCAGTTCGCGTTTGTGCCGTGTGATGTCACGGCCGATCGCCATGTAATGCACCGCCTCGTCGTCTTCCTCGCCAGGAGGCGGATTGGTGTCGAACAGGGGGGGCACGACCATCATTTCAATGTCGAACCAGCGCTCGGCGCCGGTGCTGTCATAAGCACGCACCTCGAAACGTTGGCTGGTGCCCTCGTCCATCAGCCTCTGCCTGGCGTCGCCCATCACAGGCGCATCCGTTGCGACCAGCGACACACCGACCGGCCGGCCAACGACAGTATTGCGATCGTGGCCCACCACATGGAGATAGGTCGGGTTCACATGGACCGTGCGAAAGAAGCGGTCATGCAGCGTCACGATGTCTTTGGACCCATCGGCGAACCGGCGAAGCCATTGATCAAGCGGACGGAGTTCGAAGGCGCGGGCGGATTGCCTGCCCGTGATCTCCATGCCGTCGTAAGGTTGGCTGTCCGGCGGCGCAAGGCGGGCGGGTAAGGCTGTCACCGGGCGGACGCCAACGCCCGCCGGGCGGTCCGGCGCGTTGCCTGTCTGGCGAGACCGGCCGAAGGATCTGGCTCGGACGACGATCTGGCCGAGGATTTTCCGAAGTTCATCTTAGCGCTCATTGTGCGAACCTACACACTTTCGATCGGCAGCACGACATGTTGCCATCGGGGGTCGTTCGTGTATCCATCACGTGCATAATTCATGAAATCACGATTTGGATGTGACCTATCAGACGGATCCATGTGTTCGGGCATGGGCCGGGTTCTCTGACAACGAAGCGCGCGGGCCGGCATGCCATCATCAGGACGACAGATGATTTGTGACGATGTGAGCGTTCTTCTCATCGACGATGACGCGATGTTCGCCGAGGAGCTCACGCAGTTCCTGACCCAGCAGGGGCTTCATCTCCGCTGGATCTCGACGCTTACGGACATTGTGGCGGAGGTTGCGAGATTCGGACCTGATATCGTGCTGCTCGACCAGTTCGTGGGAAACCACGATTCGCTGAGTGTTCTGGCGCAGCTGCGCCACAGCACCGACGCTGGTATGATCATGTTGACCGGCAACATGGATATGACCGACCGGATCGTGGCGCTGGAATGCGGTGCGGACGATTTCGTGCTGAAGGCCTCGGGTCCGCGCGAGTTGTTCGCACGGATTGGCGCGGTCCTGCGGCGCATCCGTCGCGGGACGGAGGCTGATTCGGGGCGGGATGGGCAGGCCCGCCCGGTCAGGGCACAGCCGGGCCCGCTGTCAATGGATTCGATATGGCATGTGGACGTGCGGATGCGCCAGGTTCATGCGCCCGATGGCACGGAGGTGGCCCTGTCGGCGATGATGTTCGATGCACTGGTGCTTCTTGCGGGCAGAGGCGGGCGGGTGGTCACACGAATGGAGCTGTCCCTGCGGCTCCTGGGCCGCAGTCATGCGCCGGCGGATCGGACGGTCGACAACCTTGTCTCAGGTCTTCGCCGTCGTCTGATGAAGCATTCGCCCGGGCAGGCGGTGGTGCGCTCGGTGCGGGGACAGGGTTACGCATTCACGCTGTTTGCGGTCTCCCCAACGGATGCGTCCCACGATGCCGTTCTGGCCGGGCGGGAATTGGAAACACCGTTGGATGAGGGGGCCCGTTGCGCGACGCCTTCAGACGAGGCGCGGTCTCAGGACATCTCAGGCGACTCCAACGCGATCAGATCGACACCGGACGCCAGAAGACGGTCCGCCGTCTGACGTTCCTCAACGCCGCGGACCAGCACGCGCGTGCGCAGCCCATGGGCGTGGCTGGTCAGGCGGGCCATCCGTGCGGACGGGGCGCGTGCCAGCGGCAGGCGCTGGGCGTCCAGCACCAGGATCGGGCCGCTGGCCAGCGCGAGATCGAGGTCCGGCGGGCCGATATCGTCCAGCTCGAAGCCGACCGTCCGGCAGAACGGGCGTAGCCGGTGGACGCAGTCGAGCATGCGGCTGCTGGTGAGGCCCTGGGGCACCTGGGTCAGCACCAGGACCAGGCCCTGGCGCACGGACATGTCGAGCTTGCGGCAGGCCTCGAGATAGCATTCGGTGCCGAGGCGGCTGTGGAACACGTCAAAGCTGACGTCGAGGAACATGTTGCCGGCACGGTCTCGCAGAATCTGGTCGAGCGCCTGGGTTCCCGCGAGGCGCAGCGTGAGGACATTCAGATCCTGGCGCCACCGCTCCGCCTCCGGCAAGGAAGCGGCGGCGACAGTTGCGCGGCGTTGCAGGGCCTGCGGCAGGCGGGCGTACTGCGCCACAACATGCCGTCCGTCACGCCCGACCACGGGGGACAGGATGCAGCTTGCCGTGGTCATGGCATCGGCCAGCGTTTCGCGGGCACGCGCCTCGATGCTCGATCGACGGGAATCGAGCCGCTGTTCAAGCATATCACGCAACGAGGTCGCGTCCGCCGGGGCCAGGTCGCGCGGCGTGGGGGCGAGGGTTGCCGCACTGGCGTCGGGCAGGGCTTGCGGCATACCGACGCTGGCCGCGATGGCGACGATCTGGCTGGACGCGGGTTCCTCCCCCTGCCCGATCAGCCGCGCGCGGATCTCCCGGCCGATCATGGCGGCCGCGAAGGACGCCGCCTCCTCGCGCAGTTCGGCAAAGCAGATCAAAAAGCCGTCGTCCCGGGTGCGGGAGAACGTGTCCTTGGCACCAAGCTTGCGGCTGAGGACGTGTTCCGCCGCCGCCATGGCGCGCTCACGCAGGGCCGGCCATCGTGGCCCGAGCGCCGTCTTGACCTCGCCCAGGCCGATCATGCGGATCTTGCCGGCGACCTGAAACACCTCGGCCTGCGTGGTGAGATCGCGCAAGGTGACGACCCAGGCGGGGTTGCCGCCGGATGGGCCGATGCCGGATGGGCCCATGAACGTGGCGGTCAGGTCTGCGACAACCTCCAGTCCCACGTCCTGTGACAGGCGTACGCATTGTCGGTGCTCGAAGCCGACACTTCGCGGGACGCCGGTCGCAAGGGCGAACTCAGGGCGATCGGCCGGGTTGATCAGCTCGGCAGCAAAATTCCGGTGCAACGATTGGGCATCGCGGCCGGCAAGGCGCTGCAGCGCGACATTGGCGACGACGACAAGGCCATCGCTGCCCATGATCGCGGCCGGCGCATCCATGGCCATGAACGCGCGCGCCAGCAGGCTCTCGTGCTCACGATCGGCCACCGTTTCGCGCCTGTGCTGCGCCACGGGCTGATCGTGCATGCGATGGTCTTCCTGTCTCGCCCGGCCCAGTGTCGCAGATGGACGTTAACAAGCCCTAAAACCGCGCCTGACGCGCAGCGCAGACGGTAAGTTCGTCAGTAGGAACGGGCCATAGCAACCACGCGGCCGATCGAGTCGAGCAACGCCTTCGTGCTGAAAGGCTTGGGCAGAAAGCAGACCATGCCGTCCGATGTGAGGTCGGCCAGGTCCTGCGGCGCAGCCTGTCCGCTCATGAGAACCGCGGGCAGCGCGGGGTACGCCGCCCTGGCCCAGGTGATGAGCGAAAAACCGTCCGCTCCGGCCCCAGAAGGCGCCCCGCCCATCGACAGATCGGACAGCAGGACATCCGGAACGTCCGCCTCCAGCAGGGTGCGGGCCTCGCTGGCGCTGCCAGCCGTCAGCACAGCAAAACCATGACGCGTCAGGGCGCGATTGAGCGTCAGACGCATCTGGCACTGATCGTCAACCAGAACCACCCGGATCCTGGTATGGCTCTGCTGCGCAGAGGGCTCAGGTATGAACGCCGGCACGTCGATCGGACCACCCTCCAGACACCAAAGCCGCTGACAGCAATCGTCCCCGACGCACCGGAAATGGTGGCGCAAGGTCTTTTGTTTACCAGCAGGGCAATGATTCTTCGAAGAGCATGAGCCTCGTGTCCGGCTTGAACACTTTGTGATCAGCTGAGTTGAGCTGCGATGGCCGTTGCCGGAGCCGCGGCGCAGGTCAATCCGGAAGAGCCATGCGCGCAGAGATCGGGCAATGATCGGACAGGCGTTGCTTCCACGCCGGCCCGGTCTCCCGGTAGGTCAGTACACGCACCGTCTCTGGGCGGATCCAGTTCAGCGCCGCGTTGCCGACGATGATGTGATCAAGGAAGCCGCCGCCGCCCCAGCACGGCGTGTACAGACCAGCCGTTACGCGCAACAGCGGACCGGATTGCGCCAGGCCCTGGAAGAACGGATCACGACCTTCCATCCAGCGGTTGAAGTCGCCGATCAGCGCAAAGGCCACACCCTCCCGCCGGCGGGTTTCGATCCAGTCCTGCAGGGGCGGCAACTGCTCGGCGAGCGTGGCACAGGCTGGGTTGCGAGAGGCGGCGAGCGGGTCATGGCTGCAGCCGGATTTGAGATGCACAGCGAGCAGCCGAAGCGCGCCCTGCGGCAGATCGAGCGTGATGTCGGCCGCACTGCGCAGATGGAAGCGCGCCTTGGGATGGACATCGAGTGCCACCAGATCGGGGTTGGCGCGGAACGCAAGGCCGTGCCGTATCGCGAAACCGGCGCGCTGCACCACGCCGTCGGCTGTGATGTGGATCGTGTAGCGGTCCGGCGGGAACACCCGGGCTGCCAGCTCCAGGCCGTCCACCTCGCTGAACGCGATGACGTCGGCGTCGAGCCGCAAGGCGTAGCTGCGCAACAGGTCGATGTCCTCAAGGCGCTTCGGCTCGACATCGGGCGGCAAGGCCGGGTCGCCGGCGGGGCGCAAGGTCAGCCAGGAGAGGTTCCAGGCGGCCAGCTTGAGTTCACGCGATGACGCGGGGCTGGCGAGACACAGCAGGATCAGCAGGATGATGCCCATGGCCTGGCATGGCGGAGCTGCCATGGCGGGTGCAAGCGCCGTCCTGCCCAATCACAGCGATTTACCGTTCAGGGGCGGGCGGACCGTCTGGCCTCAACCACCTGCCACGCCAGCAGGGCGGGAATGCCGATCGCCACGTCTCGCGCACGGCGCACCAAAGAGAGTGCCAGGGCTGCTTCCGGCGCCAGGCCGAACAGCGTGCCCAACATGATGTAGCCGCCTTCCTGCACACCCAGCGCCTGCGGCACCATGAACGCCATGCTGCGCAGGCCGGAGATCAGGCTGTCGATCACCAAAGCCGCGGCGAGGCCGACCGGCGCTGCGATCAGCCGCAGAATGATCCACGTTTCGCAGCCCACCAGCACCCAGCACAGAAGATGCAGCCCGAACGCGGCCGCGAGCCGTCCGGGATGGGCGTGGACCTGTCGCAAGGCCGCGCCAAGGCCTGCCCCGCCGGACTCGCGTGGCCCCAGCATGGCGCGGGCGACGCGTTCCAGCGCACGGTCGATCCAGACGCCGCCACCGCGCTGGGCGGCCGTGAACAAAGCCGCCAGCACCGCCATCGCGCCCAGGGCCGCGAGCGCCGGCGTGGTCAGTGCGCTGCCCGGCCGCAGCCATGCCAGCAGGGAAACGCCCAACACGGTGTAGGCCAGTTGGGCCGCAAGCTCGGCCGTGACGTCCACCACGGTGGTGGCCGCCGCCACGCTGGCGGATATGCCCGACAGGACCAGCGCCCGCGCCCCCAGAACGAACCCGCCGATCTGGGAGAGCGGCAGCACCTCTGCTGCTGAATCCCGCAGCAGCCGCGCCGCGAGATAGGGCACGCGCGGGCGATCGGCCAGAGCGGACCACGACAGACCCATCAGCGCGATCATCCCGCCATGCAGCAACAACACTCCGAAAAAGCCCGCAAGACCAAGTGAGGCAAAGGCCCGCAGGATGTCTCCGCCCTCCGCGCCGGCGATCAGCACGACGACCAGCGCCACGCCAGCCGCCAACAGCAAGACCGCGAGGCGCTTCATGGCCAGACGCTTCGTGGCAGGGGCGCCGGATCAGGCACCTTCGGCATAATCCGACACGAACCGCTCCAGGCGGTCCATCGCCACGGTGAGATTTTCTGCCGATTTGGCGTAGCACAGGCGCACCAGTCCCTCGGCACCCAGGCCGAACGCCTCGCCTGGCGCCATGCCGATCCGCGCCTCGCGCACGGCACGCTTACAGAAGGCGAGCGTGTCGCTGACGCCGTCCACCGAGAACATCGCGTAGAACGAGCCGTTGTTGGGGATGTTGCGGACGCGCTTCATCCGGCCGAGCCGGTCGTTCACGATGTCTCGCCCCTCAGCACACCGGGCGACGAAACTTTCGGTGAAGCCGTCACCCTCGTTCAACGCAGCGATTGCGCCGTATTGCAGGAAGGCCTGCGCACCGGAGGTGTTGAACTGGATCAGCTTCTCGAATGTCGGCGCGAGCCCCTCGGGGAACACCAGCCAGCCCAGGCGCCAGCCGGTCATGGCCCAGGCCTTGGAAAAGCTGCCGATCACGAACACCGGATCGCCCGGCTCTGCGATCTCCAGCATCGAAAACGCGTGCTCCCGGTCATAGATGATCCGGTGATAGACCTCGTCGCTCATGATCGCGATGTTGCGCGCGCGCGCAAACGCCAGCAGCCGCTCGCCCTCGGCGCGCTCCAACATGAACCCCGTCGGGTTACCGGGCGAGGCCAGATAGATCAGCTTCGTGCGCGCGTCACACGCGGCGAACACCGCATCCAGATCGAGCGACCAGCCGGCATCGCCCCGGCCCATCGCGACCTCGCGGATGGAGGCACCGTTCATCTGCATCGCCCGGCAGATGTTCGGCCAGGACGGCGTGATGGCCACGATGTTGTCGCCCTGCTCGATCACCGCCTGCGCCACCAGCATGACGGCATTCATCCCAGACGATGTCAGGGCGAACCGGCTCTCGGGAATTTCAAGCCCGTAAATCCGGCGATGATACGCCACCAACGCATCCCGCAACGGATCGATCCCGCGATTGTGCGAATAGAACGTGTGCCCCTCCGCCATGGCCTTCGCCGCAGCGTCGCAGATGAACGCCGGCGTCGGCACATCCGGCTCGCCAGCCCACATGCCGATCACGCCTTCGGTGGTGAAGCCCTCCCGCCACACCTCGATGATCGGGCTGTCAGCCAGTTCCGTGATGCCAGGTCGAATCAAGCCCATGCGCGCGTTCTCCAATGCGGCGCGCATGCAACCCCGGTTGGGGTTGGGGGTCAAGGAAAGGTCGGAACCTCACCCTCGCGTTACTCAATCGCCCAGACGCAACCCGGATCGAGCGTCGAACAGGTGGATTGCGGCCTGGGGCAAGCTGAACGCGATGTGCTCGGGGACCGGGCCTTGGGCGCCAGCGACCTGGAGAATGAAGGTCTCCTGGGCGAGTTTGCCGTGATAGAGGCGGGCTGCGCCGAGTTCTTCGCAGAATTCGACCGAGAGGGTGAAGTCTCCGGTGCCGATGGTGACGTCTTCGGGCCGGATCCCGAGGACGAGTTTGGTGCCTTGTCCCTGGTGGTGGGGGCCGGTGATGATGTCATGGCCTTCGATGGTGACGGTGTCGGAGCCTTTGGCCTCGCAGGGGATGAGGTTCATGGGCGGGGAGCCGATGAAGCCTGCGACGAAGAGGCTTGAGGGTTTGCGGTAGATTTCGGCGGGGGAGCCGACCTGCTCGGCGCGGCCGGCGTTCATGACGACGAGACGGTCCGCCAGCGTCATGGCTTCGATCTGGTCGTGGGTGACGAAGACGGAGGTGGCGCCGAGTCGGTTGTGCAGCTTGCGGATCTCGATGCGCATCTGCACGCGCAGTTTGGCGTCGAGGTTGGAGAGCGGTTCGTCGAACAGAAACACCTCGGGCTCGCGGATCATGGCGCGGCCCATGGCAACGCGTTGGCGCTGGCCGCCGGAGAGCTGGGCGGGTTTGCGGTTGAGATAGTCGGCAAGTCCGATGGTTTCGGCGACCTTGGCGATGCGGGTGGCGCGCTCAGCCTTGGAGATTCCGGCGACCTTGAGGGCGTAGCCGATATTCTCGGCGACGGTCATGTGGGGGTAGAGCGCGTAATTCTGGAACACCATCGCGCAGCCGCGGGCGCGGGGTTCGAGGTCGTTGACGACCTTTCCGGCGATGGCGATCTCTCCTTTGGAGATGGATTCGAGGCCCGCGATCATGCGCAGCAGCGTGGATTTGCCGCAGCCGGACGGGCCCAGGATCACAACGAACTCACCGCTGGGGATTTCGAGTGACACGCCGTGTGTGACCTGGGTCTTGCCGTAGAATTTCTCGACGGCGCGAAGGGAGATGGTCGCCATGGGATCCCGTTATTTGTCTGTGGCGATCAGGCCGCGGATGAAGAAGCGCTGGAGGGCGGCGACGACGATGAGCGGCGGCGTGATCACGATGAGGCAGCCAGCCATGGCGACGTTCCAGTTCGGCACGTCCCCGCCGGTGCTGTCGCCCATCGCGGGGATAAGCGCGCGCAGCGCCGTGACGGCGGTGCCGAAATGCACGCGGTCGGTGGTGATCAACAGGGGCCAGAGATACTGGTTCCAGGCGTAGAGGAACATGATGGTGAAGAGCGCGATCATGTTGGTGTTGGACAGCGGGATCAGGATCTCGCGGAAGAAGCGGACGGGCCCGGCCCCGTCCATGCGGCTGGCTTCGAACAGCTCGTCTGGGATGGTGAGGAAGAACTGGCGGTAGAGGAACGTGCCAGTGGCCGTGGCGACCAATGGGAGAACCAGGCCGGTGTAGGAGTTCAGCAGGTTCCAATCGAGCGCGATGGTGGCGCCGGTGAGGCTGGCCCAGAGGGTGGTGAAGCCGATCGTGTCGAGGATCGCCTGGTAGGGCGAGAGCGCGTTGGCGGCAACGGCGTAGGTCGGCACGATGCGGACCTCGAGCGGCAGCATGAGCGTGATGAAGATCAGCCAGAACGCCAGCATGCGGCCGGGGAAGCGGAAGAACACGATGCCGAAGGCGGTGACGGAGGACAGGATGATCTTCCCGCCCGCGACCGCCACCGACATGATCAGGGAGTTGATAAGCTTCGCCCCGAGATCGGCACGGTGCCAGGCCTCGGCCAGGTTCTCCCACAGATGGCTGCCAGGGATGATGCTGATCGGCGGCGTGTTGATCTCGGTCAGCGTCAGCGTGGCCGCGACGAACACGAGCCACATCGGCACGAAGGCCACCGCAAGACCGCACAGCAGGATCGCGTGAGTCAACGCGTTGAGCAGCGGGGTCTTCTCGATCATTTGTAGTGCACCTTCCGCTCGATGTAGCGGAACTGCACAAAGGTCAGCACCATGATGAGGCCCATCAGCACGATGGACTGCGCGGCGGCGCCGGAATAGTCGAGGCCACGGAAGCCATCGAAATAGATCTTGTAGACCAGCAGCGTGGTGGCCTTGGACGGGCCGCCGGCGGTAGTGATGTCGATGATGCCGAAGCTGTCCACGAAGCTGTCGGTGAGGTTGATCACCATCAGGAAAAAGAAGGTGGGTGCCAGCAGCGGCACCTGCAGGTCGCGCATCCGGCGCAACGGCCCTGCCCCGTCCATCGCGGCCGCCTCGACCAAGGCGCGCGG
>CAIQQQ010000330.1 GCA_903873995.1 uncultured Rhodospirillales bacterium
AGTCCTGCTCGGCACCTGTTGCCGGGTCGATCACAGCGCGCTGGATGCAGCCAATGTTGCCGCCATAGACATGGATGCTAATCGAGACCTGATCGTCATGGGCGTTGGCGATGGTGTGGACATCGCCGATGCTGGGCGAGACGGCGGTGACCTCACCCGGGTTGAGCCAGGCCGGCTCGCCGGCCCGCAGCGCGCCGTCGGCATGCCTAGTATAGGCTACGCCGATCTCGGCGCCGCGCAGCACGCCGACCACGCCCCAGATGCGGTGATCGTGCACCGGGGTCTTCTGCCCCGGTCCCCAGACGAAGCTGACAACCGAGAGCCGGTCCAGCGGATCGCCGTAGAGCAGATACTGGCGGTAGTGATCCGGGCCGGGCGAAGCGAACGCATCCGGCAGCCAGTCGTCATGTGACACAAGCTCGGCTAGCCTTGCCTTGATGGCGGCCAGTGTGGCTGTCTCGTCGCCGCAATGGCGGTCGATCGCGAGGATCGCTGCGGCAATAAAGTTGCGAAGCGGTGTGATATCGGTCATCGTCGTTTCGCCCTCAGACGCTGCTTGCGGTGCAGGCGCTCCTCGGCCAGGGAGCGCTCGGCAGGACCGTTGCGGAGCAGGCCAGAGAAGGTTTGGAACGGTCGGCGCGTCATGTGGTTCACCGGCTTCACGGCCTTTTCAATTAATCCCAGCAATAAAAGATTGAACTGAAGAAATATCAAAGTCCATGGGATAAATATATCAATATTTATTCTTAAAATAGGAAATCTGTTCAGCTTTAATAATTAAACGAGGAATTTTCAACATTCGGTTCGAGCCGGGTACGATCGATCACAGGGCTGGGCTGGTCCAGTGCCAGCAGACGGACTGGACCAGCCCAGCAATGAACTGCTTTGACGCCTCGATCGGTGACGCCTGACGGCTAGTACGCGGAGCCGTCGCTGAAGGAACGATCGAAGAGCGGGCCGGCTTGGAGACGCTCGCGGATCAACTGGCTGCGGGCTAAGAGATCAATGGTCTGCTGCTCGCTGGCGATGACGCTGTCATCGAGGGGCACGGCATGGGGCAGGTCAGTGTCGAAGGCCAGTCTGGCAACCGCCTGGCTGATCCCGATCTCGGCCGCCAAGGCTCGTGCATAGCGGTCGGCGTTGTCGAGCGCCCAGCGCCGGCCGCGCACGACGAGGCCGAGGAACAGGCCCAGCGCCTCGCGCCGGGAAGCGATCGCCGTCCCCGAGGCCACTTGGTAGGACAGGCCAGTCAACAGGCCGGCTCGGCCATCGACCACGACGCGTGCGCCGTCATCGAGGCGCGCCTGGGCGACATAGCTGTTCCAAGTCGACCAGCCCGCCACTGCGCCGGAGCGGAGTGCGGCCCTGGCATCGGCGGGCAGCAGGTTGGCGATCTGCACATCCTTCGCGTCCCAGCCCTCGCGCTGGGCGAGGGCCAGGAGCAGGGCATGGCCGATCGAGCCGCGATTGGTGGCGATCAGCTTGCCACGCAGATCAGACGGCGTGCGGATGGCCGAGCCATCCGGCACGACGACCGCCGTGCTGGCCCCGGTGCCGCGCGTGGCGGCGACGATGCGGGCCCGCACCCCGGAGGCGAGTGCGAAGGTGGCCGGTGCGTCACCCACCGCCGCCACATCGACGGCACCGGCGTTAAGCGCCTCCAGCAGGGGGGCGGCGGCGCCGAACTGGCTGAACACCAGCCGCACCGGGGCCCCTTCCAGCAGGCCTGCCGCCTTCAGCAGGGCCTCGACACCGCCTTTCTGGTCTCCCACGTTGAGAATCGGCAATGGCGCAGCCTGCGCGGCTTGGGCCGCAAGCAAGGCGGGAGTGGCGAGCAAAGCCCGCCGGCCGAGCCGCATCACAGCACGGCCTTTGTGGCCGGAGGTGTCCAGACCAGCTTGCGGATGTCGATGGGCGCAGGAATGATCTTCAGCGTTGCGAAGGTGTCGGCAATCTCCTGCTGACGGGTGATGATCGCGCCATTCAGCGGCTGGACGGCATAGACGCCGCGCGGCGCGGCGACGCGCTGCGCCTCGATCGGCACCCCGGTCACCTGCGCCATGAGATCGGCGAGCTCGCCCGGATGGCCGGCGGCCCAAACGGCGGCGCCGTTGATGGCGTCGAGCAGCGCCTGCACCTGGGCCGGCTGCTTCTCCGCCCAGGCGCGGCTCGCCAGGAAGAAGCTGTTGGACGGCGCCACCTGGTTCGCCTGCACAAGGACGCGTGTTGCCGGGTCCTGCTGGGCGATGGCGAGGAAAGGGTCCCAGATTGCCCAGGCATCGATGGCGCCGTTGCGGAAGGCGGCCATCGCATCGGCGGGCTGCAAGGCAATCGGCTGGATGTCGGCTGGCGTGAGACCAACGCGGGCCAATGTCTTGACGACCACGTTATGCGCCGAACTGCCGCGGGTGAAGGCGAGCCTGCTGCCTTTGAGATCGGCCAGCGTCCTCACCTTGCCACCGTCGCGCACGATGATCGCCTGATTGTCGCCGCGCACCGGCTGGGCGCCGACATAGACGAGGTCGACGCCGGCGGCCTGGGCGAAGATCGGCGGCGTGTCGCCGGTGGCGCCGAAATCGACGGCGTTGGCGCCGAGCGCCTCAAGCAGCGGCGGACCGGAGGTGAACTCGACATAGCTCACAGCGATGCCATGCGGGGCGAACAGCGCCTCCAGCGTGCCCTGGCGGCGCAAAATCACCAGCGCGCCGTTCTTCTGATAGCCCATGCGCAGGGTCTGGCCGGCTGTGGCTGGGGCCGACAGCGGCAGCGCCGCAAGGCCCGCCAACAGCAGGCGACGTTCCATCTTCATGCCACGAGGTCCTTCACGCCGAGAGTTTCGAGGAAATGCCGGCGCAGTCCGGCGCGGGTTGGATTGGCCGCATCACGCGGGCGGGGGAGATCGATCTCGACATCCACCGCGATCCGCCCGGCATCGAGCACCAGCACGCGGTCGGCGAGCGAGATCGCCTCGTCCACGTCATGCGTCACCAGCAGCACCGCCGGTCCGTGCGCACGCCAGAGTTCCAGAACCAAGGCGTGCATGCGGATGCGTGTCAGCGCGTCCAGGGCGGCAAATGGCTCGTCGAGCAGCAGCAGCCGCGGCGCGCGCACCAAGGCCCGGGCCAACGCCACACGCTGCGCCTCGCCGCCGGACAGGGTCAGCGGCCAGGCATCGAGATGTCGCCCCAGCCCCACCTCGGACAGCGCCGCGCTGGCGCGGGCGCGGGCATCATCGCCAGCGAGGCCGAGCGCCACATTCTGCCAGACCTTCGCCCAGGGCAGCAGGCGCGGTTCCTGGAACACCACGGTGGTCGGGCGGGGAACCTCGACGAGCGCGCCCTCGGTGACCGCATCGAGCCCGGCCAGGGTCCGCAGCAGCGTCGTCTTGCCGGAGCCGCTGCGCCCAAGCAGGGCCGTGAAGCTGCCGGGGGCGAGCGTAAGGTCCAGCCGGTCCAGCACGGCCCGGGTGCCGAAGCGGCGGGTCAGGCCGCGAACCCGAACGCCGGTCATGCGCGGGCCCCTGACACCAGAGAGGGGCGCCAGCGCAAGGTGCGCTGTTCGAGGGCGCGGACCAGCGCATCGGCGCCAAGACCCAGCAGCGCGTAGACCATCAGCCCGACCACGATCACATCGGTGCGCAGAAAGTCCCGCGCATCATTGATCAGATGGCCGATGCCGGCGCTGGCGTTGATCTGCTCGGCCACCACCAGGCTCAGCCACGAGACGCCCAGCGCATAGCGCAGACCGACCAGCAGCTGCGGCAGCGCACCCGGCAGGATCACCCGGCGGATCAGCGCCAGGCGGGAGAGGCCGAACACCTGAGCCGTCTCTATCAGCTTGGGATCGACGCCGCGAATGCCGGCGAACAGGTTGAGATAGACCGGGAACATCGCGCCCAATGTCACCAGCGCCACCTTTGGCAACTCGCCGATGCCAAACCAGAGGATGAACAGCGGCACCAGCGCCAGGAACGGCAGGGTGCGCAGCATCTGCAGCGGCGCATCCAGAATTTCCTCACCCAGCCGGCTGAGCCCGGACAGCACGGCCAGCACGATGCCGGCGGAGACGCCGATGGCGAACCCCACGGCCACACGAGCCAGCGACACCAGCAGATTTTCCGGCAACTCGCCGGTCACCGTCAGGTCCCAGGCGCTGGCCATAATAACGCTGGGAGCGGCTATGGTTCGGGGCGAGATGACGCCCAGGTGCGAGGCTGCTTCCCAGGCCAGCACGAGCACCAGAGGCGAGATCAGACGACGGAGGCGCAGCGGGATCTGCCAGCTCCGCCGCACCGGCACATCAGGTGCCGCAAGGGCGATGGACTGGCTCATGCCCGTGCCTCCACAGGAGACGGCGCAGGCGGCGGGAACCCGTCCGACGTTGTGGAGAACGAGCCGCCACCGGCCAGCAGATTGGCGCCGCCCTCGGCCGCACGCGCACGTCCCACCCCCAGCAGCGGGAACAGCAGCTCGGCCACCCGGTAGGCCTCGTCCAGATGTGGGTAGCCGGAGGCGATCACAGTATCGATGCCCAGCACCTGGTATTCACGGATGCGGGCGGCCACCGTCTCGGGGTCGCCCACCAGCGCCGTGCCGGCGCCGCCGCGCACCAGCCCCACGCCGGCCCAAAGATTGGGAGCGATCTCCAGTCTCTCCCGCGAGCCGCCATGCAGCGCCAGCATGCGGCGCTGGCCCTCGCTGTCACTTTCCAGGGACAGCTTGCGCTGGGCGGTGGCGATGGTGTCGTCTGACAGATGACGGATCAGATCGCGCGCGGCATCCCAGGCCTTACCTTCCGTCTCACGCACGATCAAATGCAGCCGGATGCCATAGCGCAGCGTGCGGCCATGGGCGGCGGCGCGGGCGCGGACATCGGCGATCTTCTCGGCAACCGCCGCCGGTGGCTCGCCCCATGTCAGATAGGCATCTGCCTGGGCTGCGGCCAGCGCGTGGGCGGCGGGCGACGACCCGCCGAAATACAGCGGCGGATGCGGCCGCTGCACCGGCGGGAACAGCAGCCGCCCGCCGCGCGACGAGAGGTATTCGCCCGCGAACTCGACCTTCTCGCCGGCCATCAGCCCGCGCCAGATCTGCAGGAAGTCCGACGCCTGGGCATAACGCTCATCGTGGCCGAGCGTGAGCCCATCACCGGCCAGATCGGCCGGATTGCCGCCACAGACGACGTTGACCATCACCCGCCCGCCGGTCAGCCGGTCCAAGGTGGCGAACTGGCGCGCAGCCTCGCCGGGCAGGGTCTGGCCGGGGCGAAGCGCCACCAGGAAGCGCAGATGGTCCGTGAAGGGCGCCACGCTCGCAGCCGTCACCAGCGCGTCCTCGCAGCCGATCCCGGTGGGCAGCAGCACGCCGTGATACCCCAACTGATCCGCTGCCTCTGCGACCTGGCGGAGATAGCGGTTGTCCGACACGCGCTGGCCCTGCCGCGCGCCCAGATAGCGCCCGTCGCCGCCGGTCGGCAGGAACCACAGGACATCCAGCGCAGACGGCGCCGCAAGAGGAGAGATGGCGTTCATGCGCGGGCTCCAAAAGTGAGAGATCGGCCGGGATCCGAGGATCCCGGCCAGTTCAACGAGGGAGGGCTGCCGCATGCGCCACAATACTGTGTCGCCCCGCCGGCAGCTCCGGGGTCTCAGTCGGCGGCAAGCTGCCCCTGACGCCGCGCCAGCAGATGGCGCGTGGCAGGCAGCAGCGAGCGTCCGTATTCGGCGGCGTCCTCCAGCGGATCGAAGCCGCGAATGAGGAAGGTGGTCACCCCCAGCGCGTGGTACTCGAGGAACGCCTCGGCCACCTGCTCCGGGGTTCCGACCAGTGCAGTGGTGTTGCCTCGGGCCCCGGTAACGCGGGCGATGGCGGTGAAAAGCCGGCCCTCCGGCCGATCGCCCAGGGCGGCGGCCGCGAGCAGGCGTTGGCTGCCCGCGTTCTGCGGCGCGCGCACCGCAGGCCCCAGCGCCGCCTGGCCGCTGATCTCGGTGATGCGTTCCACGATGCGCTGCGCCTTGGCCCAGGCCTCCTCCTCGGTTGCGCCGAGGATTGGGCGGAACGACAAGCTGAAGCGGATGGCGCCGGCAGCCTCGGGGCCGCGATGCCACGCCGTGGACTTGCGCACCCGTGCGACGATCTCGCGCACCTGCTCTTGCGTCTCGCCCCACAGCGCATAGACATCGGCATGCTTGCCCGCGACCTCGATCGCGGCGTCGGACGCGCCGCCGAAATAGATCGGCAAACGAGGCCGCTGCACGGTCCGCAGCGCGGGCGAAGCACCGACGACGCGGTAATGGGCGCCGTCATGATCCACCGGCGCATCAGCGGTCCATATCTTCTTCACCAGCCCCAGATACTCGTCGGTACGGGCGTAGCGGCCATCCTTGCCCAGGAAATCGCCGTCGCGCGCCTGGTCGGTGTCATCCCCGCCGGTGATGACATGGATGGCGGCGCGGCCACCGCTCAGCTGGTCCAACGTGGCGAAGGCCCGCGCGGCCGTGCTCGGCGCCTGGAACCCCGGGCGGTGCGCCACCAGGAACCCCACGCGCTTCGTGTGGGCGGCGGCATGGGTGGCGAGTTGCAGCCCGTCTGGGCCATCGCTGTGCCAGCCGATCAGGATGCGGTCAAAGCCCGCCTCGTCATGAACGCGCGCGCCGTCCCGCAGATAGCCCGGATCGATCCCCGGCCCGGAGGGCGGGAATATCTCGGACTGGCGGCGCGGCTGGATCATGCCGATGAACTCGATGGGTCCGCTCATGTGACTCTCCCGAACTGAGATGTGGCTTCAGCCCAGCCTGGGCTGCGGCAGGCGTCCGGTGGTGAGCAGGTGGCCGACAACGCGCCTGACATCCGGCAGAGTCGGCCAGACCGAGCCGTCCAGCTCCTCGACCCGCGGGTCGACGGCGACGAAGCGGTAGGTGTTGACGCCGCGAATGGCGGCCCCGGCGAACTGGCCGGAGATTTCGATGATGTGAGATTGGATCATGGCTGTCCCATCAGAACCAAGGCTGGTTCTGTCCTGTCATGTGAAACGGATGCGGCGTGTCAGATGCTGCTTGGCATTCGCAGACAACAACAGCGCATCGATACAGTGATGACTGAGTGATGGCTGAGGCTTGGACGGCTCTGGTGAGGATGGTTGTTCATGACGACGCCGAGAGTTCAGCGTCTGGCTGCGCGCTTCAACAGCAAAATCGGGCTTTTCGGAAGATTGGGGTTTCTGACTTTGGCAGCATGGTCGGACGGAATGTCATGCCCCGGTGCGGCGCCGCCAGGAAAGACTGTGCTACCCCTCCGCGTCGTCCGGCGCCCGCCGGTCGCGGAAGGCGCGCGCGGCCAGCGGATAGGCGGTGCTGTGCTTGAGCCGCTCCATGGCAAAGCGCGAGGTGACGTTCTTCAGCGGCACTGCGGCGATCAGGCGCTTGTAGAACGAATCGAACTCGGCCATATCCGCCACCGCCACGCGCAGCATGTAGTCGACCTCGCCGGCCATTCGGTAGGCGTCCATCACCTCGGGCATGGCCTGCATGCTGGCTGCGAAATCGGCCAGCCAGTCCGGACTGTGGACATGGGCCTCGATCGCCACGAACACGATCAGCCCGATGCCGACCTGCTCGGGATCGACCAGCGCCACGCGCCGCATGATGACGCCGAGCTGTTCCAGCTTCTGCACGCGCTTCCACACCGGCGTGGCCGAAAGGCCGACCTGGTCGGCGAGCTGCGCAATCGCCAGTGTGGAATCCTGCTGCAGCAAGGCCAACAGCTTGCGGTCGATGTCGTCCATTGCGTCCTCAGATGGATCAGGCGTGACGGTAGAAGATGCGCGTCGTGTGACGATAGCAACAGCTCCAAACGGCACGCTTCGGCATCATCGCTGGCGATGCAACGCGGCGAAAGCGATCACACCGTCAATCAGGGCATCAATGTCGTCCTCGCGGGTGCGGTGATTGACGATGGCGGCCCGCAGCACCACGCGGCCCTCGATCCGTGTCGTCGAAGGTGCGGCGATCCCGCCCTCTTGCAGGTCTGCCGCGATCGTGGCGTGCAGTGTGTCATCGCCGCCCCGCACGCGAAAGCAGACGATGTTCAGATGCACAGGGGCCACGCAGGCCAGCAATGGCTCGCGCGCTATCCGCTCGGCCAGATAGACCGCCAGGGCACAGGTTCGATCAACGATCTGCCCGAGCCGGTCAGTGCCGTAGGTTGACAGCGTCATCCAGACCTTCAGAGCTCGAAACCCGCGCGACAGGTCGGGGCCGAAATCGCACGGCCAGGGGGACCCGGCAGCAAGACCGCGCGTCTCACGTTTCAGGTAATTGGCCGGCCGCTCGAACGCCGCGCGATGGCTTGCCGCGCAGCGCACCACGAGGCAGCCCGCGTCATAGGGAACCTGCGCCCATTTGTGAAAGTCGAAGGCCACCGAATCGGACCTTTCGATGCCCGTCAGCAACGGCTTCTTGGCGTCGGACAGCATCGCGATGGCGCCGTATGCGGCATCGACGTGAAACCACACCTCCTGCTCGGCGCAGCAATCCGCGAGCCCCGCCAGATCATCGATGGCGCCGGTGTCAACGCTGCCCGCGGTCCCAACCACCAGGAAGGGAGTGAGGCCATGGGCACGGTCAGCCGCGATCGTGGTGCGCAGGGTCGCAAGGTCCATCCCGCCATCGGCGCCGCAGGCGATCAGCCGCAGCGCGTCAGACCCGATACCGGCGATATCGAGGGCGCGTGCCACGCAGCCATGCACGCCGGCGGCGGCATAGGCCGTCAACGCGGCATCTGCGAGCCCGCCGGTCCGGATCCCCTCGCCCAGCGCATCGGTGCGCGCCACCAGCACCGCCATCAGATTGGCCATCGAGGTTCCGGTGACCAGCAGGCCCGAGGCATCGTCGGGAAAGCCGAGCATCTCGGCTGCCCAGCGGATCACCTGCTGCTCGCAGGCGATCGGCGCATGGTCGCGACCGCCCAGATTGGCGTTGAGACCGCCGGCCAGCATCTCCGCCAGCATGCCGACCACTGAGCCGCCTCCATGCACCCAGCCCATGAAACGCGGGTGACGGTTGCCGGTGGCATAGGGTGCGATATCGCGGCAATACGCCTTATAGACGATGGCGAGTTCGGTCGGCGCCTGCGGCAGCTTGGCATGCCACGCGCTGCGGACCGTGTCGGGCATCGGTTGCCACACCGGCTGGTCGCGCAGGTTCTCCAGATCGTTGAACACGTCATCGAGCATGCGATGCCCGATCGCGCGCATGTCGGACCAATCCAAGGGATCGAGATCGCTGCGGGGGTGCGACAAGGCCGGCAGGGCGGGCGGGAACTCGCTGAACGCAGTCATCACGGAACCTCGGGCGCTGGTTTTCAACGCTGGCGGAGAGCGTCGAACGCCTCTCCCGCCGCGAATGTCGCGGCGGGAGATTGAGATAGTCTGAATCGACCCGCGCCGGTCGCCTGCCTCAGTCAGCCGCCAGCGCCTCGGAATCTGCCGCATGATCCAGCGCCTGGCGCAGGTCGGCGAGAATGTCGTCGATATGCTCGATGCCCACCGAAAGCCGGACATAGCCGGGCGAGACGCCGGTCTGGCGCTGCTCCTCGGCGCTGAGCTGGGAATGCGTTGTGCTCGCTGGATGGATCGCGAGGCTACGCGCGTCGCCGATATTGGCCACATGATAGAACAGCTTCAGCGCATCGATGAACCGGCGCCCGGCCTCGCTGCCGCCGGCAAGCTCCAAGCCCACCAACCCACCATGGCCGCGCGTGAGATATTTCGCCGTTCGCGCCGCCGCCTCCCCCTTGTGGTGCGCCGGATGGATCACCCGGATCACGTCGCGATGGCCAGCCAGGAAATCGGCTACCGCGGCCGCGTTGCGGCTGTGCTCGCGGATGCGCAGCGCCAGGGTCTCGATGCCCTGGATGGTCAGGAACGCGTTGAATGGGCTCAGGGCGGCACCAAGATCACGCAGCAGCGTCACCCGCGCCTTCAGCACATAGGCGATCGGCCCCAGCGGCTTCGCTGCCTCCACCCAGACGGCGCCGTGATACGACGGATCGGGCCGGTGCAGCGCCGGCTGGCGCTCAGGATGCGCCGCCCAGTCGAAATTGCCGCCATCGACGATGATGCCGCCGATCGAGGTGCCATGCCCGCCGAGATACTTGGTCAGGGAATGCACCACCACCGCCGCGCCATGCTCGAACGGCCGCACCAGCAGCGGGGCTGCGGTGTTGTCGACGATCAGCGGAATGCCCAGCGGCCGCCCGATCGCGGCCACCTCGGCGATCGGGAACACCTCAAGCTTCGGGTTGGGCAGCGTCTCGGCATAATATGCGCGGGTGCGCACATCGGTGGCGCGGGCAAAGGCTGCGGGGTCGGCGGGATCGACAAAGCGCACCTCGATGCCCTGGTCCTTCAGCGTGTTGGCGAACAGGTTCCAGGTGCCGCCGTAAAGATCGGTGGAGCTGACGATGTTGTCGCCGGCATGGGCAAGGTTCTGCACGGCAAACGCCGATGCGGCCTGGCCGGACGACACCGTGAGCGCCGCCACCCCGCCTTCGAGGGCGGCCACGCGCTTCTCCAGCACGTCATTCGTTGGGTTCATGATGCGGGTGTAGATATTGCCGAGCTCCTGCAGCCCGAACAGCCGCCCCGCCTGGGCGGTGTCGTCGAACTGGAACGACGTGGTCTGATAGATCGGCACCGCGACCGCATGGGTCGCCGGGTCACGGCGCCAGCCGGCGTGCAGAGCCAGGGTTTCGGGATGCTGTGTCATTCAGGCGGTCCTCGTTGTCAGGGTTGCTGGCGGCGTCCGGCCGTTGGGATGCCGTGCGGCCATTAGGGGCCGAAGCCCGGCTGCGGCGGCAGCATGCCCGCCACTGGCGGCCCGCATGGCAACCGGGTTTCGGTCGCAATCATCGACAGGCCCGAAGTCATTCCTCAATGCCGATGTGAGTGAACGACGAGGTATGCAAGTATTGACCAACGTTCGATCCCGCCGAAGGTTGCCATGCTGCCAGGCGCGGATTCAAAAGAAAATTCTACCCTTCCAACAGGGCCGCACCAAGTCGGCTGGCCGCTGCCGACTGCCTGGTCATGCCGGTCTGCCGGTAACCGGGGCTTAACCGCTGGTGGCATAGGCTCATCGAAAATGTATGCAGGGTCGATATGGTCAGTTCCATCATGGCGAGATGTCGCATCGGCTGTCAGATTGCCATCCTGGCGCTGCTTGGGCTGATCGGCATGGCGGCGGTCGCTGGTGTCAATCTGTGGGGCACCAGGACGATTGCCGACAGCAACGGCATGGTCATGGCGGCACGTGATGCGAGCGATCTGGACGCGCAACTGCAGATCTCCATGCTGCAGGCGCGCCGGCACGAGAAGGACTTCCTGCTGCGCCACGACGAGAAATATGTCGCGTCGCATGCCGAGGCCATGACGGCCGCCGGCAAGGCGATCGACGGGCTGCGGGCCCATGCTATCGGCCAGGCCGACATGTTGGCCAAGGTCGAAGCCGTGCGGAGCGACATGGGCCGCTACCAGGCTTCGTTCAACGAGTTGGTGAAAACCTCGCGGCTGATCGGGCTGAATGAGGATCTGGGTCTGCAGGGTGAACTCCGCGGTCGCGTCAACGCCGTCGAGGCGGTGCTACAGCCACTTGACGCTGCCAAGCTGCAAATCTCGATGCTGACGATGCGACGGCACGAGAAGAACTTCATCACCCGCCTTGATCCGAAATGGGGCGGATATGTCAAGGCGGAACTGCCGGTGTTCCTTGCTGCACTCGAGGCCGTGGCACTGCCCCCCGCCACGAGAGACGAGATACTGGCGGATATGACGGCCTATCAGAACATTTTCGCACGTTTCATGTCGGGAACGCTTGCCGGACTCAGCTCCGAGAAGACGCTCAACGCCGTTTATGCCGAGATCGAGCCAGACCTTGTGGCGCTCGACGTTCAGTTCAACGTTGCCGAACGGGCCGCTTCTCAGGAAGGAGATCGCATCTCAGCCGTGACGCGGCAACTCGTCCTCGTCACGCTCGGCATCAGCCTTCTGGTGATCATGGGCCTGTCCTGGCTTGTCGGGCGTGGCATCGCGCGGCCGGTCGTCGCGGTGACACGGTCGATGGAAGCGCTGGTCAATGGTGATCTCAGCGTCGACCTGCCTCAAGACCGGCGTAGTGACGAGATCGGCACCATGGTGAGGACGGTGCGGGCCTTCCGCGATAGCTTGGTGGAGGCCGCGCGGCTGCGGGAGGCGCAGGTCGCTGAGCGGCAACAATTCGAGAAGGACAAGGAGGCGGCCATGATCGGGATGGCCGTGCAGATTGAACAGGGGGCAGGCAGCTCCGTCCAGCAGATCGGCGATCGCACGGCGGTGATGATCACGATCGCCGAGGAGATGGGCAACCTCGCGGGACGCACCGGCGGTTCGGCACGCAACGCTGCGGACGCCGCGGAGCAGGCGCTCGGCACCGCTCAGGCCGTCGCCAGCGCCTCAGAGCAGCTCGCCGCATCGATCCGTGAGATCAGCGGCCAGATCAGCCATTCGGCAATAATCGTCAGTGAGGCTGTACAAGCCGGTAATGAAACCCGCATCACGATCGGTGCGTTGAATGAACGGGTCGGGCTCATCGGCGCGGTGGCCGACATCATCGGCGATATCGCTGCCAAGACAAATCTGCTGGCCTTGAACGCGACCATCGAGGCAGCCCGCGCAGGCGACGCGGGCAAGGGCTTTGCGGTCGTCGCCAGCGAGGTCAAGCAACTGGCCAGCCAGACGCGGCGCTCGACGGAGGAGATCACTTCGCACATCAGCCAGATCCGTGTGGCGACCAATGCGGCGGTGTCGGCGGTCGACCGGATCGAGACGACGATCGGCGAGATCAACGGAATCTCTAGTTCGATCGCAGCCGCGGTTGAGCAGCAGGGCGCGGCAACGGCGGAGATCGCCCGCAACGTGACTGAGACGGCCTCAGCGGTGAACCGGATGTCCGGCATGAACGCCGATGTCGCGCGGGAGGCCGAACAGGCCGGGCGCTATGCGGGTGAGGTTCTGGAAAACACACGTGCCCTCGACGGATCGGTTGGCGATCTGAAACAGACGATGGTGCGGATCGTGCGAAGCTCCACAATGGAGGTCAATCGGCGCAGTTCTCCGCGTTACGTCGTCAATCTACCCTGCCGTGTTGAGATGGCTGGACGGAGCAAACTCTCCACCCACCTCGCCGATATCTCCGACGGGGGCGCGAAGGTGATGGGGCTCAGTGACGTGAGTGTCGGCGGCCGCGGCACACTGCGCTTGGACGGGTTTGCCGCGGTGCTGCCGTTCCATACGCTGGAGGTGACCGAAGGCTTTGCAAGAGTCGCGTTCGATCTGACCGAGGAGGCAAGGATGACGCTCTTTGCCTTCCTGGCGAATGCCGATTTCCCGATGGCTGCATGATGGATCGAACACTTACAGTTTGGCAAAGGACGTGCCGGGTCCCAAGTCCCTGCCGGCCTAAGAAGTTGAGGTTGGATGCCGGTGCGCAGCGCTGGCCTGGGGCCACGATCTCGCCGTTGGTGCCGAGGCAAGTGGAGCAGGTGACAACAGTTGACTGATTGCCCCGTCGCCGGCGCGTCACCTCCACCAAGATGGGTCAGGCGCCACTGAGAACTTTTCCTTATAGGTAGCATCGCCTCCCGTTAACGGGATCAGCAGGCGACACGAATTTTGGGTCAACTGTCGATGGTTTTGCTCCCCGTGCAACCAAGTCAACAGCCGACACAAATTGGAATAAACTCTCGGTGGTTTCCTATCCCCGCAACCAACGATCCCACTACTTCTATAGAACGCCCGTTCTCCTTATGGAGGGCGGGCGTTCCTGTTTGCGCCATCGTCTCGTCGAGATACATGAACGCGGCCAGGTCGCCGCGCAGCTGAACCGACACTTCGCCGCGCTTCTCGCCTGGGAACACCTGGATGACGTCGATGACGCTGCGAAGCGCCTCCACGGCGCTGGCCGCGGTTGCGGCATCAGCAAGAGCGCGTTCAACGCCGTCCACAACACGTCGGTATCGGTCAGGCAGATTGGGTTGCAACACCGGCATCTTCTCCGGCGTGCCTGCCTCGGTCATCGCGGCTGCCAGCTCGGCATGACGCTGCTCGAGCGCGCGGAGTTCCATCACGATGGTCCGGCTGCCGAGACCTTCCTTGATGAGGTCCAGCATGTTGTGCATCTGCCGGCTCACCTTGGCTGCCTCCTGGCCGAATTGCTTGCCGCGGTGACCCCGGTCACGGTTCGCCAAATTGACCTCAGCGACATATGTCTCGACAAACGCATCCACGAGATCCGGGGTGAGCAGGCGCTCCTTCAGGCCCACCATCACCCGCTGCAGCAGAGGACCGCGCAGCATGGTGCGTTTGTTGCTGCACATGCCGCGCTCACGATGGTTCGAGCACCCGAGGCGCCCATCATTGGCGACAACGCCCATCGGGCCATCGCACAAGCCGCAGCGAACCAAACCCGACAGCGCCCATACCGGGCGGCGCGCATTTGTCATTCTGCCTCCCCAGTTGGGCGCATCGGCAACTGCAGCGTCATGAGACGACCGATGCGCGGCAACGAGCGCCCGTCCCGCGGCTAACCGGACTTGCGCGGCCTGCCAAATGCTGTCTTCGATGATGCGAAGCGCCGGCACTAAATTGACCACCCATTCCTCACGTGCGTTCGGCCGAGCCACACGCTTCCCTGTCGTCGGGTCCTTCACGAAATGCTGGCGGTTCCAGACGCGTTCACCCGCGTAAAGCCGATTGCGTAGAATGCCCGTCTCACGCTGGGCATTGCCCAGAATAAGCGATGCCGTCCACCTTCCGCCCCGTGGACCGGCGACGCCCTCGGCGTTCAGCACCTTGGCGATGGACCGCGGCGATTGGCCGCCGACATAAGCCGTGAACACCCGACGCACCACGACGGCCTGATCGTCCGCCACCTCCATCTCGCCCGATGTTGGCATGCCGTTGCCGGCGATGCGTCGAACCACGCGATAGCCAAAGCTCAATCCGCCGCCGCTATGCCCCGCCCGCACGCGTCCTTCGATGCCGCGGTGCGTCTTGAGCGCGAATTCCCCAGGAACAGTGCCGACATCGTTCCCTTCAGACCGATATGGAGTTCCGACACCTCGCCTTCGGCGATCGTCACGATGCGAGCGCCGGCGAAGGTCACGTGTTTGTAGAAACCCGCGATGTGTTCCTGGTCACGGCTGATCCGATCCATGGCTTCCGCCATGACGATGTCGATCTTCCCGGACCGCGCATCGGCAAGCAGCGCTTGGAACTGCGAGCGGTGCGCGGTGGCGCCACTGATGGCATAATCAGTATAGACGGACGTTACCGTCCACCCTTCACGATCAGCCCGAGCCCGGCACACACGGACCTGATCATCGATCGATGCATCGGATTGGTTGTCGGAGCTGAACCGGGCGTAGATCGCGACCCGAGGGCTCGGCGTCGTCTGGGAACCAGAGAAAGTCATCATTGGGCAATCTCAGCTTTTTTGGGGGAGCGTTGTCGAGCCAATTTGCGCATCGATGCCATCATGGTGTGATGCCGATCGAGTGCCACCTCGCTGTTGACCGCGATGTAATGCCGTTCAGTCGTCCGTAGGCCGTGGTGACCCAGGAGGATCGCTGCGTACCGCGCATGGGTGGGGTCCTCGTTCGCCAGAGTCGTCGCAACGCAGTCGCGGAACAGATGCGCCGAGATGGCAAAGCCAAACCGCTTGGTCGTATGACGCTTCAAGAGCTTCTGGAGACCACCGGCGGTGAGGTGTGTAGCACCCTGACCGGCCCAAAGAGATGGCCCGAGTGGCCGGGGCTCGTAACGCGACCCGCCAGGGGCGGTGGCGGCAATCAGGATGGGTCTCACAACGCGACAATACAGCGTCAGCGCTGGAATCAGTTGTGAGGTTGCCCCGTTTCGGTGGACGGTTTGTGGGCTTGCGGGCTAAGCGTCGTCGAGCACTTTCTGCATTTCGGCTTCGTAGGTCATCGGTGACCGATATCCGAGTCCGGAATGCAGCCGGACCGGGTTGTACCAGCCCTCGATAAAGCTGAAGCACGCCATTCGGGCTTCAGCCTGCGAGGCAAACCGGCGTCGGCTGAGCAACTCAGCTTCCAGCGTGGAAAAGAAGCTCTCGGCCATCGCGTTGTCATAGGCGTCGCCGACAGACCCCATCGATGGGCGAACGCCAGCCTCGCCACATCGTTTGCCGAACGCCACTGAGGTGTATTGGCTGCCCTGATCGCTGTGATGAATGACGTCCTTTGGCCGCCGCTGACCGACGGCCATTTCCATGGCGTCCATCACCAATTCAGCGCGGAGGTGGTTCGCCATGGACCACCCCACGATCTTGCGGCTCCAGGCATCCAGCACGACTGCGAGGTAGAGAAACCCCACCGCCGTCGGCACGTAGGTAATGTCGGCGACCCAGAGCTGGTTCGGCGCAGTGGCGGTGAAGTTGCGATCGACCAAATCCGGCGCTGGCCTCGCGTCCTTGTCACGCCGTGTCGTGGTCGGCCCGGAGTGCCGATGGCTGGCGCCGACAAGTCCTGCGTCGCGCATCAGGCGAGCGATCCTCTTGCGGCCATGCGCTTGCCCGTGATTGCGCAGCTCGGCATGAACGCGCGGTGCGCCATATGTCTGGCGAGAACTGGCATGCACCGTCTTGATCCGCTTCAGCAGCGCCGCGTCGGCCTCGGCGTGTGCGGACGGCGGGCGGCGCAGCCAAGCATAAAAGCCAGCCTTCGACACGCCGAGCACGCGCGCCATGGCGGCAACCGGGAATATGGCCTGGTTCGAGC
>CAIQQQ010000331.1 GCA_903873995.1 uncultured Rhodospirillales bacterium
AGTACCCCCTCACCGCCGCCCAAACCCGTCCCGCCGCGCCGCGGCCAGCACCCCCCGCGGCCAGGGCACCCGCCCCAGATCCACCGGCACCCGCACCCGCGGCACCCGTACCCGCGCAACCGCGCTGGCCTCGCCCAAGACAGGCGCCGCCCCCGCCGCCACAACATCCCCCCTCGAAACATCCCCCCTCGAAACATCGCCAAGCACCGACCGTTCGATCCCCAGCATCCGGCACAGCGGCCGCAGCACCCGCCGAGCCTGCGGTGAGGCCTCCAGCAGCGCCACCATCTCCGCCTCGCCCAGCGCCGCCCGAAGCTGCCCCGCAAAACACGCGGCCTCCCCCGGCACCAGCGGCAGCAGCCACGCAAACCGAACCGGCAACCGCGCAGCCCCCGCCCGAGCCCCAGCCCGCACCACCGCGGCACCCGCGCCCGCGCGAGGCCCCGCAAGAACCCGCAACCGCCCGGCGCCGAACAGCGCCAGCAGCCGCAGAATGTCCCGCTCCGCCCGCTTCACCCGCCCCCACACCAGCACGATCATCGCCGCCGTCATCGCCCGTGCCGCAATCCGCGCAGCCACCGCCCGCGCCAGCCCATCGAGCGTGAACACGATCCGATCGGCCAGGGAAGGGGTTGCGGCGACATACATGAACGAAACAGGAACACAAAGCCCGCCCGTCCGCAACTCAGGGATTCCCCGTAACCGCCACTTGCGCCCCTCAAGGCGGCGCCGAAGCCTTGTTCAACGCCACGATGATCTTGTTCGCCCCGTCGCCAACGCGATCCTGCAACACCCCGATCGCCTCAGCCCAATGATTCAGATCGGCGTTCTCACCCTCAACAATCCGCCCCATGGAAAACGCGATCGCCTTGAACGCGTCCTCGATCCTGGCATGCAGCTCCGCCGGCGCATGATCGAACCGCATATTGGTCCTGAACTGCAGCTCCATCGACCGAACCAGCTCCCGCAGCTCCTGATCCTCCCCCGCAACAGACCGCATGAACGGCGGATCGCCATACCACCCCATGCTCAACAGGTCGTTCAACGTCTTGCCATGCGCAGCCATCGCAGCACTGAACAGCACCAGCTCGCGCGCCTGCGCCAACTCATCGCGCAACGCCTCCGCTGCCAGATGGTTGTCAACGGACGACATCTCGTCCGCCCCCTCCACATGAGCGTCCACCCGCCGGTCCTGCGCATCGGCCGCATGCGCCTGAAACACCGGCACCGCACCGCCCGCATGGCGCGCATCCATCACGATCGTCAGGCTCACCCGCCGCGTCTCGGCCGTCTGCGCAAGCGCCATCATCTCGCCCGACGTCAGCTCCGTGTTGTCCGAGGCGATGAAGCTGCCGCGAATGCCATGCCCCTGAAACGTTACAACAAGCTCCCCCGTCGCCCCCTCCGGCAGATCGCCGGTGAGCATATCGACCCAGGCCCCGATGTGGTCGACGATCTCGCTCTTCTTGGGGTTCTTGTACTGCCGGGACTTATCAAGCCCCTTGAATGACGCGAGAAACGCACTGTTCGGCTTCGAATACTCGGCGATATCCGCGAGACTCGGGTAAGGCCACTCATATTCGCTGCACAGAAACCCGATGCCATAGCGCAGAAAGAACCCGCTGCCGGACAGATCCGGGCTCTGCATCGGATGGCTCGCCGCCCCGAACCGCCGCTCCCCGCTTCGTGAGTTCTCCTCCGCCGCCGCCCGCGCCCCATCGGCAAAATCCAGCCCATCCTTCGTCGCCA
>CAIQQQ010000332.1 GCA_903873995.1 uncultured Rhodospirillales bacterium
AAATCGCGCACCATCATCGGATAGGGGTGCGGGCCGGCCACGGTGCCGATGATGTAGAACGTGTCCGCCACATTCGCGACCCAGTCGCGCAGCGCATCGTTCATCGCATCCTTGAGCGTCCCGGCGCCGGACGTCACGGGCTTCACCTCGGCGCCCAGCAGCTTCATGCGGAACACGTTGGGCGACTGCCGTGCCACGTCGGTCGCCCCCATGTAGATGGTGCATGGCAGGCCGAACAACGCGCACACCGTGGCCGTCGCCACGCCATGCTGGCCTGCGCCGGTTTCGGCGATGATGCGCGTTTTGCCCATGCGCCGCGCCAGCAGGATCTGCCCCATGCACGAATTGATCTTGTGGGCGCCGGTGTGGTTGAGCTCGTCGCGCTTGAAATAGATCTTGGCACCGCCCAGCACATCCGTCAGCCGGCGGGCGAACCACATCGGGCTTGGCCGTCCGACATAGTTTTTCAGATAATCGTCGAGCTCGATCTGAAACGACGGATCGGCCTTGGCGGCCAGATAGGCCTGCTCCACCGCCAGCACCAGCGGCATCAGCGTCTCGGCGACAAAACGCCCGCCGAATTGACCGAACCGGCCGCGCGTATCGGGGCCAGTGCGCAGGCTGTTCGGCAGAATGGCTTGGTTCACGTGAGTTTCTCTCCGGTCATGCGGCTGTCATAGCGCAGCACTTCGGCGGGGTCACGTCCTCGGCAAGGCAGTCCAGCGCTCCATCACACAGGGGGGAGCCCTGGCCTCGGGACACACGACGATCGTTCACAACGAAGCGTCTGAAGTCCCCTCCGTGTGCAACGCCTCAAACCCTGCAACGACATCGAACAACTCCTCGTCGATGCCGTTCTGTCGCAATCGGCGGTAGGTGGCGTTGAGCTCCTCGAGCAGGTCATCGATGTTCTTGTCGGCCCGTTGCATCGCCGCCAGCCTGCTGGCGTTTTCGCTTGCGAGCGATAAGGCGCAGGCCCGGAACAGCGACACAAAGAGATACTCCCGAATCAGCGCCCGCAGCGTCACCAGATTGTCGCCGATGATGTCCGGCAGCGCCGCGGTCGGCCAAGGCAGCGCCGCCAGCTTGCAGCGCCAGCTTTCATCGAGCGGCAGCAAGCGCTGCGAAACCGGTCGATAGGCCGCCCCGGATGTCGGCCTGTTGTAGAACAGATACAGTTCATCGTTGTCTTCGCGGTGCTGGACAGCCTCGCCTGCCACCAGAATCTGACCGATCAACGGAACAATGGCCGCAACCGAACCCGGCACCGCGAACAGGCCCTGCACATCAAAACCGGCATCCATCAGGCGACGGCGCACGCGGTCGCCCACGGCCCAGATCCGAGGCCGGCCCTGAAACACGCCAAGCGACTTGATCGCGTGGTCTGCCACCACATCGTTGAAGCGCCCCACAAGTCCCTGATCGGAGCCGAACACGACGGCCGCGACCGCCAGCTTTCCGGCCTGTCCACGATCGTCTGTCAACGATACCAGCGGCGCGCCTTGCGCAAAACAGATGCTCAAGCCCAGTTCGACGGTGTGAAAGTACCCGTCCAGCGCGCGCTCGGCCTTTTCGTATTGGCCGATATTGGCGGCGGCCATCGCCTTCATGGCGCGGACAACCGATTGCAGATCGCCCGCACCGCCGATCTTCTTGCGCAGGCTCGCCGTGGCGCCGCTCACGGCGTCTGGGCCTGGTCTTGTGGGTTCTGCGGTTGAAACTGCGCCAGAGCCTCGCTGCAAAGTCGGATGACCGCTGCCTTGTCCGCATCGCTCAGGCTCTTGGCGGTCTCGAACCGGTCGCTGATCTCCTTCGGCAGATGCGCCGAAGCGGCCAGAACCGCATTCTGCGCCTCCGTCATCGTCTCGATGGGGATGGTCTCGAAGAGCTTCGCCGTCAGCGCGAGCAGGATGGCGATCTGCCCCGTTGCCGAGACCGGGGAGAATTCCCGCTGCTTCAAGCACGCCCGGATGCGCTCGCCATGGTGGATGACCGCGGTTGTGGCCTTGTCCAGGCCGGCGCCGAAGCGGGAAAAGGTCTCGAGTTCCTCGAACTGCGCATAGGCGAGCTTGAGGTCGCCAGCGACGGCGCGATAGGGCGCCATCTGGGCCTTGCCGCCGACGCGCGAGACGGATTTGCCGACGTCGATGGCCGGCAGCCGGCCCAGTTCGAACAGAGACGGTGAAAGATAGATCTGCCCGTCCGTGATCGAGATCAGGTTGGTGGGGATATAGGCCGCGATGTTCTCGGCCTCCGTCTCGATGATGGGCAGGGCCGAAAGCGAGCCGCCTCCGCGTTCACCACTCAGATGGGTGGCGCGTTCGAGCAGGCGCGAATGGATATAGAAGATGTCGCCGGGAAACGCCTCGCGCCCGGGCGGCCGGCGCAGCAGCAGCGACAGTTCGCGATAGGCGCGGGCATGCTGGGTCAGGTCGTCATAGACGATCAGAACATCCCGCCCGGCCTGCATGAAGTGTTCGGCGATGCTGGTCGCGGCATAGGGCGCGATATAGATGCGGCCCGGCGGGTTGCTGCCCTCGGTCACGACGACGACGGTATAGTCCATGGCACCGTGCTCCCGCAGCACCGCCACGGTCTTGGCGATCGCCGAGGCGCGCTGGCCGATCGCGCAATAGACGCAGACGACGTTCTTGCCCTTCTGGTTGAGGATGGTGTCGATCGCAATCGTGGTCTTGCCGGTCTGCCGGTCGCCAAGGATCAGCTCGCGCTGGCCGCGCCCGATCGGGATGAGCGCGTCGATCGCCTTGATACCGGTCTGCAGCGGCACCGCGACGGGCGCCCGGTCCATGATCGCCGCCGCCGGCCGCTCGATCGGGAGGCGCTGCAACACCGGCAGCGGACCGCCCGCGTCCATCGGCCGGCCGGTCGGGTCGATCACGCGTCCAAGCAGGGCATCGCCCACGATCACATCCATGACACGGCCGGTGCGGGTCACTTCGTCGCCGGCGTGCAGATGCGCGTAATCGCCGAGCAGCACCACGCCGATGTCCGACACATCGACATTGAAAGCGAGGCCCTGAAGATCGCCGGGAAAGTTCAGCAACTCGTCGATGCCCACCCCCGGCAGACCCGAGACGTTGGCAACACCCGCTGAAACCCGGGTGATGGTGCCGAATTCCCGTGCGACGAGCTTCGGCGCCAGGGCGCCCCGCGCCTTGCCCAGATCGGCGAACAAGGTGTCGAATACGGTGCGCAGGCCGGCCGGTGGCATCGTCATCGGCTTTGAATCTTGTGATCGGTCGTCTGATCCGTCCTGGATTCCGACGGTTGGTCGGGTCCGGAGGCCTGCCGATCTTTCGCAGCGATCAGATCTTCGACCCCCGTCTGCAAGGTGGAAAGATAATCCGCGATGTTCCAGGCGAGCTTCTGCCCGGCCATGGTGAATTCGATCCCGCCGATCAGCGCCGGTGCCGTCTCAAAGCGCAGCGGAACCTTGGCCGGGACGATCTTGTCGATCGCGTCCTGGATGGCCTCCTGCTGTGTTTCGGGCATCTCGAAGGAGGATCGCACCAGAGCAGGGCCGGATGCCGTCTTGAGAGCCCCGGCGATGGCCGATCTGGAGGCGTCGCCGAGCCCTTGCAGCTGGCGGATGAAGATGTCGCCCACCCGCTCCTCCAGCGAGGCGCCGGCCAGATCCTTCAGCACCTTTCCGGCGATGGCGAACACTTCGGCGCGCGCCCGGTCGGTGACGTCCTGGTCAAGGCTCGTGGCCTCCTGTCGCAGCAGCGTCTGGCGTTTGGCAGCAACCGCGTCTGCCGCCTTTGCCGCGTCGTCCAGCAGGCGCTGCCTTTCGGCGGCAGCCTCCTTCGTGGCCTGGTCCAGCAGGTCCGCGCGTTGCCGGTCGAACGCGGCGTTCTTCTTCTGGAGGGCATCGCGCTCGGCTTCGGCTGTTGTCTTGATCGCATCGGCGTCGGCGCGTTCCTTCGCGATCAGCTTTTCCCGTGCGTCAACGGCGTCGATGATCGGCCTGTAAAGGAACCGCTTCAGCAGCCACACCAGGATCAGAAAGTTGAGCGCCTGCGCACCGACGGTGAACCAATCGATCAGCATGGATTACTTTCCCGTCGCTTGCGCGATGGCATGGTTCCAGAACGGATTGGCGAAGATCAGGATCATCGACACCACGAAGCAGTAGATCGCGATTGATTCGATCATCGCGAGCCCCACAAACAGGGTGCGCGTGATGGTCGCCGATGCATCTGGCTGCTGTGCCAGCGACGTCAGGGCTGTCGCGACCGCGCGCCCCTCGCCCAACGCCGGGCCGATGCTGCCGATCGCGATCGTGAAGCCGGCCGTGAAGATCGAGGCGATGGCGATCAGCGTCATGGGGTCCATGGTGAAGTCTCCGGTTGGCCGTCATGCGGCCGTGGGCGGGGGGGTGCCTGTCTTGGGTTTTGCCTTCGGCGCGCGCGCGCGCGTGGCCGAGGCGATGTAGACGGCAGCCAGGATTGAGAAGATGTAGGCCTGCACCATGCCGGTCAGCAGACCGAGAACGCTCATCGCGATCGGAAATACAAAGGGTGTGATGGTCAGCAGGATCGCCAGGATCATTGCCCCACTCATCATGTTGCCGAACAGACGAACCGCCAGCGCCAGGGTCCGCGACACTTCGCTGATGATGTTGAACGGCAGCATGATGACGGTGAGTTCGATATAGGTCTTGAGGTAGCCGCCCAGCCCCTGTTCCTCGATGCCGTAGAACGGCACCGCCACGAACACGCACAGCGCCAGCGCCGCGGTTGTGGACAGCGAGCCGGTCGGCGGTTCGAAACCCGGAATCACAGTGCCGAGGGCCGAGAGCGCGACGAACAGAAACAACGTTCCCAGGAAGCCGACATAGACCCGTGGACGGCGCAGCCCGACCTCGCCGATCTGCCCGACGATGCCGGTCACCACGATTTCGAGCAGGTTCTGCCAGCGTGAGCGGATCATGCCGGTCGACAGCCGGCGCGTGATCAGGACGGACCCCACGGTCAGCACCAGCATCAGGGCCCAGGTGAACGCGATCGTCCCGTTGAGCTTCACAAACCCATGCTGCCAGAGGATCAACTGATCGGGACTAAGACGCATCGCCGGCCCTGTCGGTCAGGCGGGCCGGGCCGGCCTGGGTCAGCCGGTGCACAGCCGCGCGCGCCGCGATGAACCCAATCAGGCAGACCAGCCACAGCGTCCAATCCGTGCCTGCGACCAGGAAGAAGCCACCGAGTGCTGTGCCTGTCCGCAGCAGCAGGCTGCACAGAAACCACAGGGCCGGCTGCGAAGCGGTCAGCCCTGCCCTGATCGTCCACCACAAACCGCCAAAAAAGATCGCGCCCAGCGCGAGGCCGGCCAGAAAGGCCGGCGCCCAGGACTGCAGATCAGCCATCGGCGCCCCCATCCGCATCCTCGTGCATGGCCCTGTCTTCGTTCGCCACCCAGCGCCAGGCGTTCAGGCAGCCGATGGTGAGACCGCCGACCAGCAGGGCAAGTGTCCAGGGATGACTGCCGGAATGCTGTCGATCCAGCCAGATCCCGAGTGCCGCGCCGAGCAGGGTGGGCACGGCCACCGACCAGCCGATCAATCCCATCATGCCGAGGCCGAACCACACGCCCGCCCCGCCGTCGCCCGCCCCGCCGTTGCCCCCCGAGCCTTTGCGGCGCGCCTTCAGCTTGCGGGCGGCCTTGGCGCCGATCTGGCTGACCAAGGCCTCGCTTTGCGGCGAGACCGCCTTCCGGTCATCGCTCATGGTGCAGCGCCGCGAAGCGGCTCAAAAATCCGGTCTCCAGCTTCGCCATCACCCGGCGAACGCTGCGCTCGGCCGCGTCCTGCGCCAGGAACGTCTGTTCCACCATCTGACGCAGCTGGCCCAGATCCGCGCCGCGCAACGCCCGGCGCACGGAGACGACGACATCGGGGCCTGACTTGACCAGGATGCCCTGATCCACTGCGATGAAGACCTCGCCCCCGTCCTGCGTCCGATAGGTCAAAATCCCGGGCGCGAGGGCTGCTGCGCAGTCGAGCCGGTTGGGCAGCAGGCCGAACGAGCCGTTCTGAGCTTCGGCCACGATCCGCGTCACATCCGCGATCTGGGCAAAGACCTCGGACGGCAGAAGGATCTTAAGATCCATGTGCATCCGCCGGTTGGTCTGCTTTTGCATTCGCCGGGGCCTTCGCCGGCGCCTTGCTCTTCGCCTCGCTGATGGCGCCGATCATGTAGAGCGCACTTTCCGGCACGTCCTGGAACGCATCGTGCAAAATGGCCTCGCAGCCCTGCAGCGCATCTTCCAGGCTGACCAGCCGCCCTTTCAATCCGGTGAACGCCT
>CAIQQQ010000333.1 GCA_903873995.1 uncultured Rhodospirillales bacterium
ATCAACATCGCCTATTGGAACCGCTTTGGCCGGCCCAGCATGCCGGTGCGCTCGGGCGTGGTGATCGACAGTTGGTGGGTTGATCCGCAACTCGCCGCCGTCACGGATGCGGCGCGGCGGATGGGCCCCTGATGGCAGCCTATCTGCTGCGCCGCCTGCTTTTGGTGATACCGACCCTGATCGGCATCATTGCCATCAACTTCGCGGTGATCCAATTCGCTCCGGGCGGGCCGGTGGAGCAGATGATCGCGGAGATGAAGGGCAAGGGGGACACCACCGCAAGGCTCACCGGCGGTGGCGCATCCGAGGCCGGGACCAGCTCCGGCAGCGCAGGCATGGGAGGCGACAGTTCTGGCAGCGGCAGCTATCGCGGTGCGCGCGGGCTTGATCCCCACGTGATCGCCGATATCAAGCGGCTGTTCGGCTTTGACAAGCCGCCGATGGAGCGTTTCGAGATCATGCTGCGCAACTACGCCACGTTCGATTTCGGCCGCAGCTTCTTTCGCGATCAGACGGTGCTGCAGCTGGTGGCGCAGAAGATGCCGGTGTCGATCTCGATCGGGTTGTGGTCCACCTTGCTGATCTATCTGGTGTCTATCCCGCTGGGCATCGCCAAGGCGGTGCGTGACGGTTCGCGTTTCGATGTGGCGAGTTCGGTGGCGGTGCTCGTGGGTTACGCCATTCCGGGCTTTCTGTTTGCGATCCTGCTGGTGGTGCTGTTCGCCGGGGGCAGTTTCGTGAGCTGGTTTCCGCTGCGTGGGCTGTCGAGCTCGGGATCGCAGGAGTGGGGGTTGGGCGCACGGGTGCTGGACTATGCGTGGCACATGGTGCTGCCGACGGTGGCGCTGATCGTGGGCGGGTTTGCGAGCCTCACGATGCTCACCAAGAACTCGTTCCTGGAGGAGATCCGCAAGCAATACGTGACGACGGCGCGGGCCAAGGGCGCGGGCGAGGCGCGGGTGATGTACCGCCATGTGTTCCGCAACGCCATGCTGCTGATCATCGCGGGGTTTCCGGCGGCGCTGATGGGCATCCTGTTCTCCTCCTCGCTGCTCATCGAGATCGTGTTCTCGCTGGACGGGCTGGGGCTGCTGGGCTTTGAGAGTGCGATCCGCCGCGACTATCCGGTGATGTTCGGCACGCTGTACATCTTCACCCTGCTGGGTCTGGTGCTGCAGATCGTGGGGGACCTGATGTATACGCTCGTGGATCCGCGGATCGATTTCTCGGCGCGCCGAACCTGACATGGTGACATGCTGACATGCTGAAGCTGTCGCCGCTCAGCCGCCGCCGCCTGGCGCTGTTTCGCGCCCATCGCCGCGGGCTGTGGTCGCTGCGGCTGTTCGCCTTGCTGTTCCTGGTGAGCCTGTTCGCCGAGTTCATCGCCAATGACCGCCCGCTGCTGGTGCATTACGACGGGCATTGGTTCGTCCCGGTGCTGCGCGACTACAGCGAGGATGCGTTCGGCGCCGATCTGATGCCGGTCTCGGCGGACTACACCGATCCGGAGCTGGCAGAACGGATCGCCGCCAAAGGATGGATGCTGTGGCCACCGGTATCGTTCGATTACGCAACGGTGGTGAAGGATCTTGGCGCTGCCGCTCCCTCCCCGCCGAGCTTTCGCAACCTGCTGGGCACGGACGACCAGGCGCGCGACGTGTTGGCCCGGGTGATTTACGGGTTTCGCATCTCGGTCTTGTTCGGCTTCACCCTCACCATCATCTCGTCCGTCATAGGCATCGCGGCCGGTGCCGTGCAGGGGTTCTATGGCGGGCTTGTGGATCTTTTGTTCCAGCGCTTCATCGAGATCTGGTCGGGCATGCCGCAGCTTTACATGCTGATCATCCTTTCGAGCATCATCACGCCGGGATTCTGGATCCTGTTGGTGTTCCTGCTGCTGTTCAGCTGGATGGGGCTGGTGGGCGTGGTGCGGGCGGAGTTCCTGCGTGGGCGCAATCTTGAATATGTCCGTGCCGCAAAGGCGCTGGGTGTTTCCAACGTGACGGTGATGTGGCGCCATATTCTGCCGAACGCGATGGTGGCGACCTTGACGTTTCTGCCTTTCACCCTCTCCGGCTCGGTCACGATTCTGGCGAGCCTCGACTTTTTGGGCTTCGGCCTGCCGCCCGGCTCGCCTTCGCTGGGTGAGCTGGTGGCGCAGGGCAAGAACAACCTCCAGGCGCCGTGGCTTGGGATCTCCGCGTTCATCGTGCTGGGCGGCATGCTGATCCTGCTGATCTTCATCGGCGAGGCGGTGCGCGATGCGTTTGACCCGCGCAAGAGCCTCAGATGAACCTGCTTCGGGTCGAACACCTATGCGTGTCGTTCGGCGAGCGACGTGTGGTGGATGACGTGTCCTTCACGCTGGATCGCGGCGAGACGCTTGCGCTGGTGGGCGAGAGCGGCTCGGGCAAGTCGCTCACCGCGCTCTCGCTGTTGCAGCTCCTGCCGCATGGCGCCGAGACCACGGGGCACGTGACGTTGGACGGGCAGGAGATGGTGGGGGCGGACCCTGCCCTGCTGCGCCGGCTGCGTGGCGGTGTGGCGGGGATGGTGTTCCAGGAGCCGATGAGCAGCCTCAATCCGCTTCAGCCCATCGGCCGCCAGGTGGGCGAGGCGGTGATGCTGCACACCCCGGTGTCTGGACCAGCCAAGCGCGCCCGCGTGATCGAGTTGCTGGCGCAATGCGGCTTCGCGGATGCGCAGCACCGGCTGGACGCATTTCCGCATCAGCTCTCCGGAGGGCAGCGGCAGAGGGTGATGATTGCCATGGCTTTGGCCAACGATCCGGCGCTGCTGATCGCCGATGAGCCGACCACGGCGCTCGATGTCACGATCCAGGCGCAGATCCTGCAGCTTCTGGCGACGCAGAAGCAGGCGCGCGGGCTCGCACTTTTGCTGATCAGCCATGACCTTGCGATTGTGCGCCGTTACGCCGACAGGGTTTGCGTGATGAAGCACGGCCGCGTGGTGGAGGCGGGATCCGTGGCCAGCGTGTTCGCCCGGCCGCAGCACCCTTACACGAAGCTTCTGCTGGCCGCCGAGCCGCGCGGACGGCCGCTGCCGCTGCGCCAGGATGCTCCGACATTGATCGAGGCCACCGATATCAAGGTGCATTTTCCGATCCGCAGCGGCCTGCTGCGGCGGACGGTGGGCCATGTGCGGGCGGTGGACGGTGTCAGCATCACGGTGCATGCCGGCGAGACCGTGGCGCTGGTGGGCGAAAGCGGCTCGGGCAAGTCCACCATGGGGGCAGCGCTGCTGCGGCTGGAGCCGTCCACGGGCACGGTGCGGCTTGATGGCTGCGATGTGACCGGCATCGATCGGCGTGACATGTGCGCGCGGGCGCAGATTGTGTTCCAGGACCCGTTCGGCAGCCTCTCGCCGCGCCTGACCTTGGGGGATATCGTGGCCGAGGGGCTGCGCGTGCACAATCGCGGCCTGACCGACGCGGAGCGGGAGCGGCGGGTGGTGGCGGCTTTGGCGGAGGTCGGGCTGCCGGCCGATTCGGCGCAGCGTTACCCCCACGAGTTCAGCGGCGGCCAGCGCCAGCGCATCGCGATTGCCCGCGCGATGGTGCTGGAGCCGCGCTTCGTTGTGCTGGACGAGCCGACCAGTGCGCTCGACATGTCTGTGCAGGCGCAGATCGTGGAGCTGTTGCGACGGCTGCAGCGGGATCACGATCTGGGTTTTCTGTTCATCAGCCATGATCTGCGCGTGGTGCGGGCGCTGGCGCATCGCGTGGTGGTGATGCGGCGTGGCGAGGTGGTTGAGGAAGGCCCGGCCGAGGCGATCTTCGAGCATCCGCAGCAAGACTATACCCGCGCCTTGATGGCCGCGGCCTTCGCGCTGGAGGCGGACAGCACCGGGATCGTGGGAAGCTGACGCAGCGCGGTATTCGCAGCGGCTCGGCAACAGCCTATCCTCCGGCGATGAACCGAGACCCCGCAACGATGCCCAGCCACGAGCCAGCCCTGCCGGACGATCTGACGCCCCTGCCCGCCTGGATGGAGGCCCATGTGCCGGGCTTTCATGGGGCACTGAGCGCACGGATCATCAAGGGCGGCCAGTCCAATCCGACCTATCTGCTGACCGCTGATTCAGGGCGCTACGTTCTGCGCCGCAAGCCGGTTGGCGATCTGTTGCCGAGCGCCCATGCGGTGGACCGTGAGCATCGGGTGATGGCGGCCCTGGCCGGTACCGCCGTGCCGGTGCCGCGCGTCTATGATTGCTGCACCGACCCCGATGTGATCGGCAGCATCTTCTATGTGATGGATTTTGTGCCGGGGCGGGTTTTGTTCGAGCCCTCGATGCCGGAGCTGGATCGGGCGGATCGGGCCGTGGTGTTCGACCAGATGAACCAGACCATCGCAGCCCTGCATGCGATCGAACCGGCGAGCGTCGGGCTTGCCGATTACGGCCGGCCCAGCCGCTTTGTGGCGCGGCAGATCGACCGGTGGACGAAGCAGTTCCGCGCGTCCGCCACTGGCCCGTCACCGGCGATGGAGCAGCTGATCACATGGCTGCCGCAGCATCTGCCGCCCGAGCAGCCGGCGCGGATCATTCATGGCGATTACCGGCTGGATAACGTGATGCTGCATGAGAGCGCGCCGCGCGTGGTGGCGGTGCTGGATTGGGAGCTGTCCACGCTGGGTGATCCGCTGGCGGATTTTGCCAACCACGCCGCCATGTGGCGCATCTCGCCGGCGGTGTTTCGCGGGCTGGACGGGGTGGATCTCGCGGCGGAGGGGCTGCCGGGCGAGGCGGAGTATGTCGCGGCCTATTGCCGGCGGACCGGGCGGGCGCGGATCGACAACTGGGAGTTTTATCTGGCGTTCGGGCTGTTCCGCCTGTCGGCCATCCTGCAGGGCATCGCCAAGCGCGCGCTGGACGGCACGGCGGCGCATCCGGATGCGCAGGCCCTCGGCGCGATGGCAGGGCCAGTGGCCGAGCGTGCCTGGAGCGTGGCGCAAGGCCGCCTGTGACGGCCTTGCGTTTGCCTCAGCCGATATCGAGCCGGATCACTGTGCCGCTGTCGTCTGACACCATGATCAGATTGAGGCCGTTGTCGGTGCCCCATTTCACGAAGCCGGCCCAGACATCGTGCGCGACATCGCTTTCGTTGCGGATGTCGCGATCTGGGCCCTTGAACCCGTCGAATTCCTTGGGCACCGGGAAGGGTGCGAGGATGTCCACCGCGGGCGCCTTGGACTTCTTCTTGCCGGCATTGGCCATGCTGGTGATGCGGCTGATGAGCTCGTTGCGCACGCCGTCCAGGAAGGTGGTGACGCGGGGAATGCGCTGGGCGAATTGTTCGGCATCGATACGGGCGGTGCGCGCCTTCATCGCCTCGACATAAGCGGCTTTCGCGGCGTTGGCGGATTTCTGCTTGTCCAGGCGATCGGTCAAACTGTCAGACACAAGGGATCCTTTGGCGTGTGGAAAATGATATTGCAGGCAAACATGCGCCAATTTGGCCGGTTATGCCAGATCGTGGCCGGATGGCAGCCCGTCCATCGGCGGGGTTTACTGGATTTCGAGACGGACGACGTTGCTCTCACACGTCCAGATTGGCGACCTTGAGGGCATTTTCCACGATGAAGTCGCGGCGGGGTTCGACCACGTCGCCCATCAGGGTGGAGAAGACCAGGCCGGCGTCGTCCACGTCCCCCACCTTCACCTGCAGCAGCGTGCGGATGGCGGGGTCAAGCGTGGTGCCCCAGAGCTGGTCGGCGTTCATTTCGCCCAGGCCCTTGAAGCGCTGGATGGCGAGGCCGCGGCGGCCTTGGAGCAGGATGCGGTCAAACGCGGTGGCGGGTCCGGCGACCGGGGTTTCGGTGTTGCCTAGCTTCAGCAGGGCGGGCTGGGCGAAGCGGGCCTGCAGCGGCTCGGCGCGTTCGGCGAGCCAGCGGGCTTCGGCGCTGCGGAGCACCGAGTTGTCGATCACGTGGCGTTCGGCCACGCCGCGGACCATGCGGAAGATCGTGAGGTTCGTGGCATCGGCCACGGCCTTCCAGCCGCGTTCGGCCTGGGGGGAGATCGCGTCGAGGCGTTGCACCAGGGTGGGGAGGGCGGCCGAGGTTTGCGCCGGGTCGGCCTGCAGGGCGGCTGCGATCGCGGCCTGTTCCAGCAGGGCCACCGGGATGGTGGAGGAGAGGCGCTTGAGCTTGAGGGCGGCCTCACGCAGCCAGCCGGCCTCCTGCACGATCTCGGGCCCGGCCAGCACGCGGCCGTCAGCGTAGGTGATGCGCGCCTCGCCCAGCGCCTTGTCGAGCAGGTAGCGTTCGAGGCCGGAATCGTCCTTGATGTAGCGCTCCTCGCCGCCGCGGGTGGCGCGATAGAGGGGGGGCTGGGCGATGTAGAGATGACCACGCTCGATGAGCTGGGGCATCTGGCGGAAGAAGAACGTGAGCAGGAGTGTGCGGATATGCGATCCGTCCACGTCTGCGTCCGTCATGATGATGATGCGGTGATAGCGCAGGCGGTTGATGTCAAACCCGCCATCGGCCGGCTCGCCGCGGCCGATGCCGGTGCCGAGGGCTGTGATGAGGGTGCCGATTTCGGCACTGCCCAGCATGCGGTCGAACCTGGCACGCTCGACGTTGAGGATCTTGCCCTTCAGCGGCAGGATGGCCTGGTATTTGCGGTCACGGCCCATTTTTGCGGAGCCGCCGGCGCTGTCACCCTCGACGAGGAAGATCTCGCTTTTGGCGGGGTCGCGCTCCTGGCAGTCGGCGAGCTTGCCGGGCAGGGTCGAGACGTCCAGCACGCCCTTGCGGCGGGTGAGCTCGCGGGCCTTGCGGGCGGCCTCGCGGGCGGCGGCGGCGTCCATCACCTTGCCGATCAGGGCTTTCGCTTCGCGGGGGTGGGTTTCGAGCCAGTGGCTGATGATGTCGGCGGCGACCATCTGGACGACCGGCTGCACCTCTGACGAGACCAGCTTGTCCTTGGTCTGGGAGGAGAATTTCGGGTCTGGGACCTTGACCGACAGCACGGCCGTCATGCCCTCGCGCATGTCCTCGCCGACCAGGGCCAGGCTGTCTTTCTTGCCCAGGCCGTCGGCGTATTTGGTCATGACGCGAGTGAGCGCCTGGCGGAAGCCCGCCAGATGGGTGCCGCCGTCGCGCTGGGGGATGTTGTTGGTGAAGCACAGCATCGTCTCGTGGAAACTGTCGTTCCAGGAGAGCGCGAACTCCACCTTCATGCCCGAGGCGGGGTCCGCGTGGGACGCCCAGATGGCGGGCGTGAAGATCGCCTGCTTGGCGCGGTCCAGCCATTCGACGAAGGCGCGCAGGCCGCCATCGTAATGGAAGGCCACTTCGCGGGAGGGCGGGTGGCGGTCGTCACGGAAGATGATCTTCATGCCGGAGTTGAGGAAGGCCAGCTCGCGCAGGCGGCGCTCCAGAATGGCGAAGTCGAACTCGACATTGGTGAAGGTGCCGGTGGAGGGCTTGAACGTGACCTCCGTGCCGGTGCCGCGATCAGCGGGGCCGGTGACGCAGAGGGGGGCGACCGCATCGCCGTGCTCGAAGCGGATGAAGTATTCCTGGCCGTTGCGGTAAATCCGCACCTCCATCCACTGCGACAGCGCGTTGACGACGGCGGCGCCGACGCCATGCAGGCCGCCGGAGACCTTGTAGGAGTTCTGGTTGAACTTGCCGCCGGCGTGCAGACGGGTCAGCACGACCTCGGCGGCAGACACGCCCTCCTCCTCATGGATATCGGTCGGAATGCCGCGGCCGTCGTCTCGCACAGTGACGGAACCGTCGCCGTTGAGGATCAGCTCGACGGCGGAGGCAAAGCCGGCCTGCACCTCGTCCACCGCGTTGTCGATGATCTCGAAGGCCATGTGATGCAGGCCGGAGCCGTCATCGGTGTCCCCGATATACATGCCCGGGCGCTTGCGCACCGCATCGAGCCCGCGCAGCACGGAGATGGAGGACGCGTCGTAAGCGTCCGGCTCCTGCGGCGGGAGTGTCGGGTCAGGAATCGGACCGGCCGAATCGCTCATGCCGTGGGGTAGCTCCAAAATGGGTGCGGAATTTGCAAATAATACAGTAGATCGGCCTGGACCGCCACCTTCGTGGTGAAGGAAGGCCAGGGGCTTTGCCCCTGGACCCCACCAAGGGGCCGAGCCCCTTGGAACCTCATCCGTTTAAGATCATCGGTCTTGAAAGAGGGGGGCGTTCACGTCGGGCCG
>CAIQQQ010000334.1 GCA_903873995.1 uncultured Rhodospirillales bacterium
CACCATCACGGACACCGGCCGGTGGAAGACCCCGCAGTCGGGCAACTCCCATCGCGGCCGGGGCGTCGCGATCATGGAGGCCCTCATGGACGAGGTCTCCATCCATCCCGACACCGCAGGCACCACCGTTCACCTGTCGACGAGGATCAGCCGATGAGCATGCCTTTGACCGTTCGCACCGAGCGACGCGGCGACGGCCGGGTCGTACTACGCGCCGCCGGCGAGATCGACGCGAGCAACATCGCGACCTTCTCCGACGCCCTCAGCGCCGCTACCGCCGAAGCCGCCGACACGTTCACCGTGGACCTGACCGGAGTGGAATACCTGGACAGCGCAGCCATCAATGCCCTTGTCCCCCATGCTGATTCGCTTCATATCATCGCCAATCCGGTGCTGATACCCTTCCTCCACGTCAGCGGCCTCGCCGAGCTGGCCACGGTGCGCCCGGCGTCAGACCTGTGACCGGCGACCCACCCCTAGGAGCGTGGGTCGGTATTGCCGATTCGCGTGATGTCGGCGTCGGGTGAGGATTTGATTGCGGCGGCTTCCGTCGTGGTGTGGACCGCGGATACGTGGCCGGCGGAGCCCGTCAGATAGTGGCCAGGGTGTCGAGCCCGCTCACGCCGACAACCCCGTGGAGTTTGCGTAGGTTGTGGCAGGCGGCGAGCAGCAGCCATTCCCCGCGGGCCTGGTCCAGTCCACGCAGCAGTAAGTGTTTGGCGTTCTGCAGGGTGCTCATCTGACCGAAGACCGGTTCGACGATGGCTTTGCGGCGGGCGTAGATCGCGTGGCCTTTCTTGGTCGTCAGTGTGCGGGCCATGCGTTGTTTTTGGCGGTCGCGGACTTCGGGATCGGGCCGCGCGGGGCCACCGGCGGTGGCTCGTCGCGGCGCCGCCGCCCGGTCGCGACGTAGAAGTCGGTGCCGTGTGCGTCGGTGAACTCGGCGGCCCGTTCGAGGTTCTCAGCCGAGCAGTAGCCGGCGTCGGCGAGCATCTGGTCGGGGACCTGCCCGGTGTTGGTGAGGGTCTGTTCGGTCATCGGCATCAGATTGCCGACGTCGGAAGCGTTGGTGTTCACGTCGGTGGCGACGATGACCTGATAGTCGGCGTCGACCACCGCCTGGGCGTTGAAGCACTGGTGGAACGCCCCGTCGCCGGTGAGCATGATCTTGGAGTCCGGGTCGGTGAAGTTGCGTTGCGCCTTCGGTTTCGGTGCCGCCGCTTCCGCGGCCGCGGCACCCTTACCGGCGGCGGTGTCATCGTCATCGCCGCGGTCGGTAGCCCGCGCCTGGGCCCGCTCCCGCGCCGCCTGGGCGGCCTCGGCCTCGAGTGCGGCCTTGGCCTCGCCGATCTTGGCCAGCCGGGTTTCGCGGCGCCGCAACTCCTCGGGCAATTCGTCGCCGCGGCGGTTCTTGCCGAACCGGGCGTCTTCGGCTTTATCGATCCGCTCGGCCTCGGCCAACAACGCCGAGACCTCGGCGGCGAGGACTTTCTCCTTCTCGGTCATCCGGGCGTAGCTCATCGCCTTGCGTTTAGAGGCATTGGCCCGCACCTTCGTCCCGTCCAGCGCGACCCGGCCCAGACTGACCATTCCCGCGGCCTGGCACAACGCCAACGCTTGGACGAACAGATGCCCCAACGCCGACAGGTGCCGTTTGCGGAACCTCGCGATCGCCCGATAGTCCGGTCCCGCCCCGGCGGCGAGCCAGCGGAACGGCACGTCATCACTGCATTTGACCTCGATCGCCCGCGACGAGCGGACCCCGATGGTGTAGCCGTAGAGCAGGATCCGCACCATCAACCGGGGATCGTAGGGTGGCGCGCCACGGCCCTCGGTGTATCCGGCGCGGATCCGGGACAGGTCCAGGTGCTCGTCGACCAGCTCGGCGATGAACCGGGCCAGATGCTCAGCCGGCAACCAGTCATCCAGCGACGGCGGCAGCAACAACCCCTGACCCGGATCGAAGACGCGAAACGTCTTGTCCACCGGAGCCTTCGACACCCGAGAATCGGGATCGACCCAGTCCCGCGGATCCACCTCGAACAGTCCATCCGAACCGAGATCACCAGCCACACCTCATGATCCCGCACACCCGGCACTCACCTGAGCACCCCGCCCGGTGTGTTACTGACCCACGCTCCTAGCCACCGCGACCGGCCCGCACCGGGCTACCCCGGCGCGCCATGTCGTCCAGCTCACCGAAGCGTGGCCGCACCCGCACCGAACCCCGCCGGTCAGACCCTGGGACAAGAAGACCGCGCATAAGACTGGACACGGCCAACGACGTGTCGGGCGCCCTGACCCGTGAGTTGAAAAGGCCGGCGCACCACC
>CAIQQQ010000335.1 GCA_903873995.1 uncultured Rhodospirillales bacterium
CACGGGCGCCATACAGGACACGGTTGGCGTGAAGGCCACGCCCTCCACCACCGGAGGAACGTCCGACGGCCGCTTCCTGGCCACCCTGTGCCCGCAGGTGGCGGAATTTGGCCCCGTAAACGCCAGCATCCACAAGATCGACGAACACGTGCGCATCGCCGATATCGATGCGCTCAAGAACATCTACCGCGCAACCCTGGAGCGGCTGCTACCCTGATGCGGCCTTGCTGCTCGGTGCAAACCCGGACCCGATGGGTGCCCGCATGCTGAATGAAAGCGGACTGAACGCTGAATGAATATCGACGCCAAAGCCAACCTGCGCACCATCCGCGACGCCCTGCGATTTGCGGTCACCTCGTTCAATGAAGCCGGCCTGTATTTTGGCCACGGCCAGATCGACGCCTACGAGGAAGCCGTATTTCTCGTGCTGCGCGCCCTCTCCCTGCCGATAGAACGAATGGAAGTGTTTCTCGACGCCTTCCTCACCATCGGCGAGATCAACGAACTGCTGCAGCTCATCGACCGGCGCACCCGTTCCCGCCTGCCCGCGGCCTACCTGCTCAATGAAGCCTGGCTGCAGGGCTATCGCTTCTACGTGGATACCCGTTGTATCGTGCCGCGCTCGTTCATCGCGGAACTGCTCAAGGAAGAGCTGGCACCCTGGGTGGCCGACCCCATGGAAGTGCGCAATGCGCTGGACCTGTGCACGGGCTCGGGCTGCCTCGCGGTGATGGCAGCCCATGTTTTCCCGGAGGCCGAGATCGATGCCATCGACCTTTCGCTGGATGCCCTGGCCGTGGCCACCCGCAACGTGGAAGACTACGACCTGCGCTCGCGCATCCGGCTGCTGTCGTCCAACCTGTTCGAGGCCATCGCTGGCAGGCGGTACGACCTGATCCTGAGCAACCCCCCTTATGTGACGCAGGCGTCCATGGAGAAGCTGCCGCCCGAGTACCGCCATGAGCCGCGCATGGCGCTGGCCGGTGGCAATGACGGCATGGATATCGTGCGCACGATCATTCGCGAGGCCAAATCGCACCTGACGCCCGGGGGCATCCTGGTGGTGGAAGTGGGCGATGGCCGCGCTGCGGTGGAACGCAGCTTTCCGGATCTGCCGCTTACCTGGCTGACGACGAGTGCGGGGGACGATATGGTGTTTCTGGCCCAACAGGAAGATTTGCCCGGATAAATTAACGCCGGGCTGAAGACGTGCGCTCGGCGACTACCCTCACCCCCGCCCCTCTCCCAGAGGGAGAGGGGATTACTGTACATTGTTGGGCTCACTTCCCTCTCCCGCACCGCGGGAGAGGGACCGAGGGTGAGGGTCCTAGAACTGAACCAATCGCACCGACCAAAGACTGCCCACCATGCTGCGCCTCAACAACCTATCCCTAGCCCGTGGCGCCCGCGTCCTCTACCGCGACGCAACGCTGCTCGCCGCCCCCGGCGAACGTGTGGGCCTCGTCGGCGCCAACGGCTGCGGCAAGTCCACCTTGCTCACCGCCATCCTCGGTCAGCTGCAACCCGAAGCCGGCTCCATAGAAGCCCCCCGCCCGGAACGCATCGCCCACGTGGCGCAGGACATCGACACCGTCACCATCAGCGCCCTGGATTACGTACTGCAGGGCCACGCACCCCTCACCGCAGCCCGCGAAGAGCTGGCCCTCGCCGAGGCCGGGCACGACGACATGGCCCTAGCCCACGCCTACGCCCATCTGGCCGAGATCGATCCGGGCGCGGTCAACGCCCAGGCGCAAACCGTGATGCGCGGCCTGGGCTTTGCCGCCGAGGCCGGCGATCAACCCATGACCGCGTTCTCCGGCGGCTGGCGCAACCGCCTAGCCCTGGCCCGCGCGCTGCTGCGCCCGGCCGACCTGCTACTGC
>CAIQQQ010000336.1 GCA_903873995.1 uncultured Rhodospirillales bacterium
CATTGGTGGTCTGGCCGCCAATGGCATCGCCAATCCCGACATTGCCGAACTGGTTCACCTGCCCGGAATTGGTCCAGGTAAAGCCGCTGGCCAGCATGTTATAGATTGTGGTTGTGCCCGAGGTGACGAGCGAGCCGCTGCCTTCGAGCCGGCCGCTGTTTTGATCGAACTCCACCGGCCCGGCAAGACTGACCTTATAGCCGTCGAGGTTGACCTGTGCGCCGTTGTTCAAGAACCAGCCCTGCGAAGCCCCCATCATAACATCGCCCGGCAGGTTCAAGGTCCCCCGGTTCATCGCAAGCGAACCGATCGTTAGCGCCATGCCGGCGGCGATCGACACAGTTCCGCCGTTGATCACCAGCGCACCGCCGACCGATACCGGGCCAGCGAAGCTCTCGATGCCCGACTGGACCGTCAGGTTGCCGGTCAATGTCACAGAAGCGGCATCGGTGAAGGTCACATTGGCATTATGCGTGCCCAGACTGAGACCACCGATCGAGATCGCATGGGTGATCGAGCCAGACGTACCGTCCAGGCCGATCGTGCCGGTGCCCGTCACCGTGCCACCAAGATTTGTTACGTTGTTGAAGTAGATGGTACCCGACAGCACCTGGACGGACCCAGTGCTGTTGAACGTGCCGTAGTAATTGCTGACACCGGTGCCGCTGCTTTTGGCGAACAACCCGGCATTGTTGAACACCGCAGTGCCCGTCTGGCTGAACGAGCGCGGAACCCGGAAGATATCCAACGTAGTCACGTTGTAGACGTTCTGAGACGTCACCTGGCTATCGCTGGCAAGGTTCCAGGTGCCGTTGTTCTGGATGATCGTCGTGGCGGCGTTGCCGACAGGCGTTGCGGCTGCATCACCCACCGAGATCGACCCGAAATCGTCAACCTGGCCGGAATTGGTCCAGGTCAATCCGCTGGCCAGCAAATCATAAAGTTCCGTCGTTCCAGATGTGGCCAACGAGCCGCTGCCTTCGAGACTACCGTAGGCACCGTCCTGTCGACCGAACGACGCCGCCCCTCCAAGGCTCAGCACATAACCGGCAAGGAAAATTTGTCCGTTCGAATCTGCAAATCCGCCATTCACCGTACGGGCGCTGTCCAGCGTTAGAACGCCGCCGCCGCCAATGCCGACACTGTCCCCGACCCCCGGAACGCCGGCCACTGGCCCCCAGTCCGCGGCGATCCCCCAGACACCGTTCGCGTTGTTGTTCCAGCTGTAATTCGCCATGGCGGTTCGCTCCCGATACCGTCGCCAAAGCCGAGCCGGCGCCGCGGCTCATGCGGATTTGGCTTGCAGATCAGGCGATCGTTAAAATTGACGAAACCTTATGATAACAAGGATCTTATGATCAACAGATTCGGTGGAATTTTGATAAAGATTCAGAAATAGCCTCATCACAGATTCTGTTACCAATTTGTGCAAACTTTCGATGCACTTAAAGCGCGGCGCAGGTAGCCCAGTTGGCCCCCTAGGGTGTTCAGTCCCGGAGAGTCATGACGCCACACTGCCCCAAGCAGGGGTGGACGCGTTATGGCAGGCAGGCTTCATGGCAGTGCTCGAACAACGCCGCGAATACAAGCCGTGCTCCAAGCGTCGAAAGAGACAAGCGGCGCCTTGGCCAAACGCTGCGGGCTGAGCCGAAACGCCGTGACCAAGTGGCGGGCGCGCGCCGCACTGCCGCGTCTCGCCCGTCATGCTTGTCTTTGCCATGATGGCTGTCACCGAGATCACGCCGATGCCGCGACTCCGCAAAAACACTGCGCAGGACAGCAAAGACGTGTCGCCAACGTTGATCCGCTGGTCGATACAGGAAATCGGACGCATCGCGATTAGACTCGCGCAGCAACAAATTCACGCTGCTTTCGTAATCGTCTGGTCAAATTGGCGACGTGCTGCCCGCCAAGCGGCAGCCAAAGAGCCGCGGCCGAGCCGATAAGCGCCCGGCCATGGCTCGTGGTCTTTGTATCAGCGAAGACCTTCAATCGAAGGATGTTCCCCTCGGATCGGACGATGCGCTCGCCATCAGACCGGCGCGGGCCCGATGATGCTCAAGCGCAGGCGCGACGAAATCAGGTCGATCACCGACACCGTCACCAGCATCATGATGATGATGAACGAGACCTGTTGCCACTCATCCGTTCGGATCATCTCCGACAGCGGCAGGCCGATGCCGCCGGCGCCGACGATGCCGAGCACCGCGGCCGAACGGACATTGCTCTCAAAGAAATAAAGCAACTGCCCCAGCACAACAGGCAGCAGCTGTGGGATGACGCCGAAACGAACGCCGGCAAACGTCCCACCGCCGCAGGAGGTGACGCCTTCCACCGGCTTTGCATCCGCGGTCTCGATCGCCTCGGAGAACAGCTTGCCCAGGGCGCCGAAATCCGAGGTGACGAGCGCGAGAACACCGGCAAATGGCCCGAGCCCCACGACGTTGATCCAGATCAGCGCCCAGATCAGCGCGTCAACACCGCGGATCGTGTCGAACATGCGCCGCGTCAGGATGTGAACGATCAGGTTGGGCACGATGTTGCGGGCCGCTAGGAAGCTGAGGGGAAACGCGAACAGGGCGGCGCCCAGCGTTCCCATGAAGGCAATGCCCAGTGTCTCGCCCAAGGCATGAAAATAAAATCTCGTATTGTCCCAAGTCTGTGGGTCTGGCGGCAGCATCCAGGCGACGATACCGCCGATGCGCTGCAGGCCGACAAAGATCGCCGTGAACGAAAACCCTAGATAAGCCAACGAACCGATCAGGCCAGCGATCATTGCCGCCGCCGATAGCGAGGTGACCAGGCGCCCGGCAGTGTCCGGCCGGAGCAACGCGGCATGGCGCCGAAGCCCATCGGCGTCGAGCGACAGCATCGCGCTGCGCGGCTCGCCCATCGTGATGCTCATGCATGCTTCTCCCGGCCGATCAGACGATGACGCACCTTCTCCGTGCCGTAGTCGATCAGCATCACCGTCACGATGATCATCAAAAGAATGGCGCTGACATCGGAGTTGTAAAATTTGCGGATGGCGATCAGCAACGTGAATCCGATTCCGCCGGCGCCGACGAAGCCGAGCACGGCGGCGCTGCGAACATTCACCTCAAAGCGCAGCAGCGCGTAGCTGACGAAGTTGGACAACACCTGCGGCAACGCGCCATAGCGGATCTGCGCGAGCCGGCTGCCGCCGGCGGCTGCGATCCCCTCGACCGGTTTGGGATCGATATTCTCGACCACCTCGGCGAAAAGCTTGCCCAGCGCGCCCATCGTGTGGATGGCGATCGCCAACACGCCCGGGATCGGCCCGAGGCCGAACGCGATCACGAAGATCAGCGCAAAGACCAGATCCGGCACGGTGCGGGCGAATTCGAGAAAGCGGAGCGTGCAGAACTTGCCAAGCCTTGAGACACAGAAATTGTCAGTTGCGAAGAAGCAAAGTGCGAAGGCTGCGAATGTGCCCAGGAACGTGCCGGCATAGGCCATCAGCAAGGTCTCGCCCAGAGAGAGCAGCCACCGCCGGAGGCCCCAGAACCACTCGCCTGGCGCTTCGAACACCAGATCACCTGAGTCAAGATGCAGAATATCGCCGATGTAGTTGAAGAACGCACCGGCCTTGTCGATCAGAACATCCGGCTGGGCCTCTGCGATCCAGCCGGACAGAACAAACAGAATGGCGACGATGATGCAGCCAAAAATGGTTTTACGGCGCTTCTCGCGCAGATCGCTGTCGTAGCTGACCAGTGTGCCGATGGCCGTGGTCAACCTGTTCGGCGGTGCGGAGGCGCTCATGACTTCTTTTCCATCACCGTCAGACCCGGTTCATCATAATAAGCGGTGGAACCGAAAGGTTGCCACCCGCCGCGAAGCTGCGGCCGGTGGCAACCTTCGATACTAACGCTGAGGATCAGGCCTTGCGCAGGCTGTCCACGAAGCGCACCAGCTTGATGGTATCGTCGTAGTCGGCGTTGGTGATCGGCTCCCACGGCTTGTCCTTGCCGTCGGACAGCTTTGCGAACGCTGCGGGGGCCTTTTTGGGGGCATCGAAAAACGCCTGCTTGATCTTGGCCTTCAGGTCGTCCGGCAGGCTCTCGAGGATCGCAAGCGGCGAGTTGATGATCAGGTCCGACTTCAGAATGACCCGGAAGTCCTCCTTCTTCAGTTCCTTGCCGCTGGCGTCCTTCACCATGTTCTTCTTGAGCATGCGGGTCAGGTTGCTGTCGTCGTCGGCGTTCCACCAGTTGGCGCAAACATCAACGGTGCCCTGGGCGAGCGCGATCACGGCGTTCTCATGGCTGCCGGTGATGACAACCTTGCTGAAGAAGGTGTCTGGCTTGATGTTGAGCTTGTTGAGCTTGAACATCGGCATGTTGTAGCCCGAGGTCGAGTTCGGGTCGACGAGACCGAGATTTTTGCCCTTCAGGTCTTCGATGGTCTTGTATGGGCTGTTGGCGCGCACGTAGAACACCGAGTAATAGCCCTTGGTGCCGTCCGAGTTGACTTCGATCGCGAATGCATCGGTTTTGACGCCGATGATGCGGGCCTTGGAGAACGAGGCCGGGCCGTAATAGGCGATGTGGACGTTGCCCGACTTCTGGCCTTCGATGACGGCGGCGTAGTCGTTGGCGACGCGCAGCGTCACCTTTGTGCCGATCTCCTTGGTCAGGTACTCCATGAACGGCGCGAACCGGTCAACCATGCCTGAGGCGTTCTCGGCCGGAACGTTGGCGAAGATGAGCTCCGGATACTTGGCCTTCCAGGCCTGGGCGGAAGCAACGACGGGCGCGGCCACAAGGGCAGCACCGGTGGCAACGAGCGAACGACGGGTGATCATGGCGGGTCTCCTTCGGAGTTTCGTTCAGGTTCGGCTTTGCATACCGTCCTGCCCTGCATGGAACAGGGTCAGGCCGGCATGGTCTCGTGAGCCGGCATGGCCTCGGCCATCACTTCGCCGGCTTCCAGGCCGTAGAGCTCACGGGCGATATCATCCGTGAGCGCTTGCGGCAGTTCGTCAAACACCACGCGGCCCTGCGCCATGCCGATCAGGCGATCGCAATACGTGCGCGCGAGATCGAGCGAATGGAGGTTGCAGATCACGGTGATGCCGAATTCGCGGTTGATGCGCTGCAAGGCGTCCATCACCACCTTCGTGTTGCGCGGATCAAGCGAGGCGATCGGCTCGTCCGCCAGGATGATGTCGGGCTCCGCCACCAGAGCGCGGCAGATTGCCACACGCTGCTGCTGCCCGCCGGAGAGCTGGTCGGCGCGCTGCGAGGCGAGGGAGGCGATGTCCATCTGCTCCAGCGCGGCCAGCGCGATCACGCGGTCCTCATGGGACCAAAGCTTGAACAGCCCGCGCCAGGCCGGCATGTGGCCGAGGCGGCCCATCAGCACGTTGGTCAGCACGTCCACCCGGCCCACCAGGTTGAACTGCTGGAAGATCATCGCGCATTGCCGGCGCCAGTTGCGCAGCGCGCTGCCCTCCAGCTGCGTCACGTTGATGGTCGCAACATTCGGGCTGTCATATAGGATGGTGCCGGAAGACGGCTCCTGCAGCCGGTTGATCATGCGCAAAAGCGTGGACTTGCCGGCGCCTGAGCGGCCGATCACGCCGACGAACGCGCCAGTCGGGATGTCGATCGTGATGTCCTTCGCCGCGTATTTGTCGCCGAACTGGCGGGACAGACCGGAAATCCGCAGCATGACACCTCCATCATCGTGCCGCGAGATACACCGGCGGCGCTGACAGGTTCGTGTCATTTCAATTGCAGATTTATGACGTTGCTCGCGGACCGCAACGGTCACCCAACGCGTGCACCGAGCTTGCAGGGCTGTCTCCCGCCCAGGCCGGTCAGCAACAGTGGTGCAACGCGGCACTTTGGGCTATGCCCGCACACCATACATTGCCGGAGGTCGGGCGCCGCGCGGCGCCGCCTCCCGCCAGACAGGCCATATCACACCCATGCCGTTCCCCACCGTTCATCCTGCCCTCGCGCGCGCCTTGCTGGCGCGGGACTATCTGGAACCGACTCCGGTTCAGGAAGCCGTGCTGGAAGCAGCCGCCGATGAGCGCGACCTTTTGGTTTCCGCACAGACCGGATCAGGCAAGACGGTGGCTTACGGCCTTGCCATCGCGCCGACCCTGCTGGGCGAGGCGCAGGCCTTCGGCCGCGCCGGACTGCCGCTGGCCCTGGTGGTGGCGCCGACCCGCGAGCTCGCCATGCAGGTGCAGCGGGAGCTCGCCTGGCTTTACGAGCACACGGGCGCGCGAGTGATCTCCTGCATCGGGGGCACCGACGCCCGCGCCGAGCAGCGGGCGCTGGCTGCCGGCGCGCATATCGTGGTCGGAACGCCGGGCCGCCTGCGTGACCATGTCGAGCGGCGGCAGCTCGATCTTTCCGCCGTGAAGGTGGTGGCGCTGGACGAGGCCGATGAGATGCTCGATCTCGGCTTTCGCGAAGACCTGGAGTTCCTGCTGCAGGCAACCCCTCAGCCGCACCGGACGTTGCTGTTCTCGGCGACGATCGCCCACGACATTGCCCAGCTCGCGCGGCAATATCAAACGAACGCGCTGCGGATCGACACGCTGGTGCGCCACCAGCAGCATTCTGACATCGAATACCGCGCCGTCCGTATCCAGGCTCATGAGACCGAGGCGGCGCTGGTGAACGTGCTGCGTTTCTACGATATGCGCGCGGCCTTGGTGTTCTGCTCGACGCGCGAGGCGGTGCGCCGGCTGCACGCAAACCTGCTATCGCGCGGGTTCGCGGCCGTGGCGCTGTCTGGCGAGCTGTCTCAGCACGACCGCACAACGGCTTTGTCCGCCATCCGCGACGGACGGGCACGGGTTTGCGTGTGCACCGATGTGGCGGCGCGCGGCATCGACCTGCCGGATCTGGGCCTGGTGGTTCATGCCGACCTGCCGGGGGACAAAGAAACGCTGCTACATCGATCCGGCCGCACCGGCCGCGCCGGGCGCAAGGGGCTGTGCGTGCTGCTTGTGCCGATGCCCAAGCGCCGGCGCGCGGAGCAGCTGTTCCTGGCGGCCAGCGTCTCCTGCACCTGGGGCAACCCGCCTTCGGCCGACGAGATCCGCGCGCGCGACCAGGAGCGTATGCTGGCCGACCCGATCCTGGCCGAACCCGCGACCGGCGAGACGCTGGTGCTGGCGAAGCGGCTGCTGGAAGGGCGTTCGGCGGAGGATATCGCAGCCGCTTTGATCCGCATGTATGGCGCGCGACTGCCGGCGCCGGCCGAGCAGTTCGACGCGGCACCGACCCGCGAGAGCCCGGCCCGTGCCGCGCCGGACGCCCCGCGCGCCCGCCCGTCGGGGCCTGCCGCCTGGTTCCGCATCAATATCGGCCGGACGCAGAACGCCGACCCGAAATGGCTGCTGCCACTGATCTGCAAGGCTGGTGACCTGGTGCGCGGCGAGGTTGGCGCCATTCGCGTGTTTGACCGGGAGACCAAGTTCGAGGTGGCGCAGGAGGCGGCGGCGCGGTTCGCGGCGGCCATTGAGCGCGGCGGCGAGCAAGAATATGTGATCGCCACAGCGTCCCCGGCCCCGCCGGCCCGCGCACCAGGCCCCCGCCCGTTCGCGCCGCGCAAACCCCATCGCGCAGCCGGCGCCCGGCAGAGCTGACCATTTTCCAGCCGGCTTCTGGGGCATCCGTTCGGCGACGCTGCATCGGGTTCGATTGCAATGTTCGTTCAGGTGCGGGCTGTAACGCGCAGCCCTTGTGCAATGTTTGCGGCGTTTTGGCCGCGTTCGGGCCTCGCTGGTCATGAGCTCATGCTTGTTGAGGCATTTTCTGCCGGCTTGCTAATTCGACGTTCATACTTTGGGCCTTGAGTGGCCCTGGATGACACATCGCGCCCACGACGATCTTGCCGCCTTGCTGTTCACCCGGAAGAACCCGGATGGCCAGCGCGACTCCGTGGCCGCTCTGGCCGCATCAGCACAGCGCACCCTTCGCGTGGCGCGCTCGCTGGCCGACACCGGGCGACCGATCGATCTTTATGGACTGGACCGGATGCTGGGCCTGGTGACGGCCCAGGCGCTCGATCTGGAGCCTGTGGACGGGCGGCAGATCCGCACGGCGCTGATCGGACTGCTGCAGGACCTGGACCGGCTCGAACACGCTGTACGCGGACACCGGCCAGCTGATCCGGACGATAAGACGTGCGCCGGGACCGGCAACGAGATGCGTGCCGAACCCGGCGATGACTCCAACCGACTCAACTGATCTACCCATCACAGGAGCCCGGAAAATCCGTGCAACTTCATGATATTACTTTGGCGATCGGCGCCCTGCTTCTTGTTCTCGGCCTGATCTGGATCGCCACACGCGCGGCCCGCCTTGCCGGTTTCGTGCGCCCGGCGCCGGCTGGCGGGCGGTTGCGGCTGGTGCAGGCATTGTCCATCGACCCGAGGCGAAGAGTGGTGATGGTGGCATGTGACGGGCGGGAGCTGCTGCTGCTGACCGGCGGGCCCAACGATGTGGCCCTCGGCTGGATGCCCGAATCCACCGGCGCGGAGGGCGCGCCATGAAGCGGGCGCTTCTGGTCGCGGGGCTGCTGATGCTGCCTGCGACGGTTTGGGCGCAATCGCTGAACCTCGATCTTGGTGCGGCTTCCGGCGGCAGCGCCACGTCTCGGATCGTGCAGCTCACCGCGTTGCTCACCGTGCTGTCACTGGCGCCGAGCCTGCTGGTGATGATGACGGCATTCACCCGAATTGTGATCGTGCTGTCGCTGCTGCGCAGTGCGATCGGCGCGCAGGGCACGCCGCCCAACACGGTGATGATCGGGCTGGCGCTGTTCCTCACCTTCTTCGTCATGCAGCCGGTACTGGACCAGGCCTGGACGTCTGGCCTGCTGCCGATGGCCGATGGAAAGATCGGCGAGATGGACGGACTGCGCCTGGCGAGCGAGCCGTTCCGGAAATTCATGGCGACCAATGTGCGCGGCGAGGATCTGCGTCTGTTCAGCGATCTTGCGCATTTGCCGATGCCTGCCTCATCGGAGGAGACGAGCTGGCGGATTTTGATCCCGGGGTTTCTCGTGGGCGAGCTGCGACGCGCCTTCGAGATGGGGTTTCTGCTCTATCTGCCATTTCTGGTGATCGACATGGTGGTCGCGAGCGTGCTGATGAGCCTGGGCATGATGATGTTGCCGCCCAACGTAATTTCGCTGCCGTTCAAGCTGATCTTTTTCGTGCTGGTGGACGGTTGGCGGCTGGTTTCCGGCAGCCTGGTTCAGAGCTTTGGAGATATCCGGTAGCGCTGTAGCCTGCGCCGCATCGAGGGTGCGGCGCAGGGCGGTTTGCGTTCAGCGCTTCGGCAGATGCTGGGCGATGTAGGGCGGCAGGTTGAAGCTGCCGGTGTGGATCTCCGGCGTCCAGTAGCGGGGGAGCCCGGTGATGCCTGCCTTGGTGGCGCGTTCACGGATGGTGCCGGTGTCGATCGCGTCGAGGCCCGGCTGCTTGGCGGCAAAGCCCAGCGTCATGAAGCCGCCGACATAGGTGGGGACGGCGGCGACATAGGCGCCCACATGGGGGAAGGCGCGGGCGCGGCGGATAGACGTGTCATGCAGCTCGTCATGCTGCATGAACGGCACGCCGCATTGGTTCACCACGAGGCCGCCTGCGGTCAGGATGCGGGCGCAGTTGGCGTAGAACTCGTCGGTAAACAGGACCTCGCCGACGCCGATCGGGTCGGTGCTGTCAACGATGATGACGTCGTAGCTGGCATCCGGGGCCGAGCGGACGTGGTCGATCCCATCGCCGACGATGACGTCGGCGCGCGGATCCGCCCACGCCTCGCCGGCGATCATCGGCAGGAATTCCTTGGTGAGGCGGATCACCTCGCCATCGATCTCGACCATCACCGCGCGCTCAACGGTGCTGTGCTGCAGCACGCGACGCAGAACGCCACCATCGCCGGCGCCGATGATGAGCACACGGCGTGCCGCGCCATGGGCGAGCAGGGGCACGTGGGTCAGCATTTCCTGATAAACGAATTCGTCGCCTTCGGTGATCTGCACCACGCCGTCCAGCAGCATGACGCGGCCATGGGTGAAGCTTTCGAAGATCACGATGTCCTGGAAGTCACTCTGCACGCGGGCGAGTTCACGCTTGACCAGGAAGCGCTGGCCCCAGCTGGCGTAAAGGGTTTCGTTCACCCAGGAATCGGTTGCCATCGCGCTGTTCTCCTCAGGCCTGCTCGTGTTGATGCGGCCGCTCATGAAAAAGGGCCAGGTGTTGCCACCCGGCCCCATTCTCTAGCCCTATCTGGCGCGGATCAGTAGACCCGGCCGCGACGCTGCTCGTCGAGCTCGATGCGGGACGGCTTGAAGGCGGCCTGGAGCACCGGGATCGAGCGGTGCGGATCACACGCGCCGCACATGAACAGATCCACAGCCGCGAAGTCCTTCTCCGGCCACGTATGAATGGAGATGTGGCTCTCTGCCAGAACAACCACACCGGACACCCCGCCATTGGGCGAGAAGTGATGGAAATGGCTGTGCAGGATGGTGGCGCCCGCAATGATCGCCGCCTCACGCAGGGCGGCGTCGATATGCGCGGGATCGCCCAGATTCGTGGCCCCCCAAAGATCGACCAGCAGATGCGTGCCGGCGAACTTCATCCCGTCCCGTTCGACGAAATAATCCTTTTGGTCCTCAGCCACCACGGCCGAAGACTCAACAGAAACCTGGTTATCGCTCGGGAAATCCGAGACCATCCCCAGTGGCGAGAGTGCGTTCATGGCACTGACCCTTCCAACCAGCAGACAGCCTGTTGGGCACCACGCCGACTGCGTGGGCCCCCTTGGGCCAAGGAGCGGAAGATGATGGTATTGCGCAGTCAACGCAAGAAGAAACATGCATAAAGTCACCCGTTTTGTGCATACCGGTTCCCGGATCCGACGAAATGCGCGGAAAACCAAGAGAACGGTATCGTCGTATGCCGCGGCGATCCGTCAACGCATCGTTGCCGGTTTAGCCTGCGCGATCGCTGTCGGCGCCCGCTTGGCCAGACTGACGTCGCGCGAGACGGTGGCGAGATCGGTGACCGCGTTGACCGGCTGGGCTGTGAGCAGCGTGAACAGGTCCGCGTTCGGGCCGGGCGGCAGACGCCCTGATTGGGTTTGCCGGAGCTGGCTGAGCAGCTGATCGTCTCCTGCCTGTGCCGCAGCACTTGCGAGCCGGACCAGGGAGGCCGCCTGCTCCTCTGACAGGAGGCCTTGCTCAGGCAGCACGCGGGCCACGACCGCCTGCCAGGCCGAAACGGCACCGTGCCAGTCCTTGGCCTCCTCCTTGAGACGCGCCTGCAGCCGGTAACCAGCCAGGGAGTCCAGGGCTGCGATGGCGCGATCGGCGCTGACCATGTCCCCTTGCGCGGCGACGGCCGCCGCAAACGTCAATGTCCGGCTCTCAAGCAGCGGCTGCGGCAACGAGTCGGCGACACTTGCGGTCAAGGCCGCGATGGCGCCCTCGGGGTCGCCCGTCTGCAGCCGCACGGCGGCGAGTCGTCCGCCGAAGACCGATTTCGAGAGGCCAGCCGGCGTCGAAGTCGTAAGACGTTCCAGAAGCGGAATCGCCCGCGCTGGCAAATCCAGCTCGACCAGCCGATCACAGAGCCGCTCGGCCATGTCCTGCCCGGCGTCTCCTGAGGGTATAAGGTCCGCGTTCTCCTCGGCCATGGTAACCAGGTCGAAGGCCGGCATGGCCGCCTCGCGCTCGGGGCTCAGGGCTGTGCGAAAGATGGTCGCGAGCCTGTCCCGGATAGCTGCCTTGTGGTCCGGAAAGGTTTCCTCGCTTTCGCGCAACAGCTTGAGGGCCGGCCGGGCCTCACCGGCGGCGCTTTGAAGATCCGCGATCCGCATGCGCAGGTCGATCTCGCGGTCGTCACCCCGCCAGGCATAGAGCAGCTTCGAAAGCGCTGCTGCGGTTTCCTTGGGGCCAGCAAGGCCGCTGGACAGCCGCAACTCGGCGGCGCGCTGCGCGGCGCGCACGCGGGTGAGGCGGTTCGGGGACTGTGCGAGGCGATCGAACTGCGCCAGGGCCTCGGCCGGATCGCCGGTCCGGGCCTGTTTCAGGAATGCGCGGGCCAGGTCGTAGTCTGGTGTGACGGGCAGCCCGTCCAAAAGTCGGTCGGCCGCATCTGCCTGTCCGCCAAGGGCAAGGGTTTCAGCCACCAATGGCAGCAGCCGGTCGCGAAGCGGTTGCGGGTAATCGAGCAGGAGCGGCAACAGGTTGGCCAGGCTCTGCGCAGCGGTGGGTGAGCCTTCGGTGCGCATCGCAGTGCGGATCGCGCGCCACAGTTCGATCTCGTCCGTGCCCGAAAGCCTTGGATCGTCCAGTGCGCCAGCCTGATCTGACCGGCCGGTCAGAATGGCGGCGATCGCACCAAGGCCGGCCTGCTGAGGATCGTCCTGCGAGCGGGCATCGCCCTCGGTGGCAAGAGCGAGCACGCCTTGGGCCTCGGCCGCAAGACCGAGCGCCAGCATTGCTTCAGCCACCTGGCGGCGCGGCGCGGCCTTGCCCTGTGCGGGTGCTGTGGCAGACACTGCGACCGAACCTTGAAGCCTGCGCAGCAGACCATCGGTTCGCAGATTCGGTAGATCGAACGAACGGCTCATCCGGCTGGCGTTCTCCGCCACCACCATGGCGGGATCCGGCATGGTAGCGACGAGCCCATCGCCATCGCCTGAGGCGAAGACAACAAAGCCGTTCGATGAGGATTTCAGCAGAACCCTGTCAGATAACGGCTCGACCACCACGCCTTGGTAGGTTGGCAGCAGCGTGAAGTCAGGCCCCCGCCGAGCCGCGGAAACCCCCTGCCCCGGCTGGCGCTGCGTGCCGATGAGCAGCACTCCCCCTGTGTTGGCATCGCGGATGGATACCACCAGCCCGGGATTGGCGGCAGGGAGACGCAAGCGCCGTCCGTCTGCCTCCAGACGGATCGGTTGCAGTGGCGGCGGCGTGACGTTGCCCCCGACCGCGATGACCGACCACCCGGCCGCCTGGTGCTCCAGACGCAGTTCAGTCTGCGGCGGCAGTGTCAGGCTGAGCACGGTGGCACCAGGGAGAAGCTGGATCGCAGCGTTGGCGAACACCGGATCGCCTCGGGCCGCGGCAAGATCGATCGGTTTGCGCTCGTCGAACACAACGACGGCGTTGCGACCTCGGCGGAACGCTGCTGCACCGACCGTCGCGGCGAACGGCATGACGATCATATGGCCGGGAGCGCCGTTCACGGGGACCTTGATCGATGCGGAGAGCGCCAGAGCTCCCGGCTCGTTTTGCTGTCGCGGCAGGGCTGACGGGGTCGGCGGCACTGGCTCGGAGAGTGGAGATGGTGTTTCGGCCGGCGGAGGAGCGGGCGTCGGGGTGACGTTGGTGGGCGCCTCGGACCGGGATTGTGCTGCGATTGGAGGCTCTGCGATGACGGGCAGAGACGGGGCAAGCATAGGGGCGGGTGGAGCTGTTTCGCGAGCCCGCGCGGTCGGGACCTCAGCTAGCTGCTGCACCTTCGGAGGAGCGGCAACGGTCGTGAGCTTGGAGAGAGGCGCTGGAGCTTGCAAAGACGCCGGGGTCGGGACGGTTCGGGCCGGCGGGCTCGTCCTTGGCTCTGGCGTGCGCACCTGGGGATGCGCAGGCGGCTGTGAAGGCGGCTGGGACCGGGTCTGCGGCCGTGGTGCGTCCGTGCCGGCGACGGACGCGTCGAACACGTCGATCACCAACCGCCGATCCATGAGTTGCTCTCGAACGGTACTCCCTGGCGACAGCTGCAGGGCGACGCCGTCGCCAAGCCCGATTACCGATTGCAGATTCCGCGGCGCGGGGCGCTCTGTGGCCAGGAACGCGCCGCCGGCGAACCGGATTGTGACGCGATCGCCCTCCTGCGAGAACTCGGACCGCACACCCTCCGGCAGATCGAACACAAGCCGGCCGAAACCGGGGTGATCGCCGATGCGAAGCCCCACCACCGGCCCGGCCGACGCCGGCACTGACTGTGCTCGGCTTGGCTGCACGCCCGAGACGATGACGCAAAGCGCCAAAAGCATCGCTCGCATTCGGGCGGGCTGGCTGCTCACTCGAAGCTTGCCAGCAGTTTGTCGATCTCTGACTGGCCCATCGCGGCCATCGGCAGCTGCGGTCCGTTCAGCAGTGAGAGTTCGTTATCGGCCACGTTCTCTGGTGCGGCAGGCTGGATCGCCAGGACATCCTGACCGCAGCTGAAGGTCGCGACGATATGGGCGACCTTGCGATCGATCGCCTTGAGCGTGGAGACGACCTTGTTGATCCGTTGGCCTGTGATGTCCTGAAAGCTGCAGGCCTCGTAGATCCGGGTCGTGGCGTCGTTCAGAGTTTCGACCGGAGCGCCTGTCAGTTTCGCGGCGAGGCCGTCCAGCGTCTCGCAGACCTCGAGGATTGCGTTGGTGGCGGCCGCGGTGTGCTCAACGATTGCGTCCAGCTCGTCGGTTGCAGACGGGATATGGCTGTCGGTGATGTCGTCCACCTGAAGAGCCGCGATCTCGGCCTTTGCGGCGGCAATGGTGCGCCCCAGCTCCTCAACCTCCGCCAGCAGCGTTGTCTCATGCTGCGACAGATCGCCGCGCATCGTGGAGATCACGGATCTCACGACACCCTCCACCACGGCCGCGGATGGCTGACCGAGGCTGTGAGCTGCAAGCCGATCCTGGAGCGGTATCGCGGGTCCTGAACGACCGTTCGGAGCATCAAGCATGTCCGAGAACCTTTTCGATCTTTTCCTTCAGGGTCTCGGCGTTGAAGGGTTTTACAATATAGTTCGAAACGCCGGCCTGCTTGGCGGCGACGACGTTCTCAGCCTTGCTTTCCGCCGTGATCATGATGAACGGCGTAGCTTTGAGCCGCGCATCGGCCCGCACCTCCTGCAACAGCTGCAGGCCCGTCATCGGCGCCA
>CAIQQQ010000337.1 GCA_903873995.1 uncultured Rhodospirillales bacterium
CGACCTGTATCGCGCCGCGGTGAGGTAACGGGGCGGCGGCCCGGCGCCGCGCCTCATCACGGCGAGCGAAGGTCTCGCCCGACCGTCATGTGTGGATGGCCCCCGTCGGGCAAGGGTTTTCTTCGCGCTTCGACGCAGGCAGTTCCGTGCGGTCATGTGTCCGGCCTGTTGACGCGGCGTTTGCATGAAGCCGCTGGCCCTGATGGGATCCGTAGATCGAGATCTGATCATGGCAACGGGGTCGCGATGCCCCATGACGGTGGACAGGTCTCTCTCGATCCGTCGGATGACCGACTGTGCCATCACGCGTTGTTACCCTCGCACGCTGCCCGAACCGGCGCGGGGACGGCCTTACGCCGCCGCCACCGTCGCCGGCCGGTACTCCTCACCACGCACCATCAGCGCCCAGGCGATGCGCAGGTTCTTGTTGGCCAATGCCACCGCGACGACCTTCATCGGCTTGCTGGCGAGCATCTTCACCACCCAGGGGTCCTGGCGCCCGCTCTTCGAGCGCAGGTAGGACATCGCGCCGTTGACGCTGAGGCGGCGGATGTAGCGGCTGCCCTTCTTGCTGATAGAGCCGAGCTGCACCTTGCCGCCGGTGCCCTCCTGGCGTGGCACCACGCCGACCGAGGCGGAGAAGTGGCGCCCGCTGGCAAAGACATGCGGATCGGGCACGTGCGCCGCGATGGCGGTGGCGGTGACCAGGCCGACGCCCGGGATCGTGCTGAGATGGCGCGTGATGGCGTCCTGGCGTCCCCAGGCGGCGAGCGCCTTGTCCACCGTCTTCAGCTGCGCCGCCAGGCTGCGCAGTGTCGCCGCCAGCGCCTGCAGCGCGCCGTGCAGCGGCTCCGGAATGCGCCTGTCATCGGGGTCGTTGAGGATCGCCAGCAGCTCCGCCATGCCCTTCCTCCCTTGGGGAGCAATGATGCCGAACTCCGCCATCAGCCCGCGCAGGCTGTTCATCGTCATGGTCTCCTGCTTGGTCAGCAGCGAGCGGGCGCGGTGGATCCCGGCGGCGGCCTGCTGTTCGGGCGTCTTGCTGGGGACGAAGCGCATCGCCGGACGGCTGACCGCCTCGCAGATCGCCGCGGCGTCGGCGGCGTCGTTCTTGTTCCGCCACACGTAGCCCTTCACGCAGAGCGGCGGCATCAGCCGCACGGTGTGGCCGAGCCTGGTGAGCTCGCGGGCCCAATAGTGGGCGCCGGCGCAGGCTTCCATGCCGACCAGGCAGGGTGGCAGCTTGCTGAACCATGCCAGCAGCTGACCGCGGCGCAACGAACGGCGGATGGTCACCTTCTCGTCGGCATTCACGCCGTGCACCTGGAAGACGGACTTGGCCAAGTCGAGGCCGATGCGGGTAACGTCTGTCATGGATGGCTCCTGATTGTTGTGTTGGGCAACCCAACAATGGCACGTCGGTGCCTTCAGGGGGCCATCCACCCCATCATGGCTGGCCTATCCAATCCCAACAGCCTCCGGCCACGCAACGAAAAAGACAGTTGCTACCCCCGCGCCCGTGCCG
>CAIQQQ010000338.1 GCA_903873995.1 uncultured Rhodospirillales bacterium
CATCTCGGCATCGAGCGCTGGCTGCTGTTCGGCGGCTCCTGGGGCTCCACTCTGGCACTCGCCTACGCCCAGACGCACCCCGAACGCGTGGCGGGCCTGGTGCTGCGCGGCGTGTTTTTGGGCCGGCGCTCTGAGGTCGATTGGTTCCTGCACGGCATGGGCGCGGTGTTTCCCGAGGCGCATGCGGCCTTTGTCGGCCATCTGCCGCCGGAGGAGCGGCCTGACCTGCTGGGCAGCTATCTTGTCCGGCTGTGCCATCCCGATCCGGGCATCCACATGCCGGCGGCGCGCGCCTGGTCCACCTATGAGGGCTCGTGCAGCACGCTGCTGCCGGCGCCGGACACGGTGAACAGCTTTGCGATGGACCGCACGGCCCTGGGCCTCGCACGGATCGAGGCGCATTATTTTGCGCATGACCTGTTCATGCCGCCGGGCGGGCTGCTGGCCCACATGCATTTGCTGGCGGGCGTTGCCTGCGAGATCGTGCAGGGACGCTATGACATGATCTGCCCCCCCATCACCGCGTTCGAGCTCGCCGCCTCCTGGCGCACCGCGCGGCTCACGGTGGTGCCCGATGCCGGCCATTCGGCGCTCGAACCCGGGGTGCGGCGCGCGCTGATCGCGGCGGTCGAACGCTTTCGCGGCACATTCTGAAAAGGGACATCCCATGCGCGTCGGTGTGATCGGCCTGGGCTCCATGGGCATGGGGGCGGCCCTCAGCCTGCTCCACGCCGGGCATGACGTGGCTGGGTGCGATCCGCGTGCGGAGGCGCGTGCCGAACTGGAACAGGCCGGCGGCCACAGCGCTGGCGCCGCCGCCGACCTGCCGGACGGGCTTGAGGCCTGCGTCGTGTTCGTGGTGAACGCGGCGCAGGCGACCGACGTGCTGTTCGGGGAGGCCGGCTGCCTGCCACGCCTCGCCCCGGGCGCTGTGGTGCTGTGCTGCACGACCATGGCGCCAGAGGCCGCCCGGGCGATGGCAGGGCGCCTGGCAGAATTTCAGATCATGATGTTGGACGCTCCGGTCTCCGGCGGCGCCGGTGCGGCGCGGGCCGGCACCATGACGGTGATGGCCTCAGGCTCTCCTGCCGCCTTCGAACTGGCTCAGCCGGTGCTGGACGGCATGGCCGGCAAGGTCTGGCGCCTCGGCGATGAGCCAGGGATCGGCAGCACGGTGAAGATGGTCAACCAGTTGCTCGCCGGCGTGCACATCGCCACCGCCGCAGAGGCCATGGCGCTCGGCATCCGCGCCGGTGCCGATCCCCAGACCCTGTTCGACGTCATCAGCACGTCGGCCGGATCGTCCTGGATGTTCCAGAACCGCGTGCCGCACATCCTGGCCGGCGACGACACGCCGCTTTCCTCGGTGAACATCTTCGTCAAGGACCTGGGCATCGTGCTCGACCAGGCCCGCGCCCTCACCTTCCCGCTGCCGATGGCATCGGCCGCGCACCAGCTGTTCCTGGCTGCAGCCGCTGCAGGACATGGCGGACGCGACGATGCCTTCGTCATCCGGTTCTGGGAACGCCTCGCGGGCATTGAACTCCCCTGACTCACGTCTGGAGCTGACGGCCCGGAATTTGCTTTCCAGCGAGCAAGTTCAGGAGATCGCCATGCGCCGTCGTTCGCTTCTCGCAGCCACCCTTGCCACCCCCTTCGTCGCGCGCGGTGCGCGGGCCGAGACCGTGGTGAAGATGGGGGTGCTCAAGCTCATCCACTCGATCACGCCGTATTTCTACGATCGTTTCACGCCGGCCGGATACCGTATCGAGATCCTGCCGTTCGAGAGCCCGACCGAGTGCAAAAACGCGGTGGTCACAAAGTCCATCGATTTCGGCACCTTCGGCATCGCGGCCGGCATCCTGGGGGCCGCGGCGCGCGAGCCGGTCTGTGTGATCGGGTCGGCGTGCAACAAGGGCATGGCGGTGGTTGCCGCGAAATCCAGCGAGATCATGAGCCTGAAGGATCTCAAGGGCCGCCGCGTGGCGATCTGGCCGGGCTCGACGCAGGAGGTGTTCATCCTGGAGCGACTGCGCATGGAAGGGATGTCGATCAAGGACGTGACGCCGGTGCGGGTGTCGTTTTCGGAGATGCATGCGGCGCTCGCGCGCGGCGACGTTGATGCCTATGTCGGCGCCGAGCCGGCGCCGGGCGTGTCGATCAGCACGGGGATCGGCAAGATCGTGGAGTATCCGTATTCCACGCCGATGGGCAGCCTCAACATGGTGCTGGCCACCCATCGCGAGACCGCCACCGGCAATCCCGGGCTGTGCCGCATGATGGTGGATATCCAGCGCCAGGCGAGTGCCTATGCGATGGGCAATCCTGCCGCGATGGTGGACATGACGGTGGCAAAGCTCGGCCAGAAGCGAGACGCCATCGCCGTCTCGGTGCCGAATGTGGAGCTCAACTGGCGCATGACGCCGGAGATGATCGCCGAGACCAAGACCTATGCGCAGCAGATGCTGGAGCTGAAGCAGATCCGGGCGTTGCCGGATTTCACCACGTTCCTCGATGCGCGGTATTCGGACGAGGTGGCCAAGACGGCCTGAGGGATGCGCAAATCTGTTCTGGCGGCGTTGGTTCCGACGATGCTGCTGCTCTTTTGGTGGCTGGGCACGCGCGGCCAGGCCTATGCGCTGATCCCGCCGCCTTATGACGTTGCGGAGACGATGGTCGATCTGGCCATCGGCGGGATCAACGATGACGCGTTCAGCGGCATGCTACTGACCCATCTGCTGGCCTCCACCGGCCGCGTCTATGGCGCGTTTGTGCTGGCGGCGGCGCTGGCCCTGCCGCTGGGTCTGCTGATCGGGCGCCTTGAGTTTGCCCGCGCACTGCTGGACCCGATGTTTCAGATGCTCCGGCCAGTTCCGGTCACAGCGTGGCTGCCGCTGTCGATGATCGTGTTCGGCCTTGGCCCGCGTTCGGCGTTCTTTCTGGTGGCGCTGGGCGCGTTCTATCCGATTCTGGTGAACACCATCTTCGGCGTGCGCAGCGTGGAGCCGCGGCTGTTCGAGGCGGCGGCGATGCTGGGGACGAAGCCGGCTGCGATGTTTCCGCGCGTGGTGCTGCCGGCGGCTTTGCCTGGCATCTTCACCGGCCTTCGCCTGGGGCTCGGCTTTGCCTGGGTGGTGATCGTGGTGGGCGAGATGACGGGGGTGCAGACCGGGCTGGGTGCGATGATCATGGATGCCCGCCAGCTCAGCCGGACCGAGATCGTGATCGCCGGCATGGTTGTGATCGGGGCGGCCGGATACCTGTCCGACCGCGCAGTGCAGGCGCTGGGCCGGCGGCTGCTGCGGTGGAATCCGCAACATGGGTGAGTTGATCCGCATCGACGGCCTGCAGAAAAGCTTCGGTGACTTCCAGGCTCTCGGCGCCACCGATCTCAGCATCGCCGAGGGGGAGTTCGTCTGCCTCATCGGTGCGTCTGGCTGCGGCAAGTCAACGCTGCTGCGCATCATTGCGGGGTTCGAGACGGCGTCCGCCGGGACGGTCGTGGTCGATGGCCGCCACGTCACCGGGCCGGGGCCGGAGAGGGGCATGGTGTTTCAGGATTATGGGCTGTTTCCGTGGCTCTCGGTGCGCGGCAACATCGCTTTTGGGCCCACCGCCCGTGGTTTGCCCAAGACGCGGATCGCGGAGACCACCGACCGCTTCATCGACATGATCGGCCTTGGCCGGTTTGCCGACAGCTACCCCCACCAGCTCTCCGGCGGCATGAAGCAGCGCGTGGCGATCGCGCGCGTGCTGGCCAACGACGCGCGCGTGGTGCTGATGGATGAGCCGTTCGGAGCGCTGGACGCCATGACGCGCGAGCGGCTGCAGGACGAGCTGCTGGAGCTGTGGACGCGCACCCGGCTCACGGTCATCTTCGTCACCCATGCCATCGAGGAGGCGATCCTGCTGGCCGATCGGGTGGTGGCGATGGCGCCCCAACCGGGCCGCATCGTGTCGGACACGCGGATTATGCTGGACCGTCCGCGCGATGTGTCATCCATTGCATTCAATGAACTTCGACGTCGTTTGTCTGCCCGATTGCATGGGTAGCCGGCATGAGCCAACCCGATCTGCCTCGCGACGCGACGATCCGCCGAACGATTTTGTGAAGAAATCGCAATATCCCGCGCAAGGGTGACGGCGGGAGCGCCTCGCCCCTATAATCAAAGCGTCGCGCAATGTATCGATCGAGGCAACGGGGCGCTTTGCTTCAGACCCACGGTCCGGCAGGGCCGCAAGATCACGGACTGGCTCGAGAGGACATCCCAATGACGACCTACACCGCTCCGCGACGTTCGCCCCACGGCGAATGGGCCTACATGACCCGCGATGAGCGCGACACCGCCTACAACAACTCCAAGGCCGTCGCCAACACCGCCGCCATCCTGGCAGAGCGCGAGGCGGCGTCACTGGCCTTTCGCGAACGCCACCCGGCGAAGCTCGACCTTGCCTACGGCCCCAGCGACCGCACGAAATGGGACCTGTTCCCCGCGCCCGAGCCGACCTCTCCCTGCCTGGTGTTCATCCATGGCGGCTACTGGCAGCGCGGTTCACGCCAGGATGTCAGCATCATGGCCGAGGGACTGCGTGCGCTCGGCTGGTCCGTGGCGTTCCCTGGCTATGATCTGACGCCGGACGTGTCCCTGGCGACCCTTGTCTCGCAGATCCATGCGGCGCTGGACTGGCTGGCCGAGACCGGCCCGGACCATGGCATCGCCGGCCCCATCATCGTTGCGGGGCATTCCGCCGGCGGCCATCTGACCGCGCTCGCTTTGTCTCACCCGAAGGTCCATGCCGGCCTCACCATCTCCGGCGTGTTCGAGCTCGGGCCGATCCGCGACGTGTATCTCAACGAGAAGCTGAAGCTCACCGACGAGGAGGTGCGCAGCCTGTCGCCGCTGCGCCTGCCTGTTGTTGCGAAGCCAATGGGCATTGCCTACGGCACTGCGGAACTGCCCGCGCTGGTCGATGACAGCCGCGCACTGCATGCCCGCCGCTCCAGCGCCCATGCCGCCGGGCCGCTGATCCCGGTGCCCGGGGCCGACCATTTCACCATTCTGGACGAGCTGCAGAAGGCGGATGGCCTGCTGACCCGCGCCATCGTCGATCTGCTGCGCTGATGGGGGATGGCGTGAGCCGCGCCCGGGGGGCGATCGCCGCGGATGCCGCCCACGCCGATCCGGCCCTTTGGATCAACCGGCTGCCGGACGATCTGATCCTGGCGCGCGAGGCGATCCTGCTCGCCGAAGGCCCGCAGGGGCGGCCGTTGCATGGCCTCACCTTCGCGGTGAAGGACAACATTGACGTCGAGCACCAGCTGACCACCGCCGGCTGCCCTGGCTTTGCTTATCTGGCCCAGCGCTCGGCCCCCGCGGTCGAGCGGCTGCTCGAGGCCGGCGCCATCCTGGTCGGCAAGACCAATCTGGACCAGTTCGCCACCGGCCTCGTGGGCGTGCGCAGCCCGTTCGGGACGCCGCGCAACGTGCATTCGGCGGAGCATGTGCCTGGCGGATCGTCCTCAGGGTCCGCCACCGCGGTTGCCGCGGGGATCGTGGATTTCGCGCTTGGCACCGACACCGCCGGCTCCGGCCGGGTTCCCGCCCTGTTCGGCGGCATTATTGGCCTGAAGCCCACGATCGGCAGCATTCCGGCCACCGGTATGGTGCCCGCCTGCCGCTCGATCGACACCATCTCGGTCTTCGCGCGCGACATCGCGACCGCGCTCCGGGTCCATGCGGTGATGGCGGAATTCGATCCCACCGATCCCTATTCCCGCCGCGCGCCGCATGCCCATCTGCGCCGCCCTGCCCTGCCGCCGCACGTCCGCGTCGGGATCGCCGATATCGCCGGGCTGTGCTGCGCCCCGCAGGAAGCGGCCTACCGGCGCACCGCCGGCCTGTTCGACACCGCCGAGGTGAACATCGCCCCGTTCCTTGAGATCGCGCGGCTGCTCTATGATGGGCCGTGGGTCTCCGAACGCAGCGCCGTGCTGCGTGAGGTGGTGGAGACGCAGCCCGACATCCTGCACCCGACCACGCGCCACATTCTGCAAGGCGGGCTTGGGCGCCTGACCGTCGATGCGTTCGATGCGTTCCACCGCCTGGCCCATGCCCGCCGGTTGGCCGAGGAGCTGTTCACCCGCATCGATGCGCTGATGCTGCCAACGGCGCCGTACACCCCGACTTTGGCCGAACTCGACGCCGATCCGATCGGGCCCAACGCGCGCCTTGGCACCTTCACCAATTTCGTGAATCTCTGCGATCTTGCCGCCATTGCTGTGCCCACCGGGCTGGGGGCGGACGGGCTGCCCACTGGCGTCACGCTGATCGGCCCGGCCTGGTCCGAAGCCAGGCTCGCCATGATCGCCGCCCGGATCACCGGCGAGGACCTGCCGCCCGATCCGCTGGCGCCGGACGAGACGGCTTTGTTCTGCATTGGCGCGCATATGTCGGGCCTGCCGCTCAACTCCCAGCTTCTGACGCTGGGCGGGCGGTTCCTGCGGGATGACCGGACTGTCACCGGCTACCGCCTGCATGCGCTGGGCAATCGGCCCGGCCTTACGCGGGCGGCTGGCGGCGCGAGCATCGCAGGTGAGGGCATCGCAGGTGAGGTTTGGTCGCTGCCCACCGCCGCCATCGGCGCGTTGTTGACGCAGGTGCCGGCGCCGCTCGGGTTCGGCACGGTGCAGCTTGAAACCGGGCCTTGCCTGGGGTTTCTGGCCGAGGCCGAGGGCGTTGCGGGCACGCGGGATATCACGGCTTTGGGCGGCTGGCGGGCCTATCTGGCAGAGTTTGCCTGATCACATCCCGATCAGGGACGCAACCTCTGCAAAGCTCGCGGCAACAAGGTGGCTTTCGCTGGCCACCGTGCCGTCAGCGCCACGCACCAGCTGGCAGGTGCGCAGCCCGGCCGTCTGCGCTGCATCCAGCTCAGCCTCGACATCGGACAGAAACAGCACCTCGGCCGGCGGGGTGTTGATGCCGATGCACAGCCGGTCATAGCTGTCCGGCTCGCGCTTTGGCCCCACCCGCGTGTCAAAGAACCCCTGGAACAGCCCGGTCAGATCGCCGTCCACGGAATGGCCGAACAACAGGCGTTGGGCGGCAACGGAGCCGGAGGAGTAGACGTAAAGCCTGACACCGGAGCGCGACCAGCGCCGTAGCAGGGGTGTCACATCCGGGTAGATCGCGCCCTTCAGCGTGCCGTCCGCATAGCCCTCATCCCAGATCAGCCCCTGCAGCGCCTTCAGCGGAGTCACCTTGGCGTCATGGTCCATCCAGTCCAGCAAGGTCTCGAGTACGGGACGCCCCGGCGCCATGGCCAGGGTCTCGGCCACGTGTGGCGCTGCCGCAGGTGTTGCGATGAATTCAGCCATCCGCGCCCGCGCATACGGAAACAAAGTGTCCCGCACGAAGGCAATCGGTGTCGTGGTCCCCTCGATATCCGTGATCACCGCCGCCGGCGGCAGCATGCCTCAGGCCACCGCCGGGAAGCGGGCGCTGATGTCGTCACCGGTGAAATGCGCGACCCAGCCGGAGGTATCGGAGAACACCCGCAGCGCCGTGAAGAACGGCCTGTCGCCGGCGTCGAACCAATGCTGGGTTCCCTTCGGCACGCTGATCAGATCGCCCTGCACACAATGCGCATCCCACACCTTGCCATCGACATGCATGATGAAGTTTCCCGCGCCATGCACGAAGAACCGGATCTCGTCCTCGGTGTGCACATGCTCGTTGAGAAACTTCTCGCGCAGCGCGCCCGCCTGTGGGTGATCCGGAGTGAGCTTGATCACGTCGGCCGAGCCGGCACCAAGCTCGCCCATCAGGCCATCCAGATACGGGCGGTAAGCCTCCAGGATGGTCTCGGCCGAATCGTCGGGCGACAGCGCAACCGGGCTGTTCCAGCGCTCGAAGCGGACGTTGATCGCCTTCAGTGCCGTGGCGATCTCGCCGGCATCCTCGGTGCTGATCACGGGTGTGCCGGGCATGGTGTCGGCGAACACGGTCAAGCGGCTCATCTCTCAAGTTTCCTTCGTTCAAGCTCGCATGCGAGCAGGAATTCCAAACCCTCGAGCCGGGCCAGGGCGGCCGGCATGTCAGGACCCCATACATAGACCCCGTGACCGCGGATCAAATAGCCCAAAGGCGCGCCGGCCTGAAGGGTCGGCTCTGCAGCCGCCGCAAGCCGGGCGATGTCCTGGTCGTTGGCAAATACCGGCAGATCGAGCGACGTCTCATGCGTCGTCTGTCCCTCGAATACCTTCAGCACCTCGTATTGCGAGAGCCGGATGGGTACGTCCTTGTGCATCGACAGCACCGTCGCCGCCACCGAATGCCCATGCAGCACGGCGCCGGCGCGCGGATACAGGCGGTAGATCTGGCAATGCAGCAGCGTCTCGGCACTCGGTCGCGCCTCCGTCAGCGCATGGCCGGCCAGATCGACCTGCATGACCGAGCCGGCATCGAGGAAGCCCTTGTGGCCCCCGCTGCGCGTGATCGCGAGGCGCTGCTCATCCAGGCGCACGCTGATGTTGCCCGCCGTGGCCGGCACCCAGCC
>CAIQQQ010000339.1 GCA_903873995.1 uncultured Rhodospirillales bacterium
CGGAACGGGATCGTCCTGTTTCGAACCTACGGAGAGTTCCATGAGTTCCAAAGACGTGACTTTCACCCCGTTTCTGCTCGGCGAGACCAATGCGGAAGGGGCGCTCATAGGCAGTCAATGGTGGGTCAGGGCGTTGCATGTCGCAACAGCCTTGGGCTTTGCCAGCGAGAGCAGCCTACGTTCAAAAATCAGTCGCAGCCCAGACCTGCTTGGGGCCCGGCACTCCATGACGGTCCGGCGGGGCTGATCGCCCTGCACGGAGAACACTCTTGACCCGCCGCGCGCCCCTGATGCACCGTTCGCGTGCGGTGGGCGCGGCCTGGAAACCAACCCCAACGCAGTTGTCCGAAGGCGCTGCGCTCCTCTCTGGGGCTCTCATCCCACTTCCGGGTGGCGCACGTGAATGTCCAATGGACACGCGAAAGCGTGCCCTAAAGACGTGCGCGGCTGACCTTCGGCAGCTTTCCAGCACCCGGAACGGGATCGTCCTGTTCCGAACCGAAGGAGAGTTCCATGAGTGCCGAACCGATCGACCTGATATCCGTGCCTGTGTTCGGGCACACGCTGTTCGTGGCGCGAGCGGACACGCCGCTGGTGCCGATACGCCCAATTTGCGACGTCCTCGGGCTGGCTTGGCAAGTGCAGCATCGCAAGCTGACGTCTCATCCGACTTTCGCTCCAGCTGTCACCATGATGGTGACGACTGGGCGCGACGGGAAGCTCTACGAGATGGTCGCCATGGTGGCGGAGATGGTGCCGCTGTGGCTGGCCACCATTCACCCCGACAAGGTGGCGGCGAAGGTGCGGAACACACTGATCGCGTTCCAGACAAAGAGCGCCAAGCTGCTCTATGCCGCCTGGGTGTGCGCGACGAAGGGCCTGCCGGTGCACACCGGCAAGCGGGTCAACAAGGATCTGTTTTTTCAGGCGGCGCGCCCAACCGACTGGCTGGAGCATCCGGTGGTCGACGACGTCATGGTTCTGCGTCACCAGGAAAAAGTGCTGACCCAAGGGTTCAAAGCCGAACGCGGCGAGGTGAGGCGCAAAGCCAACGCCTTGGGGCGGCAGGTTGGTCTGACGGCAGGGCAGCTCGACTTGCTGGCGTGGTTTGCCTTTTCCACGCCGCCCGCGTCGGAGCAGCCGTCTTTCGCCTTCGAGCCGGGCGCGGAGGCGTAAGCCGTGGAAATGTTGGAAACGGCCTCAGACGAAGCTGCATTTCTGATGAAATGCCATTTCGACAGCCTCACGAAGGAGCAGATCGAAGCACTGGAAGGCTGGTCTTTCACGGTGATCGACGGAGAGCTGGAAGCAGTTCCAGCGCTGCCACCCGATGCCGCCTGACCACGGGGCGTGCGTGGCGCGGATATCCTCCGCGATGCGCGCGCTGGCCCGGTTGCTGGAGGGCGAAATCTCGCTCTCTGACGACACCACGGCCGGCCTCGGCGTTGTGCTCGACCTGCTGGGCGAGCGCCTCGAAGCGGTGGCCGGAGACCTGCTGGACGCCGCTTAACGTCCGGCACAGCAGCGGGAGCGCGCCATGAACGCGCTCCCGCCTTCCGCGCATCAATACGGCTGCCCCCACGCCGCCGAACAGGCGCTGGCACGTTACGGCGTGTCTCTGTCGCCGGCCGCGTTTGGCGCGATGGTGGCGGACATCGTTCTCACGCTCGCGGGTGACCGCAGCACCGCGATCCTGCTGCAGCGCCAGCGGTTTGGCCGCGAGCTGTGGCTGGTGCGCCTGCCGGATGGGCGGGGCGTTCGCGTGGTCTATGAACCGATGCACGCCATGATCGTGACGGTTTTGCCCCCCGATTATTCCAGCCGACGGAGCTGATCATGGCCGCGCTCGAATTTCCGGTGAACCTGCTGCCTGCGCTGCTCGGCGAGATCTGCGATCTCGTCGGCCTGCCGCTGACGCTGCGCTTCGCCCGGACGTTCAGCGGCCGGAAGGTGTATTTCCCGCAGCGCATCTATTCCTCGCACCCGATCGCGGCCTGCGTGGGGCATCGCGCGGCGCAGCTGATCTGCCAGCGCCTGGGCGGCGAGGAGCGCCTGGTGCCGAGTTGCAAGGGCCCGCTGAACTGGTTCGAGGCGCGGGCGCTGAAGGTGCTGGGCTGCAACAATGCCCAGATCGCGCAGAAGCTGGAGCTCGGCCCGCGCTGGGTGACGCGGCTGCTGGAAGGGTTCGATCCTGCGGGTGTGGAGATCACAGATGCGATCCGCGGCGTGGGCCGGCGCTATGGGATCGGCGGGCGGCGCGGTGGGCGCGATGCCGCGCCGATGGGCGATCGCCCGCAGCTGGATTTCGGGTTTGCGCCCGATCGGCGCGGGCTTCGTCTGACGGACGCCTGACGAAGACGGATATTGACGAAATACACGGGTCGTGTATTTTGACGATGCCCAGTGGGATTGGCCCGCTGGACGAGGTGGAGAACCTGAGATGACCGAATTCCTGATCACCAACGCTCGCACCAATCAGACAACGTGGATCGACGCGACCACCATTCGCGAGGCGCTCGTTGTTCATGAAAACGCCCGTCGCGTCGCCGCTGGCGCGACCGCCCTTCTCCCGAAGGGAAGTCACGTCGGGACCGATCACCGGGGCGACATCGTGGAGGCGTGGCTTGGCGAGAGCCGCATTTGCGGGCTGCGCGGCCACGTAATCCGGTGATCACAGCATTTGCCCTGCTGCTCGACCGGTGCGGCCTCTCGCAAAGAGAGGCCGCTGACTTTCTCGGCGTGCGACCCGACACCGTGAAATCCTGGGCATCTGGACGCAATCCGGTGAAAGACGGCATCCTCGCCGAGCTGCGGGCGCTGTATCGGCTCATCGAGAAGGGTGCCGATCAGGCGTTGGACGTGATCGCGCGACATCCAGGCGGTGTCGTCATCGAGCTGGGGATCGCGTCGGACGATCACGAGGCTCAGTCGTTGGGCTGGCCCTGCGTCGGCGCGCACGCCGCAATGCTCGGGCAGATCGCGGCACGATGCGGCAGAAGCGTTCACGTCGTGCCGCGCGGATCGACTGTGGCGACCGCTGCCGCGATCGCGTCGCATCAGGCGGACTGACCATCGGCCGCGCCGCCTTCATGTGGCGTCGGCCGGACTGATACGCGCGAGCACAGGTTTCTAGGGTCAGGCTCCCACCCAGGAGAGCACCCATGGACATCGTATCCCTGCTGGCCGCCACGCCCTATGCCAGCATCATCCCCTACATCACCTTCGTCATCGCGATCGCGACCGCCGTGCTGCTGCTGCTGCCGGCGCCGACCACGGCCAGCTCCACGGTCTATTCGGTGATCTACGGCGCCATCCACTTCATCGGCAATCTGAAGCCGGCGCCCGCGCCGGTGGCCGTCCCCACACCCGCTGCGAAGTGATCCCGGCCGGGATCTCGGCGGCCGTGTATGCGGCGGCCGCCCTGGCCGTGGTGTGCGGCGCTGTGTGGGGCATCTCCGCCCTGCGCAGCGCCGGCGCCACGGCGCAGCAGGCCAAGGATTTGGCCATAACCGACAAGGTGACCCATGCCGAACTCGTGGCCGAAACCGCTGCGCCTCATGATCCCGCTGCTGTGGCTCGCGAGCTGCGCGCCGGGCATTTCTGAGCCGGATTGCCCGCCGCTCGTCGAATACGACCTGGTGGACCAGACCCGGGCCGCGGACGAGCTCGAAGCGCTGCCACCCACCTCGGTGCTGCCGCGCTTCATGGCGGATTACGCGGCGCTGCGCGCCGTGGTCCGCGCCTGCGCCGGCGCGGCCCCCGCGTCCTCATCCGTTCCCCCGCCCACGCCATGATCGGTCAGGAGAAAGAATTGCTTCAAGACATCCCCTCGTCCGCCCGGTTCTGGGTGGACGTTCTGACGCTCATCGGCGGCTTCGTCGGCCTTTTCAGTGGCGCCGCCTGGTGGGTCATTCGGCAGTCACTCGTGACGCATAAGGATATGGCCGAGACGATCGGGCCACTGGGCGAGGACATGGACGCCCAGGGCGCGCGGATCAGCGTGCTGGAAACCGACATGAAGCACATGCCCAGCAGCAGCGAGATCTCCGATCTCCGCGAGCGGATGACGCGCCTGGAAGGCACGGCCCAGGCCATCCGCGTGGAGGTGCAAGGCGTTCACGAGCTGCTGGAGCGCATTGAACGCCCGTTGAACGTGCTTGTGGACGGCGCGCTGAAGGCCGGTGCGTTGAAAGCCGGCCGGGCATGAGCCTGCAAACCGATCTGGACGCAGCGCGACGAGTGTTCATCCTGCGGCTGCTCGCGCGGATCGGCGCTGAGACGCCGGCCGATGTCATCTACGTGGCGCTGGAGCATGGCGGCTTCGCGCGGGACCGCCGCAGCACCTACGCGGTGGACCTGGCGTTTCTCGCCGATGAGGAGTGCATCGCGCTCGACAACGATGACGCGATCATGGTCACGCTGACCGATCGCGGCCGGATGGCGGCCGAAGGGCGGATTGCCGTTTCGGGCGTGGAGCAGTCGCGCTGGCGGCTGGCGCCCGGCTGATGCCGCGCCCGTCCAAGGTTGACAAACTGCCGAGCGACGTCCGGGACGCCATCACGCGCCTGCGCCAGGACGGCCACACGCTTGATGAAATCCTGGTCTATCTTAGCAAGATGGGGCTGGACGAAGACGGCCTGCCGTCCCGCTCCGGCCTGCATCGCCATGTCCAGGGGCTCGATGCGCTGGCCGGGCTGATCTCCGAAGGGCAGGCGATGTCCGAGGGGCTGGTGCGCCGCATCGGCGAGGAACCCGAGAACCGACAGGCCCGGCTCAACATCCGCGTCATGCAGTCGCTGCTGACGCGCCTGCTGGTCGCCAGCGTCGATCCGGAAGGGGCGGTGAACCTCAACGCGAAGGACCTGCAGTTTCTGACCAAGGCGCTCGCCAATTTGTCCTCGGCCGAGAAATCCGACCTTGAGAAGACGCTGCGGCTGAAGAAGGAACTCGTCGCCGAGCTGGAGAAGAAGATCGCGCAGGTTGAGGTGGAAGCGACGGCCGAGGCGCTGACGCCGGCCGAGATGATCGCCCGCATCCGCGCGCTGTATGCGGGCGAAGCATGAGCGGCCTGCTCTATCCCTACCAGGTGCGCTGGCTGAAGGATCGCACGCGGTTCAAGATCGGCATGTTCGCCCGCCAGACTGGCAAGACCTTTACCACCACCCTGGAAGCAACCGACGACTGCGTCGATCACGAGCTCAACAAGGGCCGCACCCGCTGGATCATCCTGTCGCGCGGCGAGCGTCAGGCGTTCGAGGCGCTGAACGAAGGCGTGCGCCCGCATATGAAGGCCTATGGCCTGGCCGGCGAGATCATGGAGTTCGACCTCAAGATCGATGACGCGACGCATCGCGCCGCCGAGGTGACCTTCCCGTCCGGCAGCAAAATCACGGCGCTGCCCGCCAATCCGGACACCGCGCGCGGCTTCTCCGCCAACGTGATGCTCGACGAGTTCGCGTTTCACCGGGACAGCCGGGCGATCTGGCGCGCGCTGTTCCCGGTGATCTCCAAGCCCGGGCTCAAGCTGCGCGTGGTGAGCACGCCGAACGGCAAGCAGAACAAGTTCTATGAGCTGATGACCGGCGCGGACGATGGCTGGTCCCGCCACCTGGTGGACATCAACCAGGCGGTGGCGGACGGCCTGCCACGCGACATCGAGGAGCTGCACCGCAACGCCGGTGACGAGGATCTGTGGCGGCAAGAATTCCTGCTGGAGTTCCTGGACGAAAGCAGCGCCTGGCTGAGCTACGACATCATTACCCAGTGCGAGGACGAGGCCGCAGGAAGGCCGGAAGGCTACCAGGGCGGCCGGGTGTTCATCGGCAACGACATCGCGCGCCGGAACGACCTCTGGGTCGCCTGGGTGCTGGAGCTGCTGGGCGATGTGATGTGGACGCGCGAGATCGTGACGCTCAAGGGCGCGAGCTTCGCGGCGCAGGATGCCGAGATCGAGCGGCTGATGGGGCGCTACACCGTCGAGCGGCTGGTGATGGACCAGACCGGCATGGGCGAGAAGCCGGTGGAGGATGCCAAGGCACGCTACGGGCGCGGCCGGGTGATTGGCCTGCATCTCAACGGCGCCGTGCGGATGAACGTGGCGAGCGCCGCGAAGATGGCGTTCGAGGATCGCAAGCTGCGCATTCCCGCGGGCGATCCGAAGCTGCGGGCCGATCTGCACAAGATCAAGAAGATCACCAGCGAGACCGGCATGCCGCGCCTAGTCGCCGATCGTGACGGCGAGGGCCACGCCGACCGCGCCTGGGCCGGGATGATGGCGATCGCCGGCGCCGATCCGTTCATCACCAAGCCGGCTGACGGGATGCTGGAATGGATGCGCCAGCAGCACGCCGCGATGAAGGCGCGCGAGGCCGCCCCTGAAACCCATGCAGGAGCGCTCACATGAGCGACACGACGCAGCCCGGCAATGTGCCCGCGCCCGGCAAGCCCGCGCTGTTCTCTCGTCTGGCTACCGCTGTGGTCTATGCCGTCACGGGCCGTGGCCCCAGTTGGTTCGGCCCCGCCGAGCCGATTGCGCCACAGGCGCCGCCCGGCATCGGCGGCCGGCAGTTCGATTTCCCGACAGCCACCAACCTCACCACCAGCCCGCGCCAGGACGAGGACGTCTCGGCCGAGCAGCTCCGCGCGCTGGCCGAGAACTGCGACGTGCTGCGCCTGGTGATCGAGACGCGGAAGGATCAGCTCTGCGGCCAGACTTGGCAGTTCCAGCTGAAGGACAAATCGGCGCGGGGCAAGACGCCGGACAAGCGGCTGGGCGTGCTCGCGGCGTTCTTCGAGACGCCGGACGGCGAGCATTGCTGGGAAGAGTGGATCAGACCGCTGCTGGACGACATGTTCGTGCTCGATGCCGCCACGCTGTTCCCGCGCCGGACCATGGGCGGCGGCATCTACGGCTTCGAGTTCGTGGATGGCGGCACGATCAAGCGGGTGATCGACGATTTCGGGCGGACGCCGCTGCCGCCGGCGCCGGCCTATCAGCAGGTGCTGAAGGGTCTGCCGGCGGTGAACTACACGCGCGAGGAGCTGCTCTACCTCCCGCGCAACCTGCGTTCCTACAAGCTCTACGGCCTGTCTCAGGTGCAGCAGGTGGCGATGACGGTGAACGTCGCGCTGCGGCGGCAGCTGCATCAGCTCGAATACTACACCGCCGGCACGATCCCCGATGCGCTGGCCGGCGTGCCGGAGACCTGGTCCGTCGAGCAGATCGGCGACTTCCAGCGCTATTGGGACGAGCTGCTGACTGGGGATCAGGCGTCGCGGCGGCGGGTGCGGTTCGTGCCGGGCGGCATTGCCAAGGGGTTCACCCAGACCAAGGAAGCAGCCCTCAAGGATGAGTTCGACGAGTGGCTGGCGCGCATCGTCAGCTACGCGTTCAGCGTTTCGCCGCAATGGGCGGTGAAGCAGATCAACCGTGCCACGGCCGAGACCGCCTCCGGCATGGCCAATGCCGAGGGCCTCGCTCCGCTGATGCAGTGGGTGAAGCGGGTGATCGACCGGTGCATCGTGGCCGGCTGGGGCTGGCACGACATCGAGTTCGCCTGGCACGAGGAAATGGAGACGAACCCGGCCGAGCAGATGACGGTCTCGACCGGCTACCTCAAGGTGGGCGTGCTGACGATCAACCAGGTGCTGGCGGATATCGGACGCGACCCGATCGAGGGTGGCGATGTCAATCTGATCTACACGCCGACCGGGGCCGTGCCGCTGTCCGTAGCACTGGCTCCGCCACCACCGCCGCCGCAGATCGGCCATAACGGCGGGCCGGTGATGGGCGGGGCGGATGCGCCGAAGCCGGATGAGGCGGATGCCCAGGAGCAGCTGCTGAAGGCCGCCGGCGACGATGCGCGGCTGGGGGCAATCTGGTCTCATTTCCTGGCGCACGAGGCCCCGCGTGTGGCGCAGGCCATCGCTGCGCTGCTGCCGGACAGCATGCAGAAGGCGGCCGGCGACGAGACCGGTGACAAGCCGGCCGATGAGCCCTCGACCTTCGATGATCTGGCGGACGCGTCGCGCATCGCGGACCAGCTCGCCCCGCGCGCCGTCCACACCGGCGCCCCGGCGGTGCCGCAGAATGTGACGGAGGCGATCGACAAGGCGGTGGCCGCGATGCCGTGGCCAGCGGTGCAGGCCAGCAGCTCGGCCATGTTGGAGACGGCCGCCACGGCCGGTGTGAGCGAGGGCATGCAGGATCTGGCGAAGATCGCCGGCATCACCGTGAAGGACGCCACGCGGCTGGCGAACCCGCATGCGATCGCGGCGGCGCAGGCCCAGGCCGCCGATCTGGTGCGCGGCGTAAGCGACACCACGCGCGCGGCGCTCAACCGGGTGGTCAGTCAGGCAATCGCCGAGGGGTGGAGCACCCAGCAGCTGATCGACCGGATCGTGGCCGATCATGCCTTCAGCGAGGATCGCGCGTTGCTGATCGCGCGCACCGAGCTGAAGCGGGCGCAGTCCCTCGGCAAGATCGACAGCTGGCGCGCGAGCTCCCGGCTCAGCGGCGTGGCGATCACCAAGCGGGTGATCCTCGGCATGAACGAGAACCACTGCATCGCCTGCCGCTCGGCCGTGCTGGAAGGCGCCATCCCGATCGAGGACAGCTGGGAAGTGGGCTTCGCGCCGCCGTTTCACCCGGCCTGCTACTGCGTGATGGTGCCCGGCGTGAGCAAGCCGTCATGAGGCCGGCCGAGCTCGACGAGGACGACATCGCCCGTATGGAGCATGTCGATCTGGCGTTGCTCGAACAGCGGATGGCGGCCCTGGCGCGGCTGCGCCTGGCGCCCGGCGGGGCGGATCACCGGTTCGCGCGATCCGTCTGCCTGCGGCTGCCGGAAGCACTGACACCGCAGGAGCGGCACCAGGTGGCCGTGATGGCGTGGCGCTTCCGCACCAGCCTGCCGCGCGCGCTGCGGCCCGCGATCAATCCGGCGGATCCGCTCAGCGCCGATCACGCGGCCTTGCGCATGGGCTGTACGCCCACCGTCGCCCTCGCCCACCTCGATTGCAGGAGAGCCTGATGCCCGCCACCATCTTCGAGCAATGCTTCGCGGCCCTGATGGTGCACGAGGTCGGCGCCGATCCGCTGGACCCGTCCGCCTGGTCCGGCAGGGCGATCGGTGCCGGGCAGTTCATCTGTGAAGATGACGGGCTGGACATGAGCCGCGAGGACAGCGGCAACTGGACCGGCGGCGCTGTCGGCGTCGGCACGCTCGGCGGCACGCGCTACGGTATCGACACGGCGAGCTACTGCGATGCGCGCAAGGCGCTGCCGGCCGCGTTGGCGCCGCGCTATCCGGCGCTGGTGCGCGACCTCACGCTTGACCAGGCGCGCGAGCTCACCCGCTTCGCCTATTGGAAGCCGATCCGTGGCGACGAACTGCCGCCGGCCGTGGCGCTGATGACGCTCGATGCCGCGTTCAACAACGGCGTGGGGCGCGCGGCGCGATGGCTGCAGGAAGCCGCGGGCACCGATGTCGATGGCGATATCGGTGACGGCACCATGGCCGCCGTGCGTCGCCGCGCCGGCAATGGCCCGGGCGAGGACCTGGCGATCGACGTTCTGGCCGAGCGGATGGACTTCATGGCGAAGCTGCCGACCTGGCGCATCTACGGCTTTGGATGGTCCCGCCGGCTGGCCCGGCTGCCGTTCCAGGCGGCCCGTCTGTCCGCTGGGTGACAGGCGCCGGTCCGCTTAGACGCGGACATACGTCATTAGATGCCGTTAGACGGTTCTAAGCCGATTTTGGGGCATCGATCGTCCCGTTGAAGCGGCCAAACCCACAGCGCCGCCAGCGGGCGAAAAATCGGCCTCCCAAAATCTGCGGTTCGGGTGCTGTCGGCCGGACTGATCCGGCATGCCGCAGACAGCCATTCTGGCCTCCGATCCACAGGAGGCCGCATGCTGATCTTTCCGCTCCGCAAGGCCGACGCGACAAGCCGTCGCGTCATTGCGTCGCTCGACGAGAGCGTCGATCGAGCAGGCGAGGCGATGGACTACGCGGCGAGCAAGCCGGTGGTGCAGGCATGGTCCGATGAGCAGTTCGCCGCCAGCCAGGGGTTGAGCAAGGGCAACGTGCGCGGCATGCACGCGGGCTTCCCGCTGGGCACAGCCGCCGGCGTCGTGCGCGAGATCGCCTTTGACGATGACACGCGGGCGATCTCCTTCGACATCGAGGTGGTGGACGACGGCGAGTGGGAGAAGGTTCTCAAGGGCGTCTACACCGGCATCTCGCCCGGCGGCAAAGCGGCCAGGCGCATGGACGGCACGATCCGCCGCTTCTCGGTGACCAGCATGCACGAGCTGTCGCTGGTCGATACGCCTTGCAACCCGAATGCGACGTTCACGCTGATCAAGGCCGATGGCGGCGAGCAGGCCGTCTCGTTCATTGAACCGGCGCAACCGGGCGTATCGCCCGACACGCTGGATCTGTTGAAAGCCTTCGGTGCCGCGCAATCCCCGGCCGAGCTCGGCGCTCTCGTGATCGGCCTCGCGGCTGATGATCTGGCGAAGGCACTCGGCGACACCTCGGCCATGAACGCCCCGGCCGAGGCGGCGCATCTCTGGAACCCGGCGACGCGCCGTGATCTGGCCGCGCAGGGCGTGGCCATGGCGGATGGCCGGTTCCCGATCGCAGCCCTCGCCGACATCGAGGCGGCCTCGCTGGTGCTACTGAAGGCCGCCGATGCGGACGCCCAGGCGCATGTGATCGCGCGGGCCGAGGCACTGGGCCTTGCGGCGTCCCTGCCGGAGGCGTGGCGCCCGCCCACCATGATGATCAAGGGCCTCTACAGCGTCTCCCGCATGGCCAGCCTGATCGACAGCCTCACCAGCCTCGCTGCGGACGTGACATGCGAAGCCGGTTGGGAAGGCGATGGCAGCGCGATCCCGGCGCGGCTGTCCGCCTGGATCGCCGAGGGTGCCGCGATCTTCCAGGCGATGGCCGGCGAAGAAACGATGGAGGCCGTGGCCAGTCTGTCCGCCGCCGTGGCGCAGCTGCCGGCCATGCCCAAGCCGGTCGTCGAGATCGTTTCTGACGATGACGATCCGATGATGAAAGGCGCGCGGCTGCCCGGCGATGTGATGGGGATGGTGATCAACACCGTCACCGAGCTCGCCACCGCGCGCGAGAGCCTGGCCAAGGCCAACGCCGCCACCGACAGCATGCGCGCCGAGCTGGAGCGGCTGCGTGCCATGCCGCAGCCGGGCGGCGTGCGGCTGCGCGCCGTCGGGCGCGGTGAGGACATCGCGCCGTCCTCCGCCGGCGATCCCGAACTCGCAGCCTTCCATGCCATGCCGGACGGCCTGGCCAAAGCCGCCGTCGCAACCCGCCTCGCCATGACCGGCCGCCTGTCGGCCTGACCCAGAAGGACCCCAGCATGAGTGCCCTCCTCGCCGCCGTGACCCAGGACAGCATCGACCAGACCCGTCAGTCGATCGCGAGTTCCGATCTTGCCAAGGCCTTCACCCAGGCCAGCTCGGCCGTCTCCGGCATCACCAACTACTCGCTGGAACGCCCGGCGAAATTTCTCGTCCCGGTGCTGACGCCGCTGCGCAACCGTATCCCGCGCCGCATGGCCGATGGCAGCATCCAGGCCAACTGGCGCGCCTTCACCGGCATCAACACCACCGCCGTCGAGCTCGGCCTGTCGGACGGCAACCGCGGCGCGGTGATGTCCAGCACCACGGCCGATTACTACGCCAGCTACAAGCAGCTCGGCCTCGAAGACAGTGTCACGCGCGCCGCCAAGCTGGCCGCCGGCGGCTTCATGGACCTGCTGGCCGCAGCCCAGACGCATCTGCTGTGGGCCACAATGCTCGGCGAGGAGCTGCTCGACCTCTGGGGCAACACCTCCAACGCGCTCGGCAAGCCCGCCACGCCGACGGCCGCGGACATCACCACCGGCGGCGCCATCAACTTCAACACCGCCGTCTCGATCATCGTGGTGCCATTGTCGCTGCAGGGTTATGTCTCCGGCTCGGTGGCCGGCGGCATCAAGCGCCAGGTGACCCGCACCAACGCGGACGGCACCACCGATACCTACGGCGGCGGATCGGGCATCCCGTCCACCGCGAAGGTGGTCACGACCGCGAACGACGCCGGCACCGCGCATTCCATCTCGGCCAGCACCGCGGCGATCGCCGGCACGGCGGCCTATGCCTGGTTCTGGGGTGCGTCCGGCTCAGAAACGCTCGGCGCGATCACCACGATCAACAGCACGGTGATCACCACCGCCGCCGGCACCGGCACGCAGCTGGCATCGTCGCTGGGCGCGAGCGACTACAGCACGAACGGCCTGGTCTATGACGGTGTGCTGACGCAGGTGGCCAAGACCGGCTACGGCGGCTACTTCGCCGCCATGGCCACCGGCACCGCCGGCACCGGCACGCCGCTCACGGGCGACAACAAGGGCGCCGTGGTCGAGATCGACACCGCGCTACAGGCCTTCTGGGACAATTACCGACTCAGCCCGGACACGATCTGGGTCTCCAGCCAGGAGGCGAAGAACATCACCCAGAAGGTGCTGACGGCCGGCACCAGCGGTGGCCAGCGCTTCATGATCAACAGCAACCAGGGCAACATCACCGGTGGCGACCTGGTCACCAGCTATCTGAACAAGTTCACGCTCAGTGGCTCGAAGCCGCTGGCCGTGCGCCTGCATCCCAACCTGCCGCCCGGCACCATCTTCTTCGACAGCGAGCAGATCCCGTATCCGATGTCGGAGGTGGATGCGCCGCTGGTGAAGCGCCTGCGCGAGGATTACCGCGCCGAGGTATGGCCGCAGACCAAGCGGAAGGTGGAGTTCAGCGTGTCGTTCGACGGCGTGCTGCAGAACTACTTCCCCGCCGCCTACGGCATGATCACCAACATCGGGAACGGCTGACATGGTCAAGGTGAAGCTTCACGCCCGCCCGGGACTGCACAGCCTGCACATCGGCGACGACGTCCACGAGGTGGCAGCCGACGGCACCGTGACGGTGCCGGCCGCCCACGTCGATCAGGCGCTCAGCCACGGCTGCGCGCGCGAGCCGTTCGATGCGCCCGCGAAGGCCCATGACCGCCTCGGCGATCTGGAGGCCCGCGTCGCCGAGCTTGAGGCGAAGTGGGCCGCCGAAATGGCGGACCGCGCCGGCAAGAAGAGGGGCTGAGCCATGGCCCTGGCGGCGCTGGCGGATGTGGAGGCGTGGCTGGGGCTGGCGTCGGGCAACACCGACGAAGCCCTGCTCACGCGTCTGCTCACCGCCGCCAGCACCTTCGTCGAGACCTGGTGCGATCGCACGCTCGGGGTGACGGCCTATTCCGAGGTGCGCGACGGCAACGGCCTCAACCGCATCACGCCTTATGTCCGGCCGATCGTGTCGGTCTCGGGCGTCACGGTCGACACAACGGTGGTGCCGGCCGCGCCAGCTTTCATGCAGCCCGGCTGGTGGTTGGCCGGCAAATCCATCCTGCTGTTCGGCTACGAATTCTGCCGCGGCAACTCCAACGTCCTGCTGAGCTACAGCGCCGGCTTCGCCACGATCCCGGCCGATATCTCCCAGGCAGTGATCGAGCTGGTGGCGATGCGCTACCGCGAACGCTCGCGCATCGGCCTGACCAGCGTGCATGCGGACGGCGAGACCACATCCTATTCGCTGAAGGACATGCCGGCTCAGGTCGCCACGATCCTCAGCCAATACCGCGCCGTGGTGCCGCGATGAGCGACGAGCTCACCATCGAGGCCGGCCGCTTGGACGAGGTGGTGGTCGAGCTCCAGCATCTCGGCGACGCCGCGAGCAACCGGCTGACCGCCGCGATCACCACCGAGGCACTGCTGTTCGAGGCCGCTGTGATCGAGACCAAGCTGTCCGGCCAGGTGCTCAACCAGCGCTCCGGCCTGCTGGTCAGCAGCATCTTCAGCCAGGTGGTGGAAGACGGCTCCAGCGTGATGGGCATCGTCGGCGCCAACACGCCCTATGCCCGCATCCACGAATATGGCGGCGTGATCGAACCGAAGAACGCGCTGGCGCTGCGGTTCCAGATCAACGGCCAGTGGGTGACAGTGAAACGCGTGGTGATGCCGGAGCGCTCCTATCTCCGCTCCACCCTCGCCGAGCGCGCGGACGGCATTCGCGCCGCACTCACCCAGGCCGTGGCGGGTGTGGCATGAGCCGCGAGGCCGCCTACACCGCGCTGTTCGCCAAGCTCCTGCCGCTGCTGAGCACGAGCGGCGGCCCGATCGTCACGCTGTCCCGCCGGCTGCGCACGCTGGACGATATGAACGATCCGGAGCTGCCGGCGCTGTTCGTGACGCTGGACAAGCAGACGCGCCAGGTGAAGGCCGGTCTGCCGCCGCGCCGGACGCTGGGCGCGCGGCTGTTCCTCTACGTCTCCAGCCCCGATCAGCACGTCGCCTCCGGCATCCAGCTCAACACGCTGCTCGATGCGATCGAGGCCGCTCTCGCACCCACCGGCATCGCGGCGCAGCAGACGCTGGGCGGCGTGGTGGCCCATGCCTGGATCGAAGGCGTGATCGAGACGTTCGAGGCGATCAAGACCAGCCGCGCCGCCGCCGGCATCCCCGTCACCATGCTGCTGCCCTGATGGAGCCCCTGATGTCAGATGTTTCAACGCCCGCTGAAACGCCCTCTGAAACCCCTTTGAACGCGGTTTCAGAGGCAGTGGGTGCGCATTGCAGCCAGATCGAGCACTGGGACGCCGTCGTGTCCCGCTGGCTCGACGGGCACATCGCCAGCTCCCCCGTCACGCGGGCCACCGATGCCTACAACCACCTGGTGGCGGCGTTGCCCGCCCTGCGCCAGGCCCTTGAGGAGACCATGTCATGCAGCTGAGCTTCGGGTCCGGCTTTTCCTTCGGCGTCCGCACGGACGTCGCCAACTCCACGCCGGTGCCGATGGGCATCCTGCAGGACATCTCTGTGGATTTCAGCGGGGACCTGAAGTCGCTCTATGGCCAGAGCCAGTTCGCCGTGGCGTTCGCGCGCGGCAAGACGAAGATCATGGGCAAGGCCAAGCTCGCGCGCATCAACGGCCGCTTGTTCAACGATCTGTTCTTCGGCCAGACCATGGCGACGGGCCAGGTGCTGACGGCGATCGGCGAGGCCGGGACGGTGCCGGCGTCCGTCGCCTACACCGTCACGGCGGCCAACGCCGCCACGTTCAAAGACGATCTGGGCGTGTTCTATGCCGCGACCGGCCTGCCGTTCGCCAAGGTGACCACGGCACCGACGGTCGGGCAGTATTCGGTGAGCGCCGCCGGCATCTACACCTTCGCGGCGGCGGATGCCTCGGCCGCAGTGCAGCTGAGCTACACGTACACCGCCACCACCGGCCAGACGATCACGATCAGCCAGGTGACGATGGGCGTGATCCCCACGTTCAAGAACGTGTTCAGCACCAGCTTCCAGGGCAAGGTTCTGACGCTGACGTTGAACAGCTGCGCCACCAGCAAGCTCAACTTCGCCACGAAGCAGGACGACTGGACGATCCCGGAGCTGGACTTCGAGGCCTGCGCCGACATCCTCGGCAACGTCGGCACCCTCACGCTGTCGGAGTAAGGCCATGACCGCTCCCATCATCCTGATCGGCGGCGAGGCCGTCGAGCTGAAGCCGGTGAGCTTTGCGGTAGTGCGTAAGATCGCGCCCTTGCTGGAGCAGATGCAGACCGTCGGCAGCGAGGTCGAGATGCGCGGCATGATGATCGGCATCCTGGCGCCGATCCTCGGCCGCACGTCGGACGATCTCGAAGCCACGATGACCTGGATCGAGGCCGGCACCTTGGCGTTCCGCTTCGGCGACATCCTGAGCTTCGCGGGCCTGGTGCAGCGGACGGGGGAAGCACTGGCGACCAGCTCACCGCCGAGCGCATCGACGATCTGATCGCCGAGCTGGTCGCCTTCGGCTGCGGCAGCTGGGGCGTTGTGGAGCGTGAGATGGGACTGCGGGAATACGCGGCGATGTGGCGCCACTGGGCCGATCACCCGCCGGTGTCGCTGATGGTGGCCGGATATCTGGGGATCAAGCCCAAGCCCAAGGCCACGGCGAACCAGGACGCGGCGATTGCGGAGCTGATGGGAATGTTCGGCGTGGCGCCCGGCCAGCCCGGCACGATCCGGTAAGGGGATGTTGTGAGCGACACGCAGGTCACGATCGGGTTTGGCGGCAGCACGGCGGATTTCGAGGCCGCGTGCCGCCGCGCACAGCAGGCACTCGGCGGTCTGTCCGGCCAGGTCGCGACCACCACCACGAACCTTGCCGCCAGCACCGCCGCGCTGAATGCCAACTCCGCCGCCACGAACGCGGTGGCGCAGGCGACGCAGGCATGGTCCGCCGTGATGGGCACCACCTCGGCCGCAACCTCGAGAGCCACACAGGATCTGCGCGCGCTGATCGACGCCACCACCGGCGTATCCCGCGAAAGCCGCTCAGCCGCGGAAGCCGCGGACGTGTTCCGCCAGGCGCTGGGCGATCAGACCAACGAGGTGAAGGCGCTGAAGGCCGCGAACGAGGAGGCTGCGCATGCCGCGAACGGCCTGGGCGCGTCCTCGCATGGCGTGACCCGCGAGCTGATCGTGCTGGGGCACGAGATGATGATGGGCAACACCAGCCGGTTCGCCGGCTCGCTGCTTGTGATGGGCGAACTGCTCAGCAACGTGTCCGCCTATGCCGGCATCGCCGCGGCCAGCGTGTTCGGGTTGGGTATGGCGGTCTATCACTTCGCCGAATACCTGCATCATGCGGCTGAAGAGGCGCGCGCGCTCAACAACCAGATGGTGTTGATGGGCCGCGATCCTGAGGCCACGACGATTGCGGCGAAAGCGCTGACAGACCGGCTGCGCACCACGGGCGATATCGGAAGCTCTGCTGCGCGCGGCATCGCAGCCGAGTTCATGCGTATACCGAACACGGTCGAAGACACCCGGGTCAAGCTGGCGGAACTGGTTCCGGCGCTCCATGCCGCGACAGACGGGGAGCCCATCGAGAAATTCGCCGCCAGCTTCGCCAAGGCCTCAAGCAGCGTTAATGGGATCAAGCGCATCTTCGAGGAGAACGATCTCTTCGGAAACGCACAGCAGCGCGAAGCGATCGAAGGCTTCGCCCGCACGAACGATCTCGCCGGCGCACAGGGGCTTCTCATCGAGCGGCTGAAAGACCGCTACGTCGACCAATATAACGCAGTCTCTGCCGCCAATCGCGAGGCCCGGCAAAGCGCGCAGATCATGAACGATGCGCCGATGCTGGCGGCCATCCTCAACCCAGGGACGCAGCAGAAGCTGAAGCTGACCGAGCCTGCGCGCTCGCCGCAGGACGCGCAGCTGGATGAGCAGCAGGCCAAGCTCAACGCCCACAAGGTAGAGGAGATCGAGCTCGACAAGACCATAGATGCGTTGCGGGCGCGCCTAGCGCAGACCGTAGACGCTGCGGCGAGGAAGGACGTTGAGAACGCTCTGCATGTGGCGGAGGCGAACCGCGCCTCGATGCGTGAACGCGGCGATACCAGTTGGCTTCAGAGGCAGGAAGAGGCGCTGGCAGAACAGAACAATTTGATCGTGCAGTCCGCCAAGACATCGAAGGCCGCGACCGAGGGGAAACTGGCCAACGAGGTGCAGTACTGGGGCAAGGTGCTCGCCGGCGACCAGTTGACCGATGAGCAGAAGTTCCAAGCGAAGAAGCGCCTGACGCAGGCTGAGATGCAGCTCAACGAGGCGAGGCTGCGCGACAAGGAGGCAGCGGACCGGGCCGGCGTGCGCAGCGCGCACAAATCCACGCAGGAGCAGATCGCCGAACTGTCCGCCATGCAGGCGGCCAACAAGGATGATTTCACGAAGTGGAGCGAGCTCGAGCAGCAGAAGCTTGAGGTGCTGCGCACAGCCTATGGCGTGATGAGCGCAGAATATCAGCGGGAGCTGAAGGCCGAGGAGACCTATCAGCGCGAGCACAGCCTGAAGATGCTGGCCGAGCAGCTGAAGGCGATCGATGAGCAGAACAAGCTCGGTGACAAGCAGCTCCAGGGCACCATCCAGCGCCTGAATGCCGAGGCCGTGGCCGGGCTGCGCGGCAAGGCGGACGAGCTGCAGGCGACGCGGACCGCCACCGAGCAGGAAAGCCAGATCGAGCTCGGCCGGCTCGACACGTTCATCGCCACGCTCACCAAGGGGACGGCGGAATACAAGAAGGCGATGGATCAGCGGGAGCTGCTCTATCAGACCTTCCAGAACAAGATCGGCACGATCGACCTTCGGATCGCCGAGCAGCAGCAGCGGGACGCGGCCAGGAGCGCCCAAACCTACGCCCGCGCGTTCGACGGCATCGCATCGTCTGGTGAGCGAATGGTGAGCAGCCTCGCAACTGGCAGCACGACCGTGGCGAAGGCCGAGCAGCAGATGGCGAGCTCGGTCCTGCAATCCGTGGTGCAGCTCGCGACATCGGTGGTCAGCAAATGGGCCGCGATGGAGCTGGCAAAGACAACAACGACCAGGGCCGGGGACGCAGCACGCGCCGCAGTGGAGAAAGGCGACGGCCTGGGTGGCGCTATAGCTGCCATGATTTCGCAGTGGCTGGGCATGGAAACATCGAAGACGGCCGCGACCGTCGCGGGCAGCGAAGCGCGTGTGCTGGCGCAGACTGTCGCGGCCAAGGAAGGCGCGGTCGCCGAACGGGCCGCCAACTCGGCGAGCATCGCCGGGGATGCAGCCAAGGCTGCGGCCGGCGCCTATGCGGCTGTCGCGGAAATCCCCGTCATCGGTCCCGTCCTCGCGCCAGCGGCTGCGGGCGTCGCCTACGCGGCCGTGACGGCGTTCGGCGGCCAGTTGCCTTCGTTCGACGTCGGCGCGTGGAACTTGCCGTCCAACATGATCGCGCAGGTGCATGCCGGCGAGATGATCGTGCCGGCCTTCCAGGCGGACGCTATGCGCAACGGGGCCTCGCTCGGCGGCGGCGGCCCGACCATCAACATCCATGCCAGCGCGATGGACGGGCCCGGCATGATGGGCGCCCTCAAATCTGTCATGCCGCAGCTCGCCAAGGCGATGCAGCAGCATCTCAGCCTCAACCCGAGCCTGCGCTCCTCATGACGATCGGCACCTTCCCCGCGCTGTCGGTGGTGGGCTGGCCGCGCAAGCGCACGCCGATCTGGTCCACTCTCAAGCAGCCCAGCATCAGCGGCCAGGAAACTCGCCAGGAGCTCTGGACGTATCCGACCTGGCGCTACGAACTCACGTTCGACGTGTTGCGCTCCGATGCCTCGGCCGCGGAATGGCAGGCGGTGCTGGGGCTGTTCAACCAGATGCGCGGCAGCGCGCGCGTGTTCGCCTACACCGATCCGGCCGACAGCGTCGTGACGCAGGCCAGCTTCGGCGTGGGCGATGGCAGCACCACCGCTTTCCAGCTCGTGCGCTCCCTGGGCGGGTTCGCCGAACCGGTGTTCGCGCCGATCGCCGTCAATGTTCTGAAGTCGGATTGGCAGGGCCTGGTGCCAATCTCGGCCAACGGGCGCACCAATCTGCTGACTTATAGCCTGCCGCAGGCCGGTTCATGGAGCGCATCGGGCCCGCTCTCCAGCGCCGCCATCACCGCGCCGGATGGATCCACCGGCGCCACAAAATTCACCGAGGCGTCATCCGGCACTGGCGATCAGTTCGTGACTGGACCATCGGGCGCCGTCACGCCGGGTGTGCCTTACGCCCGCACGATCTGGGCCAAAGCGCTGGCGACCGGCTCGAAGCGATATCTGGTGTTCCTCTACGCGACCGAAACAGCAGGCACCGGCGGATACGCGGGCGTTGTGTTCGACCTGGTGCTCGGCACCGTCAGCATCGTCAACGGGTCCGGCTCGACGGTCGCCACAATCGCTGCTGCCCGTGCCGGATCGACGATCTCCGGCATCGGTCTGACTGCGTCCATGACACCTGGCACGAATGGATGGTTCCGCTGCTCCGTCGTCAGCACGTTCGCGTCCGGCATAAGCAGTGCCACGCTGGTCTGGCGCATCTCGGCCACGGCGACGGACATCTACGCGACACAGACCGATGACGGCGTGTCCGGTCTCTATCTCTGGGGCGCGCAGTTCGAGCAGGGCGCCGTGGCCACATCCTACATCCCCACCAACGGCGCAGCCGTGACGGTGACGGATTTCTCGGTCGGCGCGAACGGCAGCGTCAACTTCACCACGCCGCCGGCGGCCGGCACCTCGCTGATCTGGAACGGCACCTTCGCCTGGCTGTGCCGGTTCGACGCCGATGAAATGGCGTTTCAACAGGATTACAGCGCCATCTGGAGCCTCAAATCCTGCGTCTTCACCACGGTGAAGCTGTGAAGACCGTTAAATACGAGACCAGCGCCGGCGCGCTGGTGGCGCTGCTGGACACGCGCAGCTTCGCCTTCGCGGATCTCTACACGATCACCCTCGCCGGCGGCGGCACGTCGCTGCGCTTCACTACGGCCGATACCGATATCGGTTATGGCGGCGATGTGTGGACCCATGCTGGGCCGCTGATCGATCAGAAGAGCAGCCGCGCCACGGCGCATTGGAAGATCGGGCTCGACACCGACACCTGGCAATTCACGGTGGCGCCACGGGCTGTCGATCCGATCTCCGGAGCGGCCTATCCCGACAAGATCGGAAGCGTGCCGTGGCTGGCAGCGCTCCAGGGTGGCGCGCTCGATGGTGCCGTCGTGCTGGTGGACCGGGCGTTCGTCGCGGCCTGGCCTGATTTTCCGCGTTCGCCGGTCGTGGCGCCCACCGGCGTCGTCAACATCTTCACCGGCAGGGTCGCGACGGTCGACCTCGGGCGCACCACGGCTGTGATCAGCGTCAACTCGCATCTGGAGCTGCTGGATCAGCAGATGCCGATCAACGTCTATCAGGCCGGCTGCCGTCATACGCTGTTCGATGCCGGGTGCCAGCTCGCGGCGTCCAGCTTCGCTGTGAGTGGCACGGCCGCGGCCGGCAGCATGCCGCGCGTCATCGTCTCGAACATCGGCGCCCCCAGCGGCAGCGGCACCTTCACTCTCGGCAGCCTGGTGATGACATCGGGGCTGAATGCCGGCTTCGCGCGTTCCATCCGCTCCTGGTCGCCATCAACGGGCGGCGCATCCGGCAGCATCATCCTGCTGTCCGCCTTCCCCTACGCGGTCGCGGCCGGCGATACGTTCACGGCCTATCCCGGGTGCGACAAGCAGCTCGCCACCTGTGGTCTGTTCGGCAACACGGCCAATTTCGGTGGGCAGCCCTATATCCCGCCGCCGGAGACCGCGACATGACGGATATCGCGGCGGCACGGGCGCGGGTGGCAGCGGAGGCGCGCAGCTGGATAGGCACGAGCTATCACCACATGGGCACCCTCAAGGCGCGCCGCGATCCGGCAGGCAAGATCGTCGACAAGGGCGGCGTCGATTGCGCCACCTTGCTGGCCTGTGTCTATGCCGATGCCGGCGTGATCCCGCCCGTGACGGTGCCTTATTATCCGCCGGACTGGCACATGCACCGCTCGGCCGAGCGCTACATGGCGACCGTTCTCGACCACGCCACCGAGATCGAGGAGAACCAGGCGCTGATGGGCGATGTGGTGCTCTATCGCTTCGGCCGGGCGTTCAGCCATGGCGCGATCATCGTCGATCCCGGCTGGCCACAGATCGTGCATTCGCGGTGGCGGGCCAACATCGTCCATGAGGATCGCGGTGATATCGGCGAGTGGGCCGATCAGAAGCGGCGGTTCTTCACGCTGTGGCCGGCGGTCTGATCGATGTTCGGCAACAGCAGCTCCACCCAGAAACAGACGCCGAGCAGCTTTCTGCGTGTGCAGACGGCGGTGGCGGGCAAGGCCATCGCGATCGGCTGGGGGCAGGCCCGCGTCTCGGGAAACCTCATCTGGTATGGCGATTTCCAGAGCCAGCAGAGCGGCGGCGGTGGTGGCGGCAAGGGCGGTGGCGGCGGTGGCAAGGGCTCCAGCGGCGGCAGCTACACCTACAGCGCCAGCGTGATCATCGGGCTGTGCGAAGGCCCGATCAGCGCCGTTCTGCAAGTATGGAACAACTCCAGCGCGGTGTCGCTCTCCAGCCTTGCGCTTGCTGGCTATGGCGGGGACTACGCCGCGTCGCCCTGGAGCTACATGAGCAGCGTCCATTCGGATCAGGCGCTGTCCTATCGCGGTCTCGCCTATGCCGCCGCCGCAGCCATGCCGCTCGGCAACTCGGCAAACCTGCCGAACCTGACCTTCGAGGTGCGCTTCGCCATCTACGGCAATGTCGTCGGTCAGCCAGATGCCAATCCCCGCGATGTCGTCACGGATTTTCTGACCAACGCCTATTACGGCGCCGGCATGCCGTCCGCGAACGTCGACGCGTTCTCCGACTACTCGAACTACTGCGTGGCGAATGGCCTGGTGGTCAGCCCGGTGATCTCGGATCAGGCCGAGGCGCGCAGCTTCCTGAAGGACCTGTTGCAAGCCACGAACTCTGCGGCCGTGTGGTCCAGCGGTGTCCTGCGGATCGTGCCTTATGGCGATGCCACGATCACCGCGAACGGCGTGACCTACACCGCCCCGTCGGCGCCGCTCTACAGCCTGTCGGACATCGATTTCAAGGCGCCGCAGGGCTCGAATAGCAACAGCTCATCCACCGCCGGCATGCATGACCCCGTTCAGTGCACCAGGCTGCGGCCCAGCGACCAGATGAACTCGGTGTCGGTCGAGTATCTGGATCGCTCGAACGCCTATAATGCGACCGTGGTTGAGGCGAAGGATGACGCCGGCATCAGCCTCTACAGGCTGCGCAAGGCGGCGACGAAGAGCCTGCATTTCTTCTGCCTGCAGTCGGCCGCCCTGATGTCCGCCCAGCTGATGCTGGCGCGGGAGGCTGTTCGCAACACCTATGCTTTCACGCTCGGCCCGGAATACATCCTGCTTGATCCGATGGACATCATCGCCGTGACGGACCCGAACATGGGTCTGAACGACACCTGGCTGCGCATCACCGAGATCACCGAGAACACCGACGCGACGCTGTCGATCCAGGCGGAGGATGCGCTGTTCGGCGCGCATTCGGCTCCGCTCTATCAGGCGCAGCAGGGCCTCGCCACGGGCATTGACTTCAACGCGCCAGTCTCAGCCGTCACCACGCCGGTGATCTGGGAGCCGACGTACGCCCTCGCAGGCGGTACCGAGATCTGGATGGCGATCGGCGCGCCGGCCAACTTCGGCGGCTGCGATATCTGGGTCTCGACCGACGGATCGAGCTACCAGCTCGCCGGCACGTTCGATGGATCGAGCCGCATTGGCCTGACCACCAACGCACTGCCATTTGTGACGCCGGCCGTGACCGGGCCCACGATCGACCCGGCGCACACGCTGGGCGTGGACATGGGCGAGACAGGATCGCAGTTGCTGAGTGGCACGCAGGCCGATGCCGTCGCCGGCAACACGCTGTGCTACGTCGACGGCGAATATCTCGCCTATCAGACGGCCACGCTCACGTCCGGCACGTCCTATGCGCTGAGCTATCTGGTTCGAGGCTTGTTCGACAGCGCGCCGGTCGCAGCGCCCGCCTCGGCACCTCTCGTGCGGCTCAGCCCCGGCACGTATTTCCGCTACCCGATCACCATCGATCGCGTCGGCCAGACGCTCTATTTCAAGTTTCTGCCGTTCAACGCTTTCGGGGCCGGTGCGCCGACGCTCGATGAGGTGATGGCGTATCCGCACCTGGTGACCGGTGTGGCGCTGGCCGGGCCGCTGGCGGCACCGACGGGGCTGACCACCAGCTACGTCGCCCAATACACCGAGCTGAGCTGGATCGAGGTCAACGATTTCCGCTCGCCCGTTTATGAAATTCGCAAAGGCTCAACGTGGACATCGTCGCAGCGCCTGGGCAGCGTGGCGCATCCCCCGTTCCGGGTTTATGGCGACGATACCTATTGGCTGGCTGCCGTCTGCAACCCGGAGCCCGGGCTGATCATCTATTCGTCTCCGGTCGATCTCTCGATCCAGGGCTCGGCGATCGTCTCGAACATCTTGAACACCTGGAACGAGGCGGCCACCGGCTGGACGGGCACGGTGTCGGGCGGCGCCGCGGTCAGCAGCGGCATCGTCACCACCAGCGGCGGGCTGCACAGCCAGGTTGGCGGGGCGTATCAGATCCCGACCGGCCACGAAATCGATGTCGGGCGCAACGCCCTGTGCGCCGTACTGATCAACTGGACCTCGACGGGCTATCCGGCCGGCCAGAACATTCTCAGCACCACCGACTGGCTGGCCATCACGGACCTGTTGGGCGCGTCGGTGGCGGGCAATGCCAATGTCTATCCCGAAATCAGCATCGATCTCGGTGCCGGTGCTGGGTATGGGGCGTGGCAGCGCTTTGTGCCGGGCAGCTACCAGGGGCGGAAGTTCCGCGCGCGGATGCAGATCCAGACGCTCGATCCCTCCGTCACGGCCGCCCTGCTCAGCTTCACCTTCTATGTGAGCGCGCCGGAGCGGGATGATCATTACCTGCAGCTCGCCGTGCCGACATCCGGCCTGTCGGTGACATTCAAGCCGGACGGCGGCGCGACGGCCGTGGCGTTCAACGGCGGCCCGCAGGGCGCTGCGCTGCCGGCGGTGCAGGGCACGATCCTGAATGCGTCCAGCGGAGACACGCTGGTGCTGAGCAGCCTTTCGCTGAGCGGCGTGAACGTGGCTGTCATCAACGGCGGGACCGCGGTGGCCCGCACCGTCAATCTTCTCGTGCAGGGGTATTGAGCATGGCGAACGGGCAGGTCGCGACGACGGGCACGATTTCCGGACCGGCTGAGCAGGCGGCGATCAACACGGCCTTGTTGCAGGCCTTCACGATGTTTCAGGCGGCGACGGCGCCGACGCCCACCAGCACGGGGCTGACCAGTACGGCCGGGGTCTGGTGGCACGACACGGGCAACAACGCGATCAAAGTGCGCAACCAGGCGGACTCTGCTTGGATCACGATTGGGTCGCTCAACGAGAGCGTCAATCAGTTCACCGTCGCGAACTTCTCCGCGTCGAACTACCTCGCGGTCGCTGGCGGGACGATGACGGGCGAGTTGTTCGTGCAGGCTGGCGGCGTGAACATCGAGGCCGGCGGCCTGGTGGTTGGCGCGGGCGGTGCGACGATCACCGGCAACGTCAGCATCACCGGGAACTTCGCGGCGACTGGGCAGGTGAACGGCAGCACCGGGCATTTCGACGGAGCTGTCGGGGTTGGCGGGCAGATTTACGCAGGCGGCGGCTATAAGTTCGGCGACGGCACGGTGCAAACCACGGCCGTGACGGCGGTCAATCTCAGCGGCTACGCCATGACGTCGCAGCTGGGCAGCTACGCCCCGCTCTCCTCGCCTGCGTTCACCGGCTCGCCGACCGCCCCTCGCCCGTCCGATACGGACAATAGCGGCGCAATTCCGACCACAAACTGGGTTCTGTCGCGCATCTACACGGCGCTCAGCAGCTATACTGCGACCGGCACGCCCAGCTCCGGCGCTGGCACAGGCGGCGAAGGGCCGCCATAGGGGAGCATTTCGGCAGACTGAAAAGCGGCCGTTGGGCCGGGCAATCTGTGGCGGATCGTTGGCCACAGCACCCCGGAGCATTGTGAATGAGCGGATCGTATTCCGAGGTTGTGAAGATCGCCGCAGGGTCAGCCGTGATCGGCGGTATCACGCTGGTTGATGCGACCACGCCGACACAGGGTGCCACCGTCACCGCGTTTCACAACGTGGATAACCAGACAATCCCGGGCTCCGGCAACGGCCTTCTGACCGGCGGTGTCGCGCAGCTCATCAACGCCGGCGGCGCCCTCGACCGCGCGCGCGAAACCGGGTTTGACGGTGTGCCGGCCGTGGGGATCGCCACCGGCACGCAGCAGACGCATCAGCCCTACGCCACAACGACCACGCAGAGCGTCAGCGCCAGCGCATCCGCCCAGGCCGTGACGCTGAATGCCGTGACGTTCACCGCGCGCGGATCGACCGTCACGATCGCGCCCGGCAGCTCGCTGCTGGTCGATACCGGCGCCAACCAGGAAACCGTGTTCGTCACGGCGGTGAACACCGGCACCAAGGCCGTGACGGCGATCTTCACCAAGGCCCACAGCTCCGGCGTCGCCGTGATCGGGAGCGCCTACAACCAGGCCAAAGACGGAACGATCGGCGACGGTGTCAGCGGCGCTGGCCTGGCCGCAGCCGTGACTTACATCTGGGACGCCGGCTCCGCCACGTTCAGCTCCGAGCGCGCGGCCACAAGTGACGCAGTGCCCGGCACGGCGGTGCTGATCGAGGGCGTCGGCCTCTACAATGGCGCCACGTTCGACCGGCAGCGCGCCGCCACGGCAGACGGCATGGCCACGACCGGCATAGCAGCCGAAGGCCTGATGCTGTGGAACGGCAGCACGTTCGACCGCGCCACCGGCAGCGCCACCCGCGGCCTCGATGTCAACATCAAGCCGCTCAACTACACGTTCTGCGGGGCTGTGAACGTCACCGGCACGTCGGGCCTGCTCGCCAACTGCGGCACGCTGACAAGCGAGCTCGTGATCACCAATCCCGGCACGCTCGATATCTGGATGAACCCGGTGAACAACGGAACGGCCGTGGTCGGGCAGGGCCTGCGATGCGGTGCCGGGCTGTCGTTTACGTTCGGGTCCGGCAGCGTCCGCCTGCCCACCGGCACCCTCAATGCGATCATTGCATCCGGCACCATCAGCGCCGGCCTGGCGGGAGGCTGATCACCATGCGCATGCGTCGTTTCGGTCTTCTGGCTTTCGCCTTCGCGCTGCCCATTCAGGCGCTGGCTCAGGAAAGCGGCCAATCCGCCACCTTCAACACGCCGCTGACGGTCCAGGGCGCGCCCCTCGCCCCGTCGACCTGCCAGACATTCACCAGTTCGGGCACGTGGACCAAAAACGCCTCGGCCAGCGTGGTGTTCATCGCCGGCGCGGGCGGCGGTGGCGGCGGTGGAGGCGGTGCCGTCATGACCGCAGGTCAGTCGGGCAGCGGTGGCAGCGGCGGTGGCGGTGGTGCCATCGGGTCGTTTTATGTCCCGGCTGCGCTTGTCCCGGCTACGGTCACTGTCACAGTTGGCGCGGCTGGCACCGGTGGTGGCAGCGGCGCAAATGGGGTGAGCGGTGGCATCAGCAAGTTCGGCAACATCTTGTGGTGGAGCGGCGGCAGCAACGGTGTTTTTGGCGTCCAGGGCGCAGCAACTACTGGTGGTAGCGGCGGCGGCGTCGCGGGATTGAATTCGAACGCTGCGGCTGGCGTGAGCGGCGGGCAAGGCGGCATCCCCAACGCCGGAAACTTCGGCGGCGCTTCCGCTGGTGGTGGAAGCAACGCGCTAGGTTCGAGTCAGTATAGCGGCAACTCAGCATACGCTGGTGCCACAGGTGGCGGTGGCGGTGGCGGCTTCAATGCTGGCACAGCGCAGACCGGGCTTCCAACAGGCGCCATCGCTTACACCAACAATCTCATCGCCCCTGGCGCAACTGCTGTTGCAACAAACGGCGCCACGCAAGCCGACAACGCATATTGGCCCGCTTCCAACACGGGTGGCGCGGGAGGTTCCGGCGGGGGCTCAAATACATCCGGCAACGGCGGCAACGGCGGTGCGGGCGCGTTTCCCGCAGGCGGCGGGGCAGGAGGCGGTTCATCCATCGGCGGCACAGGCGGGACCGGCGGTGCGGGCGCAGCAGGAAAGGTGATCGTATGTCAGTGGTGATCCGCGGCACGCTTGCGCTGTTACTGCTCAGCAGCGCATCGGCGGCGGCCGCCAACTATCTCGTCGTCTGCTCCACGCCCTGCGTGGCATCAGATGGCACCACGCAGCCAACGGGCACGGCGCTTAACCGAGTCATCGCCGATCCGGCGTTCGATCCTGGCGCTGGCTTCTCGCTGGTCGTGGACGATGGCCGAGCGTTGTATGCGCCCGCCGCGCCCGCCATGACGCTCATCAACCCGCTGGCGTTTCGCAACCGCTTCACCGCCGCCGAACGCCAAGCCATCATCACTGCTGGGCGAAGCAATGCGGCCGTGCAGGATGTCTATGACAGCCTGCTGGCGGCGATCCAGGTGGACGTGAGCGATCCGACCACCATTGCTGGCATCCAGACGCTTGAGGCGGCGGGCGTGATCGGCGCGGGCCGCGCGGCAACAGTCCTGAACCTCGCGGTGTCGTCGCCATGACGTGCCTCATTTGCCCGCTCATCGAGCGCTTTGCCGTCAACATCCTGCTGATCCTGGACGAGACCGGCAATGTGGTGACCGGCGGCGCGCCGGACGAGACGATCTCCCAGCGCCTGGCCCGCGCTCGGCGAGACGGCGCCGGCCGCGTCAAGGCCTTCGCCTCCGGTGCTTGTGCCGTCCTCACCTGGATCGGTCGGCAGCTCGGCGCCACCGAGGATCACTGCAGCTGGGCGCTCGATGCGGCTGGCGGATCGGCTGGCGGAGAGATCGCGCCGCTGTCACCGGGCGGGCCACAGGCGATCGACTGATCAGCAGCCCGTCGGTTTCGGCGGGGGCCAAGGCTGCGTCAACAGCCTCAGCCGTGCGGATGCAGGTCCGCACACGGATCAACCGCCCCGCCTTCTCCGGCCGGAGAGCGGCGACGATAGGAGCTGTGTGTGGACCTCACGTTAACGCCGTGCGAGCCGGTGAGCCCGCCGATCTATTACCTCGGCGGCAAGCGCCGGCTCGCTGACAGGATCATCGGCCGTCTGGCCCAGATTCCGCATCAGACCTATGTCGAGCCCTTCGCCGGCGCCGGCGGCGTGTTTTTGCGCCGCCCCTGGCGCAGCCCGGCCGAGGTGATCAACGACATCTCGACGGACGTGAGCAACCTGTTCCGCATCCTGCAGCGCCACTATGTGCCGTTGATGGACATGATGCGCTGGCAGCTCACCAGCCGCAGCGAGTTCGAACGCCTGCTGCGCGCAGAGCCGAACACGCTCACGGATCTGGAGCGCGCAGCGCGGTTCCTCTACCTGCAGCGCGCCGGCTTCGGCGGGAAGATCGAGGGGCGCTCCTTCGGTGTCAGCCCCAGATCGTCCGCCAGGTTCGACGTCAACAAGCTCGGCCCGCTGCTGGAGGCGGTTCACGACCGCCTCTCCGGCGTGGTGATCGAGCGGCTTCCATATCCCGAGCTGATCCGCCGCTACGATCGGCCGGAGACGCTGTTCGACCTCGATCCGCCCTACTGGGGCGGCGAGGCCGACTACGGCGCCGGCATCTTCGAGCGGGCCGATTACGAGCGCCTGGCCGAGCAGCTCGGTGGCATCCAGGGGCGGTTTGTCCTGAGCCTCAACGATCGGCCCGAGGTCCGCGCGGTGTTCGCAGGCTTTGCGATGGAGGAGGTGGCGATTTCCTATTCGATCGGCGCCGCGGCCGGGGCCAGGAAGCCCCGTGGAGAGCTAATCATCACCGGTTAGAGAAGAGGTTGGGCATGGTCGCTTACTCGTTCAAACGGCAGTTTCGGGAGCCGATCCTGGTCGGATCGAAGCAGCAGACGATCCGTGCTGATCGGAAGCGGCATGCCCGCCCCGGTGAGGCACTGCAGCTCTACACCGGGATGCGCACCAGGCAATGCGAGCTGATCGGGCGGGCTGTGTGTAGCGAGGTTGTGCCGGTCCGGATTGGCGTTGAAGGTCGGTGGCTGGAGGTCGGTGGCATCCGTTGGAACGACTTCGCCCTGCTGGACAACTTCAGCCGCCAGGATGGGTTCGCCGACTGGCCCGAGCTGATCGGGTTCTGGCGCACAGAGCACCCGGACACCCCGATGTTTTCAGGGGTCCTCATCCGCTGGTCCGATTTCGCCCCCTGAAACCCACACCTTTGGAGCCGCTCAATGAACAAGCCCTCCCGCTCTTGGAATGGTGGCACTCGCAAAGCCGCGCTGCGCTACGCTCGCCGGATGACGGACGATGCCGTGGCGTCCGGCTGCGAACGGTGTCCAACCTGCCATGGGGACGGCACGCGCGGAGAATTGGACATCTGCCCGCAATGCAACGCGGCGGGGTTCCTGGTCCCGTCTGGCGGGATGCCGAAGCCTCAAGAGCAGAGCCAATGAGCAAGCGAAAGCCGCAACCGAAATCGATCTGGGAGCCGTTATTCTGCGGCGATGAGGCCGGGCGTCTGGCAGTGAAATCCTGTTTCGTCGGGCTGGCCGACGTGATGGAAGGCCCGATCAAGGCCAACATTCTGGTCCGCCGAGCCGGCAGGAAGACGCTCAAGGTTAGAGCTTTGTTCACGGATACGCACGGACGGTCGAAGGAAATGGTCAGGACCACGGGCCGCACATTCGTCGTTCACATCACGCCACCCAGGGTCCAGAAGTGGGTGTGAGCGGATGACCCAAAAGGCCAGCATCGTCCGGTGGAAATGTGCGATTTGGCGGTTCCGCTTTGGCCTTATCAAAGCCCTTGACCAAGGGTGGCACCCACCCGGCAAGCCCGATGCCGTGCGCCGTTTCGCGTTCCCATTCTATCGCATCCCCGAGGCCATCGGATGTGCGCTCATCGTCGGGAAATGGCAGGCGTGCATCTGGCTTCGACATCAGGAGGAGACTGCGAATGTCCAGTGATACCGTCCCGCATACGACCGAGGCCGGCGTCCCTGCCTTAACCCTGCGCACGGACGCGCCACCCGAAGACGGCAGCCAAATCCTCGCATGGGCCATCGCCCAGCATGGCCACGGTCACGCGACGCCAGGCCACCCCAGATGGGTGATCGCTCAATTCGTCCCCGCCTACCGAGGCGGCACCCCCTATTGGTGCTGGTCTACTCCAGGCCGCGCAACGAACGTGGAGGTGATCGCGTGGATGCCTCTGCCAAAGAGCGACGCCTATGCCCAATACGCGAGAGAGATCGTGGCATGACCGACCAACCTCAAACCACCCCGGAAGTAGGCGAGGTCGCGGGCTACGTCTGTGAAACAGAGGTAGTGGGCTTGTGCTTCTGGCCTGACTGCAAGTGCAAGACCGCAGCCGCGAGGGCAGAGGAAGATGCCGAGTGGGAAGCCTTCGTGAGATCAACCCGGGAAGCCAATGCCGACCTGTTGCGAAAAGTTGGCGGGACCTGCACACCACCGCAGAGCGCTGATGTCTGGCCCCCACACCACCCTTTAAGCGGAGTTTGAACGCTCCCTAAATGCCTTCTCAGGAGCCGTTTCTTGTGGCGAAAATCACTCCGAATTCATGTGTCCGGAATTCCGGAAAAGTCTGTCCCCCCTCACCTGCCCCGCCTGCTGCCCTGGCTTGTGCGGTTCGTCTGGGCTGGAGCCTCTCTGCGCCGTGTCGAAG
>CAIQQQ010000340.1 GCA_903873995.1 uncultured Rhodospirillales bacterium
CGACCCCCGCATCCGCCGCAGCCCTCAGCACCACGATCGCATGGTCCAGGCCGTGAACAACAATGCAGGGGCGATCCATGGGAGGCTCCTGGGTTGAGAACATGCTTGACGATCAAACCTTAACCGCGCTGAAACATGGTGAGCAGCTGCGACCCCTCCAGCTCAGGGCAGCCCATTCGTGGACAGCGACGATCTAGCGCGAGAGACCGGAAGGCTGGAAGCCGCCCTTGATCGGATCGCCGATCTGGCGCTTCGAACCCGTGGCCAGCCGGCGGCGGAGACCGTCACGTCACACGTGTCTGACCCGACGGTGGGCTCGGCGCTGGGCAATGCTGGGGCTATCTACGACAGGCTGGATGCTCTGATCGCGCGGGTGCGGGCCGTACTCGATGAGGGTGACGAAATTTAACAAGGAGGGCACGCGTGGCGCAGGTCACCGTCAGGATCAACGGCTACAGCTACGTCGTCGGCTGCGAGGATGGCCAGGAGGCGCATCTGCTGCAGATGGCCGCCCAGGTCGACAGCCGGGTAGAGAGCATCAAGGCGATCGGCGGCAATAGCGGCGAGCAACGGCTCCTCGTGTTGTCGGCCCTGCTGTTGGCCGATGAACTGCACGATCTGCGCGCTGAGGTGGAGATGCTGCGGGCGGCCCATCCGGCGCGCGCCACGTCGACGAAGTCGGACGGCGAGGCGGTGCGCAAGCTCTCGCGGCTGGCGGCGAAGGCGGAACAGATTGCAAACGGGCTCGAGGAAGCCTAACTGTCATCGGGCGGGGCTGCTGGGTGCGTCAGGTCGCTCATCCCCAGGGCCAATAAGCAATCTCCCGGGAACTGGCTCTGCTGTGATCCTGGTCATGGTATCTGGTGCCCACCTGCTCACGCAGGCCTTGGGAGGATGACATTCCAACGGCTTCGGCGGCTCCGCACTCATCTCCCGATCTGAAGTCTCTGCTACGCCGTCAGGCTATGGTGCGGCGCGCGCGATGCGATCCGGCGGCCGGTGCGTTCCTGGTGCCGCATCTGCTGCCGATGCTCGACATAGGCGCCGTGGTGTCCGGCTTCTGGCCGATGCCGGGCGAGATCGACATCCGCCCGGTGCTGTTGGCGCTGCACGCCCGCGGGAGCACAGTCGCTCTGCCGGAGACGCCGCCGCGCGGCAACCCGCTGATCTTCCGCCACTGGACACCGGACAGACCGATGATCCGTGAGCGCTTCGGCACCTTCCGGCCGGACGGCGACGTGCTGGTGCCCGATATCCTCCTGGTGCCGTTGCTGGCGTTCGACAGGCAGGGCCGCCGGTTGGGCTATGGTGGCGGCTATTACGACCGCACCCTTGCCGCCTTGCCGGACGCCATCGCCATCGGCTGCGCCTTCGCATCACTCGAACTGGACGAAGTGCCGGTGGACGAGTACGACGCGCCGCTTCACGCCGTCGCCACAGAGCGCGGCGTCATCCTGTGTGAAAGACCCTGAATGCGGATTCTGTTCCTGGGCGACGTGATCGGCCGTGCCGGTCGCGAGGCCACCGCCACAGCCCTGCCTGGCCTGCGCGCGGCCCTCGGCATCGATCTCGCCGTGGTGAACGGCGAGAACGCCTCCCATGGCTTCGGCCTCGGGCCGGACATGGCAGACGCCCTGTTTGCCGCTGGGGCCGACGTGATCACACTCGGCAATCACGCCTGGGACCGCAAGGAGATCATCCCCTACATCAACAACCAGCCCCGGCTGGTCCGCCCGCTGAACTTCCCGCCGGGCACGCCGGGCCTCGGCAGCGTGGTCGCCACCCTGCATGACGGCCGCCGCGCTTTGGTGATCAACGTGATGGGCCGGCTGTTCATGGACCCGCTGGACTGCCCGTTCCGCGCCACCGCCGTCGAGCTCGCCAAGCATCGGCTCGGCACGACCGTGGCCGCCACCCTGATCGATTTTCACGGCGAGGCGACCAGCGAGAAGATGGCGTTCGGCCACAGCTTTGACGGCCAGGCGAGCCTGATTGTGGGCACCCACACCCATGTGCCGACCGCCGATCTGCAGATCCTGCCGGGCGGCACCGCCTATCAGACCGATGCCGGCATGTGCGGCGATTACGACTCGGTGATCGGCATGGCCAAGGAGGGGGCGGCCGCGCGGTTCTGGCGCAAGATGCCCGGCGACAAGCTGGCGCCGTCCGACGGGCCGGTGACTCTGTCGGGCGTGTTCGTCGAGACCGATGACGCAACGGGTCTTGCCATCCGGGTCGAGCCGGTCCGACAAGGCGGGCGTCTGTCACAGCATCTGCCGACGATCTGAGCCTGAAGGAGCCTCGCCATGGCTGGCCATAGTCAGTTCAAGAACATCATGCACCGCAAGGGCGCGCAGGACGCCAAGCGCGCCCGCGCCTTTGCCAAGATCATTCGCGAGATCACGGTCTCGGCCAAGCTGGGCCTGCCGGACGTCGCCACCAACCCCCGCCTGCGCGCCGCGGTCACCGCCGCCCGCCAAATGAACATGCCGCGCGACACCATCGAGCGCGCGATCAAGAAGGCCTCCGGCGCCGCCGGCTCGGACGATTACATGGAGGTCCGCTACGAAGGCTACGGCCCGTCCGGTGTGGCCGTGATCGTCGAGACGCTGACCGACAACCGCAACCGCACGGCGTCTGACCTGCGCACGGCCTTCAACAAATACGGGGGTGCTATGGGCGAGACGAACTCCGTTTCTTTTCTGTTCTCCCGGCTCGGCGTGGTGCGCTATCCGGCCAAGGTGGCGGACGAGGACGCGATGCTGGAAGCGGCGATCGAGGCTGGGGCGGACAATGTGGAGAGCAATGCGGACGGACATGAGGTCACCATGCCCATCGGCGACCTGTTCGCCGTGCGCGACGCGCTCGAGGCCCGCTTCGGCGCGCCGGAGGAGGCGCGCTTCGATTGGCGGCCGACCATGAGCGTGAAGCTCGACGACGAGGACAAGGCCACAGCCCTGCTGAAGCTGCTGGACGTGCTGGAAGACAACGACGACGTGCAGAACGTCTATGCCAATTTCGACATCGCCGAGACGGTGATGGCGAAGCTGTCGGCCTAGATGGCGCTGCTCCTGGGCATCGATCCGGGGCTACGCTTCACCGGCTGGGGGCTGCTCGAGTCCACCGGCAACCGCCTGCGCCACGTGGCGGACGGTGTGATCGCCACGGACGGGACCGAGGATGTGCCAAAGCGGCTGCGCGACCTACACGACCAGCTCCAGGCGCTGATCGCGCTGCATCGGCCGGATGAGGCGGCGGTGGAGGAGACCTATGTGAACCGCAACGGCACCGCGACCTTGAAGCTCGGCTATGCGCGTGGGGTGGCGATGCTGGTGCCGGCGCTGGCCGGCATTCCGGTCGCAGAATACGGCGCCAAGCACGTCAAACTTTCCGTTGTTGGCACCGGTGGTGCTGACAAGGAGCAGGTGGCGATGATGGTGCGTCGGCTTCTGCCAGGCGCCACTCTCAAACGCGCCGACGCATCTGATGCGCTCGCTGTTGCGATCTGCCATGCGCATCACCGCCAGACAGCGCTTGCCATCGCACGGGCCGTGGCATGATCGCGCAGCTCCGGGGTCACGTACTCTCGCTCGAAACCGATCGCTGTGTGGTCGATGTCGGCGGCGTCGGGTATTTGATCCACGCCTCCACGCGCACCTTGGCAACGCTTCCGACCCCGCCTGCCATCGCCACCGTGCTGACCGAGATGCAGGTGCGCGAGGACGCCATCACCCTGTTCGGCTTCGCCGAGGAGGCCGAGCGCGCCTGGTTCCGTCTGCTCACCACCGTGCAGGGCGTCGGCGCCAAGGTGGCCCTGGCCATCCTCTCCTCCCTCAGCCCGCGCGAGCTGATCGCAGCGATCCAGGCCGGCGACCGCGGCGCCCTCACCCGCGCCCCCGGCGTCGGCGCCAAGCTCGCCGTGCGCCTGCTCACCGAACTGCGCGAGAAAGCCGGCGCCATGCCAACCGGCCCAGGCTTCTCCCCGGTCATGCCAGCCCCCGCTGGCGTGGAGCAGGACGCGATCTCCGCCCTCGTCAATCTCGGCTACCGCCGCGCCGAGGTCGCCGCGGCCGTTGCGAAGTTCCTGGAGCGCGATCCGGATGCCACGCTCGACCAGCTCATCCGTGACGGGCTGAAGGAGCTCGCAAGGTGAGCGGCGCGCTCGACGCCAACCGCCGCGAGGAAGACGCGCTCGAAGCCAGCCTGCGGCCTCAGACGCTCTCCGACTTCACCGGCCAGAAGGCCTCGCGGGAAAACCTCGCGATCTTCATCCAGGCCGCCCGCGCCCGCGCCGAGGCGATGGACCACGTTCTGCTGCACGGCCCGCCGGGCCTGGGCAAAACCACGCTCGCCCAGATCGTCGCCCGCGAGCTCGGTGTGGGCTTCCGCGCCACATCGGGCCCCGTGATCCAACGCGCTGGCGACCTCGCGGCCATCCTGACCAATCTCCAGCCGCGCGATGTGCTGTTCATCGACGAGATCCACCGCCTGCAGCCCGCGATCGAGGAGATCCTCTATCCCGCGATGGAGGATTTCCAGCTCGACCTCATCATCGGCGAAGGCCCCGCCGCGCGCTCGGTGAGGATCGACCTCGCCCCGTTCACCCTGGTCGGCGCCACCACCCGCGCAGGCCTGCTGGCAACACCGCTGCGCGACCGCTTCGGCATTCCCCTGCGCCTCGTGTTCTACACCCCCGACGAACTGAGCCGCATCGTCTCGCGCGGTGCCGAAAAGCTCGGCCTCGCCCTCACGCCGGACGGTGCCGCCGAGATCGCCGCCCGCTCCCGCGGCACCCCGCGCATCGCCGGCCGCCTGCTGCGCCGGGTGCGCGACTTCGCGATGGTGCAGAACAGCCTGCCCGTCGATCGCGACATCGCCAACAACGCGCTGCTGCGGCTCGATGTTGACCCGATCGGGCTGGACGCGATGGATCGCCGCTATCTGCTGCGCCTCGCCGAGCATCACGGCGGCGGCCCGGTGGGCGTGGAGACGCTGGCCGCGGCGCTGGCCGAGGCGCGCGATACGCTGGAGGACGTCATCGAGCCCTATCTGCTGCAGGAGGGCCTGATCCTGCGCACCAGCCGCGGCCGCATGCTCGCCGAGCGCGGCTGGCGCCATCTCGGCCTTACTCCTCCGGCAGGTGCGCAGCCCGTTCTGGACCTCGAAGAACCATGACGGACCATCGCTACAGCCTTCGCATCTACTACGAGGACACCGACGCCAGCGGCGTTGTCTATCACGCCAACTATCTGCGCTATGCCGAGCGCGCGCGCACCGAGGCGATGCGCGACGCCACTATCGCGCATGCCGACATGGCCGCCGAACATGGCCTTATCTTCATGGTGCGGCGCGTCAAACTGGACTATCTGGCACCGGCAAGACTTGATGACCTTCTGACGGTCGCGACTCGGGTGAGCGAACTGCGCGGCGCCTCCGTGGGCATCGCGCAGACGATCTCACGCGACGGAACAGTGCTGGTGATGGCGGATCTGCTGCTGGCCTGCGTCAGGGCAGAAGATGCAAAGCCGGCCCGAATTCCGCCAAGGTGGCGTGATGCTCTGTCCGCAATGGTGCGGCCTGGGCTGGCAAGCTAGGAGCGATGGACTTGGACCGTACCGTGGACGCAGCAAATCTGGGGCAGGTGGCTAGCGATTTCTCGATCGTCAGCCTGTTCCTGCAGGCCGACATCGTTGTGAAGATCGTGATCGTGCTGCTGCTGCTGGCCAGCGTGTGGGTGTGGGCGATCGTGTTCGAGAAGGTTGTGTCGCTGCGGCGCGCCAACCGCTCGGCCGACGGGTTCGAGGACCGGTTCTGGTCTGGCGGCAGCCTTGATGAACTCTATGACGACGAGGGCGCCAAGCCAGTCCACCCGATGGCCGCCGTGTTCGGCGCTGCGATGAGCGAATGGCGCCGCAGCCTGCGCAGCGCCGGCGCCGATCTGCGCAGCAGCTTTGTGCGCGAGCGCATCGACCGCGCGATGAACGTCACGATCCAGCGCGAGATGGAGCGAATGGAACGCTGGATGGTGTTCCTCGCCTCGGTCGGCTCATCCGCCACCTTTGTGGGCCTGTTCGGCACCGTGTGGGGCATCATGAACACCTTCACCGCGATCGCCGCCAACAAGAACACCTCGCTGGTCACGGTCGGGCCGGGCATCGCCGAGGCGCTGTTCGCCACCGCCATCGGCCTGGTCGCTGCCATTCCCGCGACCATCGCCTACAACTCGATCGGCACCAATCTCGCCCGCTTCGCCGGCAGACTCGAGGGCTTCGGCACCGAGTTCGGCGCGATCCTGTCCCGCCAGACCGAAGAGAGGGGCTGAGCCATGGCCGGCGGTCTCATGGGAGGAAAAAAGGGCGGGCGCTACCGGCCGATGGCCGAGATCAATGTGACGCCGATGGTGGACATCATGCTGGTGCTGCTGATCATCTTCATGGTCACGGCCCCGCTGTTGACCACCACGGTCAATGTCGACCTGCCCAAGACCGCGGCCGCCCCCACGCCGCAGGACGAGGCGCCGCTGACCATATCGGTCAATCTGCAGGGCGTGATCTATCTGCAGGATAGCGAGGTTCAACTCTCCGACCTCGTGTCCAAGCTGCAGGCGATCTCGCAGAACAAGACCGACAAGAAGATCTTCGTGCGCGGCGACAAGGGCAACTCCTACGGCCGCATGCTCGAGGTGATGGGCACGATCTATCAGGGCGGCTTCACCAAGGTGGCGCTGCTGACCGATCCGTCCGGCGGTGTGACGCAAAGCTCGGGCAGCGTCTCGACTGGGGCGCCGCCCACCAACGTGGGCAGCCCCGCACCACGGCCTGCGGCCCGGCCCTGATCGGTTCGCGGTTTCATGCGAACGCTTTCCCGTGGTGCTATCGTCTCGGTGGCCCTGCACGGCCTTCTGCTGGCAGCCCTTGTCGTGACGCTGCCCAAGAAGGATCCCGAGAAGGAACCGGAGGAGATCTCCATCACCATGGAAACCCCCGGCCCGCCGACCCAGGCGATGAAGGCGCCGGCCCCCGCCCCGACGCCAGCGCCCGCCGTCACGCCCGATCCGGTCGAGGCGCCGCCCGCCCCGGAGCCGCCAAAGCCGCAGCCGGAGGAACCGCCGCCGCCACCCCCTCCGCCACCGCCCCCACCGCCCCCTCCGCCTCCGCCGCCGGACCCCACTCCGCCGCCGCCCCAGCCGGTGCCGCCCCCGCCCCCGCCCGAGCCGGCGCCATCCCCTGTGCCGCCCCCTCCGC
>CAIQQQ010000341.1 GCA_903873995.1 uncultured Rhodospirillales bacterium
ATCCCGGGACCAAACACCTTGCCAGTTTGCGCATGACGTTGCAGCGGCGCAGCGCCGCCGAAGTCGTGCCGGTGTGAGCAGATTCGCTCGACGTGCAACTCCGCATCATGCAAGGCCGCAGCGGCCGCTTCGGATTCCGGAAAGACCAATCTGCTGAAGGCCCATTCTGGGTTGCTGAAGCCGCGCACCGGTACGGTTCACCGGGCGCTGATCGTCAGGCCCGCGCCGCAACAGCTTCCGGTTTGACCTGGCCGCGTTGCGTCTTGTGATCGTTCTGCATGCGAAGGCCGTCCGCGACGTTGCGATTGACCTCGATCAGCGGATCAACCGGCAGATCGTTGGAAATGGCGGCGGTCGCATAGCTCATCGCCCAAACGCCCAGCCCGATCAGGGAGTCGCGAAGCGATTTCGGCAACTGGTTGCCATCGGAGGCGAGGTCACGGACCAGCAGCGACCAGAGTTGATGTGTCTTGAACAGTGCGTCGACGCGCTCACGCGGCTCGACCGCCCGGCTCAGGCGCGAGTTGCAAAGACCGAAGGCTAGGATCTCGGTTTCGCGCGGGGATGCGCCGCCGAGATGATCGCCCTGATGATAGCCGCCACGCCGCTGCATAAATCCTCCATTTTGTCAGGATCGGTATCGGTCTCGAAGAAAACGTCAGAAAAGCGCCGCCGGCGGGATTTGTGTCCCGCCGGCGATTTCGTCGTTCAGCGGAACAGCGTCATGATCGACTGGGGCTGCTGGTTGGCAATCGACAGTGACTGGATGGCAAGGCTCTGCTTGGTCTGCAGCGACTGCAGCTTCGCACTCTCGGCGGCCATGTCGGCATCGGTCAGCGCGCCGATGCCGGCGGTGAGCGCCGTGCTGAGCTGGGACGTGTAGGTGGACATGCCGGAGATCTGGTTCGAAACAGCGCCCAGATAGGCCGAGTTGGTGTTCAGCTGCTTGATCGCTGCGTCAACCTCGGCGATCGCCGACTTGGACGTGCTGGCCGGAGCCGTCACGTTCACGTCGGCTGCGGTGCCGCTCCAGGTCGGGGCGGTGGTGCTGACGCCGTTGCCGGTGACGTTCAGCGTGCCGCTGCTGTCCACTACGGCGCCGAAGCCCTGGCTCTGCATGGACGAGGCGAACTTGCTGAGGATCTGGTTCAGCGAGTCGACCTGCGGCGAACCCGGGGTCGAAGCCGAGTTGTAGTTCACCAGCACGTTGACGTTGGTGGACGTGGAGGCCGACGGGATCGTCGGGGCCGCGGAGCCATCCGTCAGAATGAAGTTGTAGGTCGTCGCGGCGCCGGCGGCGTTCTTACCGGTCAGCGTGAAGTAGTCGTTGCTCGCGATGGTGGCCGCACCCACGAACTGGATCGTGTTCGAACCGTCCGAGACGCTCACGTTCGAAAGGCCCAGGCCTGTCGCGTCGCTGGCCGTGGTGATGTTGGTGTTGGACGGGCCGGCACCGTCCGCACCCGGCGTGACGGAGATCGTGCCGCCGGCAACGTTATCGACGACAGACAGGGTGGAGCTTGTCGCGCCAACGCCAGTGCTGGCGCCCGCGACGACCGATGCGGTCAGATTGACGCCGTTGAACGTGGCGCTTTGCGCAATCTGGTTGACGTTCGCGATCGCCTGCTTGATCTGGGCGTTCATCGCATTGGCGTCCATGCCGGTCTGCTGACCCTGCGTGATCGTGTTCTTCAGCTGCGCCAGAACCGAACCGATCTGAGACGTGGCCGACATGGCTGTGCTGACAACCGAGGTGCCGAAGTTGAGGCTGTCGGACACGGCGGTCAGGCCCTGAACGTTGGCCTGCATGGTCTGGGCGATTGTGTAGACGGCGGGGTTGTCCGAAGCCGACGAGATCTTCTTGCCGGTGGAGATCTGGTTCTGGGTTTCCTTCAACGAGTTCTCAACCATGTTGAGCGAGTTCAAGGCCGCCATGGCGCCAAGGTTGGTGTTCACCGAAAACATCTGCGTAGTTCCTTTTGTGTCGACCGCGATGGGTCTTCAGAAGACCTGCGCCACCTGGTTTTTCCGAGCGGGCAACATCAAAATGACCTGGATTGCTTAACGGGGCGTTTATCGATCCCAGGTAATTTTGGATCACACGGCGCGGGCGCCGTCGCCACTTCCGCCGCAGGAGTGCCCAAATGACCTCGATTCTATCCGCCGTGCCGACCTACATCTCCGCCAGCAAGAACGAGACGGCCAAGATCGCGGCCTTCGAGAAAAGCAATCCGCAGACGAAATCCGATATCACCTACCTGCAGAAGGTGGCGCCCTCATTCACGACCGTCGATTCCTTCCTCAAGAATTATCGCGCCGTATCGATCGTCCTGGATGCGTTCGGCATGAGCGCCAATGCCGGGCAGACCGGCCTGTTGAAGAAGCTGTTGACGCAGGACCCGACGAAGTCCACATCATTTGCCGCCCAGTCGGCGAATCCGCTTTATCAGACCTTCGCCAAGGCGATGCAGCAATGGTCGCCGCCACCTTTCCAGACCGCTGCCAATGTTACCGCCGTGGTCACCGCGCTTGCCACCAACCGCTACGAGGCGTCGCTCGACAACCAGTCCACCGGCGTTGCCGATGCCCTCTATTTCAAGCGCCAGGCCGCGAATATCACCAATGTGAACCAGATCCTGGCTGATCCAAAGCTGCTGGCGGTGGTCTCGGCCGCATCCAACCTGCCGGACCAATTCGGCTCGATGGATTACACGCAGCAGGTCGCCCTGCTGACCAAACAGGTGAAGATCGCCAGCTTCAAGACGCCTGCCTATGTTGAGACCTACATCAAGCGCTATCTCGTCATCAACGCGACCAATCAGGCCAGTGCCTCCGATCCGACCGGTGCGCTCGCCATTCTCCAGGGCAGCGGCAGCGCCAGCAATGTGCTGTCGTCGCTGCTGCCGACCAGCTCGTCCGGCTCAACCGATCCGATTCTATCGCTGTTCGCCTGAGCAGCGGGCGATGTTGGACGATGCCGGAGCGTGATCGCCTCATGTCGAAACAAACGGAGGTGTGACGCCACATGACAAAACACAAAGAGTGAGCATGTCCGGTGCCGACAGGCGCAGCGCCCAAGCTCCCATTCATTGTTTTGACAAGCGATTCCCGTGTCCCAGGGCAGGGAGGGTGCTCCCGGTCACGGCACCACGCCATAAGGGCAGCGCGCTGCCGTAACGGGAATTGAGCAGATGGCACAGTGCATCAAACGCAGGTGATGTATCACCGCGACAAGAAACGATCCTGCGTTTGACGCTGGCGCTGCAAGATGTCAGGCTTGTGCCTCATCCTCGAAATTGCGCCCGAGCACGGCATCCTCGTGGCGGATGATCCGCCTTACGAGCTTCAGCGCGCGATAGCAGTCATCGGCCACGGCGGCCTGAAGGGCGCGATCGAGGATTTCGCGCGCCAGTTCGGATGTGGTTGTTTCACGGAACTCCGCGATCAGCTCGTGCGCACGTTCAAGACCGCCCGGTCGCTCTTCATCCGTGCCGATATAAGATGTCTGCAGGGCGAAGTAGATCCGGCGTGCCGGGCTGTCCACCTGGTCCGGCCCCATGATCTGCTTGCCGAACAGGAACCGCGCCCGTCCCGCGAGCTCGATGCGCGCTTTGGTACGGAAGCGGATTGGTGCACCGTTCACCACCATGAACTCTCCCTGGCGGAGTTCTAGCACCAGATTCGTCATGTTTTGCTCCGATCTGAATTGCCATTCTGGCAAGTGTGCGACCCAGCCTAAAGCAACAAGATTAACAAGAGGTTGAAGTCAGACAGTTTCTATAGGTAACTGACGAGGGACAGGCTCTGCATGGACGAGATCAACTTGTAACTGATCTGAAGCTGCTGCTGGGCCTGTGTCAGCGCTGGGGCCGTGGCTGCGGCATCTACGTTCTCCACGTTGGAGACCTGCGTCGTCAGAGCGGATTTGGTGCTGGTGAGCGTTGCCTGGCTCTGGGTCAGGATCTGCTGCTGGATGCCGATGCCGGACTGCTCGGCCGAGATCGTGTTCACGACGCCCTGAAGGCTTGTCCGCGTGTCGTTGATGAGGTCCGTGAAACTCTGGCCCGTCGAGGTCTGGCTCGAGCTCGTGGCGCTGATGGTGGCGAGCGCCCTGATCAGATCGTTGGCATAAGAACCCGTGGTGCTGCCGCCCTGTGACGTCGCAAACGCATTTTGTCCGGCGACGACGCCGACCTTTGCCGTTTCACCAAAGCCGATCTGCATGGTCTGCGGTGCGGATCCGATCGTTGCGGTATAGGGCGACGACGCTCCTGCCGCGGCCAGGGTCGCGGCGGCGGTGGCTGTGCCGCCAATGGCGGCAAGGCTGCTTACCGGCGCCTGGATGGATTGGACATAGGATTGAAACGCCGAGTCCGACAGCGGCGGGCGGCTCGTGTCCTCGCCAGTGAAGATATAGTTCTGGCCAACCTGCGTGTTGAGCAACGCCTCGACCTGGCCGAGCGCCGACTTGGCCTGCGAGGCCATTGTGTCCACACCTTGCGGCGTGGTGGCGCTCATCTGGTAGGTGCCGGTCAGGAAGGTCTGTGCAATCGTCTGAAGCTGGCCGAGCGTCGAATCCGTGACACTGAGCTTGGTGTTGGCCACTCCGATATTCTGCGTGAACGAATCGATCCGCGAAATCTGCGGGCGGAGATCAAGAGAGAGCTGTGCGGCGCTGCCCAGGCCGCCGAATCTCTGAGACACGAGGCCGGTCGAGGCCTGCGTCGTCAATGTGTCCAGCTGTGTCTTGATAACGCTGCTTTCGCGGGTCAGCCGCGCCAGCGTGCTGCCATTGGCTGTGAAGCCGTCGAGGGATGCGTTGCTGATCATGGCTCTGTGTGCTCCTTGCGCGTCAGGCGTTCGGAACGGCGGCGAGCAGCGCGTCCCACATGGTTTGTGCGGCGGCGATGATTCGGGCGGTCGCGCCATAGGCGTTCTGCAGCACCACCATCTTGGAGAGCTCCTTGTCGGTGCTGACCCCGCTGGTGTTGGACACCTGGGCCTGCAGCGTCGTCTGCACCGCTTCCTCGGTCGTTTGCTGGCTTTGTGCCGTGCTGACATCGCCGGACTGCGTCGCGACGATTGTGCTGGCGAAGCTCGCCAGATCGCCGGGGGCCGAGAACGGCGCGGACAGGTTGCCCCCCGGGCCCATCCCGGTCGTGGCCGGGCTGGGTTGGGAAACACCCGCCTGGATCGCGGTTCCAAGCGAAAAGTTCAGAACGCGGTTCACCAGGGTGCTGAAGCTTGCCGGGCCGCTCGATGTGTTGGGCGTGAAGGCGCTCGCACCCGTGGGGTTGCCGGTGATTATGGTCGTCCCATCGCGCACCAAGGCAGGATTGGCAATCACAGCGGGATTGACGGCGATCGTGCTGGCGTAGCCAAGATAGCCTGCCTGGGGCACCGCCGAAACAGTCGGCGTTGGCGCCGAAAAAAGATCCAGCCCCTGCGTGCTGAACCGGGACTGCAGCGTGTGGGCGAACTCGTCAATCTCGCCCTGATAGGTCGGCAGCGTCGTGTCACGCAAGGTGAGGTTGGCGCCGATGTCGCCGCCCTTGAGATTGGCCGTCACGTCCTCGCCATTCAGCATGATAGGCGCGATGCCGCCGTTTGGATAGGAGGCCTGCCCCGTGGCGGTGCTGCTGGCCATGCTGAGCTGCGGCGCCGGTTTGGTGAGAGACAGCGCCAGGCCGCCATCCGTTGCGGCCAGCATGCTGCCGTTCGGCTGGCTGATGAACGTGACGCCAACGAGCTTGCTCATCGTGACCATCGCAACGTCGCGCTGGTTCTCCAGATCCGCCGTGCTCTGTCCCGCGCTGCGGGCCACCACGATCTTGTCTGAAAGTTCGCTCAACGTGCTGAGCGTGCTGTTCAGGGAGCCGATATCGGCCTGGACGTTGTCCTGCGCGCCCTGCCGCGCCGTGTCGTAGCTGTTGCTGAGCGTGTTGATCTGCCGCGCGAGCGAGCCCGCCGCGGCCACCACCTGGCTTTGCGCCGGGGCGTTGGACGGATCGGCCTGCAAGGTGGTGAAAGCGTTCTGCAGCGTGCTGAGTCGGCTGCTGAGATCCGTGCCCTGGCCCGGCGTGCCCTGGGCCGCATCAATCGGCTGCAGAGCGCTCGATTGCGCCTGCAGCCCCGCCACCACACCATTCTGGCGCAGCGATTCGGTCTGCAGCTGCAGGTCGATCTCACGCACCACAACGCCTCGATGCACGCCGTAGCCCTGGCCATTCGCAACAAGCGAGGTCTGCGTCCCGATCTCCACCGCATAATCCGGCGTGCTCGCGTTGGAGACGTTGTGAGAAATCACCGCCATTTGCTGGCTGATATTGGCCAGGCTGTTGGTGGCGATCGAGATCGAGTTATCGAGACCCATGGCACGCAACTCCTGGCGCCGCTCGGCGGCGGTGTTTCAAGGACGATCGGACGGCGAATTCACGGCATCGGCGTTTGTTGCGTTACCGCTTCATATCGATCGTCTGCTGCAACATGTCGTCCGCGGTGGTCACCAGTTTGGTGTTCGCCGAATACGCCCGTTGTGCCACGATAAGATTACTGAACTCTTGCGCGATATCGACGTTGCTCTGCTCCACCGAGCTTGTGATCAGAGTGCCTGCGCCGTTGGTGCCGGCGTCGCTTGCGATCGGCGTGCCGGAGTTGGCGGTCGCGGTGAACGACTGCCCATTCTGGCGCTGCAGCGAGTCCGGGCTCGAGAACGTCACCACCGGCACGCGCGCGATCGTGCGCACCTGACCGTTGTCGTAGTTCACGTTGATGTCGCCAGCAGCCGTCGTGCTGATTGAGGAGAAGCTGCCCGGCGGAACGCCATTCTGCGTGAGGCCGCGCAGGCTGTAGGCAGTGCCGGCATATTGGGTAAGGCCGGTGGAGGAGCCGAAATCGCCGAGGTTGAGTGCTACCGTCTGTGGGCCCGAACCGAAATTGGTGGTGAACGAGAGCGACGCAGGCTTGCCTGGGACATAAGGCGCGCCTGTCACGGTGCCGGTGACATTCGAATCGACGCTGCCGACCGTGCCGTCCGGCACGGTGTTGCCGCTGGTCGCGGTGCCGAACTTCACCTCGGCCGTGCCGCGTGCTGCCGTGCCGCTGGTGTCGTCGGGCACGTTGATCGCCACCGTCCAGTCATTGGTGGCGGATTGCGTCCATGTCAGGCTAACGGCGTGGGCGGTCCCCAAGCCGTCATAGATGTTGATCTGGGAGGATACCGGCACGCCCGCACTGGGAGTGGCCGGAAGGTTGGCCGACAGCGTTACGGCTGTGGAGGCCACCGGGTTGAATTCGGTCTGGTTCACCTGGATGGGCGCCACCGTGTTGCGGTTGACGACGTTGGTCGTGGGGTTCACCGACCAGCCGTTGAGATAGGCCCCGGCGCTGTTCACCAGGTAGCCGGACTTGTCGAGCTGGAAGTCCCCGGTGCGGGTGTATTGCGGCGTCGGCGAGAACGTGTCTGCGCTGGACGTGCCGCCCACCAGCTGGCTCACCGGAAAGAACCCCTGGCCGCCGATCGCCAGCGCCAGCGGATTGTCGGACTGCGCGACCGTGCCTTGGATGTTGTTTTGATATTCCGGCCGGGCGACCACGGCGCCGGACGAGTTGGTGGCGGCCGTGCTGGTCGTGAGGAAATCGATGAAGGCGGTGTCGACCCGCTTGAATCCCACCGTCTGGCTGTTGGCCACATCGTCGCTGATATTTGCGAACGCGGCGGACTGCGCGCTAAGGCCGCTGATCGCGGTATTCATGGCGCCGAACAGAGACATGCTTGCTCTCCTTCTAGTGAAGCCGGACAGTCGGCCGGCGTGGTGTTCTGCAGCCCGCGTTCGCCATCCGCGCCGTGGGCCTGTGACAGATAGCGCATGATCCGTGCCAGCCGCTGGGCACGGCTCCTGATGCGGTCTCACCTGCAGTCGGGCGCGTCCAGGAGGCTGCACCGGCAGATCGCGCCCGGCACGAACTGCCGCCCACCCTGCGCGAACTGCCGGCCGCGGCACTGAAACCCTCAAAAATCCATATTTTCCGCAGGCCTCGCCCCTGGCCCGCGCCTTGCGAAGATGACGGCTGCGAAGGAGCGGCGGCGCATGCCCGATCACTCCGGTCCGCAAACGATGTCAGCAAGGATGCCGGGAATGCAGGCCCAAGCCCAACCACAAGCGGGACCACTGGCCCAGCCGGATATGGCGTCAGTCCGGGATCGAGCCGCAGTCCTGACGACACAGGCCCGTGCTCGGCTGACATCCTCGCCCGGCGGGTTTGCAACGCTTCTGGCTGGCATAACAACGCCGCCTGCCTCGCCCCCGATTCAGCCGCCTGCGCCGGCAGCGCAGTCTGCGCCCCAAATGGCCTCGTTGCATCCCGTCGCAGACGACCGGATTGCCAATGCCGGCTGCGCGCCATGGCTGGCGCAGGGGACCATCGCACCTGCCGTTTCAAGCGCCTTGGCCCCATCGGCCGCCGGGACCGGCGGCACTGAAGCGGCCCCGCTGACATCGGCAAAGCCGCCATCGGATCAGGGCATCGATGCAGCCAGCGTATCACTGTCGGAGATCGCGCTATCCGCCGCAACGCCGATCGCGGCCATGCCCGCGAACACCGCAATGTCGGTTGGGACCTCCGATCCCCTGCCCAACAGCATCGCCTCCATTCCCCCATTGCAACCTGACCAGGCCTCCTCTGCTGCCGCCGCGATACCCCTCGCCCCCGCACAGGTGACCCGGCCGGCTTGCGGTGGCGGCATGACGCGCTCCGCAAACGGCGATCGACTGGCGGACGCTACATCCGTCGCCAGCTTGGCGTCCGCCGTCCAAACTGCACCTGGGTCAACTCGCACCGAAATCCAACGCTCGTCGCCGTCCGTCGCGGGTGCACCCAAGTCTCAGGGTAGGACAATTTCTGTCACCCAGACCGCCCTTCGCGCGCACGCGCCGCAGCCGGATGATGTCGGCAAAGCTCTCGTCGTGCCGGACCCGTCTGCGACGGCGCAACCGCAGCGCATCGCTACTCCTACGAGTGCGCAGGCGTCGCGCCAGGATCAGAACCAGGACGCGGTGCCACGTGGGCGCGAAGTGACCGATGCCGTAGTGCCGCTTACAGTCCAGACCTCGCTCCCCGTGCCCCCGGCGATACCGCCGATCGCACCGCCCGTCCCGTTCGGGGCGGCTGCGTCACAGTCAGCATCGGCCCCGGCGGCGGGGCCGATGACGGTCAAGTCCGTTGCGGCCGGAGCCGGCGGCACGCCGGCGCGGATGGCGGTCGGGAGGCTGTCGGACCCGGCCACGACCGCCGCATCGCGCTTGCAGGCGACAACCGGCCTGTCGGATGAAGCGGTCGCCCCTTCGCCAGAGCGCGGCAACACCACAGTCCCGCCTGCCGGAAAGCCTTCGTCCTCGACAGCTGCAATGTCCACAGCGCCGGAGCAGATGGCGTCAGATCCACCCCTGCGGGCCGGATCGCTCCCGCTTGGCGTGGCTCGCGCGGATGCAGGCATGCGGTTCAGCAACGATGCCGCCACGCCCGAGTCGGCCCGATCGGCATCTCAGCAGGGACCGACCGGGATCGGAGCATCCGCCCCGCCGGGCATCGCTGTTTCGCCGACCGCCATCGACGCGCCGCTGCCCGGCCCACTCCCCGCAGCAGCACTCCCGGTCAACCCGACACAGCTGGCGTCCGCGCCCGCCGCGGCCGGCCATGCCACGCCGGCTCCCGCCGAACAGCTTGCCCCGGTGCTGGTGCGTATGGCGTCCGGCGACGCTCCGGATCAGATCAGCATCCGCCTCGCTCCAGAGGCCCTCGGCCGGGTCGACATCACGATCAGCCGCCCGGCGGACGGAACCGCCCGGATTGCGGTCAGCGTCGAGCGGCCCGAGACCCTTGCGGCCTTGCGCGGTGATCAGGCGTCGCTGAACCAGGCGCTTGATCGGGCGGGGATTCCCAGCGACAGCCGCACCGTCTCGTTCGAGCTTGCAGCCCGGACGGACGCGACAACACCTTCGCCCTTCGCCCAGGCCGCCGTAGACTCAGCGAACCGCCAGCCACCTTCTGGCGCCCATGCTAACCAATCTGGGTTCGACACGAATATGGCGCAGACCGGCACGCCAGGAGGGCAAAACCATGGCGGGCAACACCAAAGCGGCGATGCCGGATCCTGGTCGAGCGGGCAAGGGGGCGGTTCCTGGGGCCGTTCGAACCAGACGCGATCCGGGCCGGACGATGGCATGGCAACGTCGGCGGCCACATCCGCCAGCCCGGCCACGCGGGCCGAATGGTCCCCGACCGGCATCAATTTCACCGCGTGACGTAGCGTCTTCACTTCATCTGTCAGAAAGGCAACCCAACACCATGAGTGGCAGTACCAGCAGCCTCCTCAGCAGCGGCATCACCAACCCCACCCTGTCCAGCACGGCGAACGCGTCGATCAAGCAGGCGGCGCTGAGCGCCACGGGCGTCGCCTCCGGCACGACCACGGGCGCCAACGCGCTGTCTCAACTGTCGAACAACTACAACTCGTTCCTCACGCTGCTGACAACGCAGCTCAAGAACCAGGACCCGACCAGCCCGATGGACAGCAACACATTCACAACGGAGTTGGTGCAGTTCTCGAGTGTCGAGCAGCAGATCAACACCAACACCAGCCTGACATCGCTGATCCAGCTTACCCAGAACGATGGGATTATTCAGTCCAGTGCGCTGGTCGGCCACAAGGTTGCCTTGAACACGACGACGCTGCCGCTGCAGAACGGCACGGCGGAGCTGCAGTTCAAGTCGCCGGGGAGCCAGTCTGCGACGGTCTCAATCTATGATTCGAAGGGCGCCAACGTCGGCACCAGCACCGTCCAGGCCGTTGCCGGGACCAACACCTGGACGTGGAACGGAACCGACGGCAATGGCAACACTCTGCCGGACGGGTCCTATACGGCGGCGGTGAACAGCACCGATCCGAGCGGCAAGGCGACGGCCCTGCCATTCAGCGTGATCGGCACCGCAACCGGGGTGCAGAAGACCGGGACAGCGCTCAGCTTGCAAGTTGGCAGCCTGACGACCGATTTTTCCAACGTGACCTCGGTTCTGAACTGAGCAACCGCGGCGGCGCTCCGTCCTTCCGGAGCGCCGCCGCACGGCTCGGCACAATCTGCAGGGTCTCTTAACGCTTCCGAAACCCCGCCATCGGCATCATCGGTTCGTCCAGAAGAATCTCTGGCAGAAGGATCGTAACACCAATGCAGGGCGTTCCCGGTAACGAACGATCGATTGGCGCTGTGCCGGCTGGCCGGCACCCTGCCGAGACATCACGGCTTGCCGGACAACGGGCATGAACGCGGTTCTCGCCGGCCTGAAGGGACTGGGGGCCGGAAGGCTGGCCGCTCTCGCAGCCGTGGCCTTTGCGATGATGGGCCTGTTGACCGTGCTCGCGCTTCGCGGGCCAAGCGAGAAGATGGCGCTGCTCTACAGCGACCTCGATCTGCATGAAGCCGCCCAGATCTCGGACATGCTGGAGAAGCAGAAGGTTCCCTACCAGGTGGGGGCCGGCGGCTCTCAGATACTGGTGACGGCAGACCAGGTGCCGCGCGCGCGCCTGCTGCTGGCCAAGGAGGGACTGCCGACCGGCGGCTCGATCGGCTACGAGATATTTGACCGCGGAGACGCGCTGACGGCCAGCCAGTTCCAGCAGTCGATGAACCAGTCCCGTGCTCTTGAGGGCGAATTGTCGCGCACGGTGCGGCTGATCCAGGGCGTGAAGCAGGCGCGAGTGCATCTCGTGCTGCCCAAAAGAGAGCCCTTCGCGCGAGACCGGCAGGACGCACAGGCCTCGGTCCTGCTGACCATGACCGGCGCCGCGCGACTGGACCAGGAGGGCACGCGCGCCATCGTCAATCTCATCGCAGCCGCCGTGCCCGGCCTGCGGCCCCAGAACATCGCTGTGACGGATACCCGCGGCAACCTTCTGGCCCGCGCGGGGGAGGCTGCGGGCCCGTCCGCCCTGGCGCAGGGCAACGAGGAGCTGCGCCGATCGTCTGAACTGCGCATCTCCCACGCCATCGAGGAGATGCTGGAGCGGAGCCTGGGCCCGGGCCGGGTGCGCGCCGAGGCAAGCGTCGATTTCGACTATGAGCAGCTGCACGAGACCAAGGAGACCTATGACCCGGAAGGGCAGGTGGTCCGCAGTACCCAAAGTGTGACCAACAACAGCAAGACCACCGAGCAGGCACCGGCCGTGTCCGTGCAGAACAACCTGCCCAATGCCGACGCCGGCAAGGATGGCGCCGGAACGTCTGACAACCACCAGGAAGAGACCACCAACTACGAGATCGCCAAAGTTGTGCGGACGGTGGTGCGTGACCAGCCGCGCCTGTCGCGCGTCAGCATCGCGGTGATGGTGGATGGCGTGACGACGAAAGGCGAGGACGGCGTCGTTGTTTGGAAGGAGCGCCCGGCCGAGGAGCTGGACCGCATCACCCGCCTCGTGCGCAGCGCCATCGGGTTTGACGAGAAGCGGGGAGACCGGGTCGAAGTTGTCAGCATGCGCTTTGCGTCCGATGCCGAGCAGGAGGGTGACGGGCAGGCGGGTGCGATGCTCCTCGGGCTCGAGCGCAGCGACGTCATGCGGCTCGCTCAGACAGCGGTGTTCGGTGTTCTCGGTCTGCTGGCGGTGCTGTTCGTGCTGCGCCCCATGCTCGGACGCGTGTCGGCTGTGCAGCAGTTGCAGCTGGCCGGCGGAGGGGCTGGTGGAGTTCTGGGCGGGCCGGAGGGTGCCCTGGCGCTCGGCGACGGCCGCACCGAGACCGGAGTTGGAGCTCTTACGACTGCAGGTGGTCTCCCCGCGCTGACCGGGCCCAGCGCGCAGGCGCGCATCGCGTCCGGTGGGTCCGGCGGTTCCCAATTGACTGTTCAAGGAGGCGTTCCGGCCAACGGCCAGGAGGACGAGAGCATGATCAACATCGTCAACATCGAGGGGCAGCTGCGCGCCTCGTCGGTCCGGCGGATCGCAGATCTTATCGACAAGCACCCCGATGAGAGCCTGTCGATCATGCGGACCTGGATGCATCAGGAGGCTGCGTGATGGCCAAGTCAGAAGAGTCGCGCGGGCTGACCGGCGTGCAGAAGACCGCCGCCCTGCTGCTGGCGCTGGGTGAGGAATACGTCGCCAAGCTATTCACGATGATGCACGAGGATGAGATCCGCGAGGTGTCGTCGGCCATGTCGATGCTCGGGCCGGTGAAGTCCGAAGTGGTCGAGCGGCTCTGCGCCGAGTTCGCCGAAGGGCTCGGCAGCGCCGGCAACCTGGTTGGCAGCTTCGAGAACACCGAGCGGATGCTGATGAAGACCCTGCCGCGCGATCGCGTCTCCCAGATCATGGAAGAGATCCGCGGTCCTGCCGGCCGCACGATGTGTGACAAGCTCGGCAACGTGAACGAGGCGGTACTCGCGAACTACCTCAAGAACGAATATCCGCAGACCGTGGCTGTGGTGATGTCCAAGATCCGCCCGGATCACGCGGCCCGCGTGCTGGCCATCCTGCCCGATAGCTTCGCCATGGAAGTGGTGATGCGGATGCTGCGGATGGAGAGCGTCCAGAAGGAGGTTCTGGACGGCGTTGAGAAGACGCTGCGCTCCGAGTTCATGTCCAACCTTGCCCGCAGCACGCGCCGCGACGCGCATGAGATGATGGCCGAGATCTTCAACAACCTCGATCGCGCCTCTGAGGTGCGCTTCGTGGCAGCCCTCGAGGAGCGCAACCGCGAGGCCGCCGACAAGATCAAGGCGCTGATGTTCACCTTCGACGACCTTCAGCGCCTCACGCCGATGGCAGTCCAGGCGCTGCTACGCGTCGTGGAGAAGGACAAGCTGCCGCTGGCGCTCAAGGGCGCGTCGGAGAAGCTGCGCACCTTGTTCTTCAGCAACCTGTCCGAACGCGCCGGCAAGATGCTGCGTGACGACATCGAGGGACTCGGGCCCGTGAAGCTGCGTGACGTGGACGAGGCGCAGGCCTCCATCGTGGCGTTCGCCAAGGAACTCGCCGCGCAGGGCGCGATCGAGATTGGCGAGAGCAAGGATGAGGAGCTCGTTTACTAACCATGTCAGTTTTTTCCTACGCCCCTGGATCGTACGCAGCTGAGCCTTCCGCAGGTGGGCGGCACACCCCCGGCATTCTGTTCGCCGAGGATTTCGATCTGGATGACGCCTCTCTGGCGATCGACGCCATGCCGACACCGGAGATGCAGGAGCCCCCGCCTGTCGTTCTGAGTTTTTCGGCAGAGGAACTCGATCAGGCCTGCGAGGCGGCGCGCGCAGCGGCGCGCACCGAGGCATTGGAGGAGGCAGCAGAGCGGCATCGGCTTGCTTGCCGCACGTCTCTTGATCGCATCGCCGAGCGTCTTGCCGGCGCCGAGAAGGTGGCCGAGGCGGTGCTGGAGCAATCTGTGGAAGAGGCGGCCCGCCTGATGTTCACAGCCCTCACCGTGCTGCTGCCGGAGACCTGCGCCGGCCACGATGCCGGCGAGATCATCGGTCTTGTCCGCAACCTGATGCACGATCTATCGCCGGTCCCGGCCGTTGAGATCGCGGTGGCGCCGGCGCTGGAGGCAAGCCTGCGCCGGGAGCTGCAGACCCTGCCGGCGGAACTGCGCGCCGGCGCCCGCGTTACGGCCCGAGAAGGCATGGTCGAGGGCGACGCGCAACTGACCTGGGCGAGCGGAGCGGCCATCCGTTCGCGCGCCCAGGTGATCACCGGCATCGAGACGATCTTGCAACAGCTGGGGCTGGTCTCGACGCCACCGGCAACGCCACCGGCGCGCGCCACAAAGGCCGCACCGCAGAACCGCATCATGGAATCCGTCAATGGCTGAAGATCTCGATCTCACCGAACTCGTCGACACTCATGTCGGACCCCAAGAACCGTCGGGCCCCCGCACCGCCCGCGAGCTGGAGGCCGTGTATGACATCCCGGTCACAGTTAGCGCGGTGCTTGGCAAGGCCACCATGCAGGTCAGCCAGCTGCTGAAGCTCGGCCGTGGCGCCGTGGTGGAACTCGACCGCAAACTCGGCGAGGCGATCGACATCTATGTCAACAACCGGCTCGTCGCGCGCGGGGAGGTGGTGATGGTGGACGACAACCGCCTGGGCGTGACGATGACCGAGATCGTCAAGACCGACCGGCAGGCCTGAGTAGAGCCAATGCGCGTCCTCATCATCGGGTCTTTGGCCGGCGAGCTCGGCAAGGCGGCACGTCTCGCCATCGGCCGCGGCGTGAAGCTCGACCAGGTCGACAGCGTCGACGCGGGCCTCACGCGCCTGCGCACTGACAGCCGAACCGATGTCGTGCTGTGCGATCTGGCGCATGATCTGGCAGGTCTCGTTCGGTCGCTGGCGGCCGAGCGGATCGTGGTCGCGGTGGTCGCCTGCGGCGTGAACGTCACGGCACAGGCGGCAGCCCAAGCGATCCGAGATGGGGCGCGCGAGTTCTTGCCGCTTCCGCCGGATGCGGATCTGATCGCGGCGATCCTCGAAGGCGCCTCGAATGAGAGCCATGCGCTGATCGCGCGAGACCCTGTGACACTCGAGGCGGTGCGGCGTGCGGATCAGGTGGCGGGATCGGACGCCTCCATCCTCATCTCCGGCGAGAGCGGCACCGGCAAGGAGATCCTGGCGCGCCATATCCATCGCCGCTCGCGGCGCGCCGCAGGTCCGTTCATCGCGCTAAACTGTGCAGCGATTCCGGACAACCTCCTGGAAAGTGAGCTGTTCGGCCACGAGAAGGGTGCGTTCAGCGGCGCCGTGGCGCGCCGTGTCGGCCGGTTCGAGGCAGCGGATGGCGGCACCTTGCTGCTCGATGAGATCAGCGAGATGGATGTCCGCCTGCAGGCCAAGTTGCTGCGTGCGCTGCAGGAGCGCGAGATCGACCGGCTGGGCGGCAGCGGGCCGGTGAAGGTCAATGTCCGCATCCTCGCCACAACCAACCGCGACCTGTTGGGCGAGGTCGGGCGCGGCCGGTTTCGCGAGGATCTGTATTTCCGCCTCAACGTCGTCTCGCTCCACATGCCGCCGCTGCGCGAGCGGCCAGGCGACATCGCGGCCCTTGGCGAGCATTTCGCGCGCCGCTATGCCGATGCCAACGGAGTGCCGTACCGTCCCCTTAGCCCGGCCGCACTGCAAATGCTGTCCGCGGGCGGGTGGCGCGGCAATGTCCGCGAACTGGAGAATACCATCCATCGCGCGGTCCTGCTGGCCAGCGGCGAGCGGATCGAGGCCTGCGCGATCGAGCTGATGGCCGACGCGGGGCATCGGTCCACACCAGTGTCACAGCCGTCACAGCTTAACGCGCCCGCCTGGTCAGGAAACCAGGCCTCTGCGATCGGCGGCCTGGTGGGCCGCACAGTCGATGAGGTGGAGCGCGAGCTGATCATCGAGACGTTGCATCATACGTCGGGCAACCGCACCCATGCCGCGACCATCCTGGGCATTTCGATCCGGGCGCTGCGCAACAAGCTTCACGAATACACCGCCCAGGGGGCCAACGTGCCGCCCCCCGGCGCGCACGCGGCGGCCTAGCGCATGGCCCAGGCGAACGCGATTCTGATGGGCAAGGACTGGCTGCGCCGTTACGCGCCCGGCACCGATGTGGGCCTCGCCTTGGGCGTGGTGGCCCTGCTGTCGGTGCTGATCCTGCCGCTACCGACGATGATCCTGGATCTGGGTCTCGCGCTCTCGGTCACTATGGCGGTGCTGGTGCTGATGGTGGCGATGTTTCTGTCCAAGCCGCTGGACTTCACAAGTTTCCCAACGCTCCTGCTGCTCACGACGTTGCTGCGCCTTTCGCTCAACGTCGCCACCACGCGGCTCATCCTGGCGCACGGCAACGAGGGGGCGGGGGCGGCCGGCCGTGTGGTGGCGGCCTTTGGCGGCTTCCTCATGGGTGGGGATGTCGTGATCGGCGTGATCCTGTTCGCCATCCTGCTGGTGGTGAACTTCATGGTCATCACCAAGGGTTCGAGCCGCATTGCCGAGGTTGCGGCGCGTTTCAGCCTCGATGCCATGCCCGGCAAGCAGATGGCGATCGACAGCGATATGTCGTCGGGCCTCATCGACGAGGGCACGGCGCGGCGTCGGCGCAGCGAGCTGGAGCAGGAGAGCGGCTTTTACGGTGCGATGGACGGTGCGGCGAAGTTCGTCCGCGGCGATGCCATCGCGGGCCTGATCATCACCATGATCAACGTCGTGGGCGGGCTTGCCATCGGGCTGATCCGCCACGGCATGCCGTTCACCGAAGCGGCCGCAACCTATACCACGTTGACGGTGGGTGACGGCCTGGTGTCGCAGATCCCGGCTCTGCTGGTGTCCACGGCGGCCGGCATCGTTGTCACCAAGGGCGGCATGGAGGGCACCGCGGATGCCGCCCTGGTGCGCCAGCTCGGCGGCAATCCCAAGCCTTTGGCGCTGGCCGCCGGTGCGGCCGCGGTGCTCGCGATGATGCCCGGGCTGCCGGCGTTGCCGTTCCTGGCGCTGGCTGGTCTGGCCGGCGGCGGCGCCTGGCTGCGGCACCGCAACCCCGAGGGCACGGCCGAGGCGGCAGCACCGGCCCAGGTGGCGCCTGCGGAGCCGCCGATCAGTGATTCGCTGAAGATCGACATGATCCGGCTCGAGCTCGGTTATGGCCTGCTAGGCCTGGCGGCCGGAGATCAGCCGCGGCTCACGGAGCAGATCAAGCAGATGCGCCGGAGCATCGCGGGTGAGATGGGTTTTGTGCTGCCGCCCGTGCGGATTCAGGACAACATGCAGCTCTCATCGGATGCCTATTGCGTCAGAATCAAAGAGATAGAGGCCGGCCGTGGTGAGCTGCGCCCCAACGCCTTGCTGGCGATGGATCCGCACGGCGGCGTGCCGGACATGGTGGGCGAGACCACCCAGGAGCCCGCCTTCGGCCTGCCCGCACTCTGGATCGATCCGTCGCTGCGCGAGGAGGCGGTGTTTCGCAGCTTCACAGTGGTTGATCCACCGAGCGTGCTCGCCACGCATCTGACCGAGCTGATCAAGCAGAACATGTCCGAGCTATTGAGCTTTGCCGAGACGCAGAAGCTGATCGACGATCTGCCGCGCGAGCAGCACAAGCTGGTGGCGGAGCTGATCCCCTCTCAAATCTCGATGGGCGGCGTGCAGCGCGCGCTGCAGATGCTGCTGGCCGAGCGCGTATCGATCCGCGATCTCGCCACCATCCTCGAAGGCATTCAGGAGGCATGCGGCGGCCAGGCACGCGCCATCAGCGCAATCGTGGGCCATGTCCGCTCGCGTCTCGCCCGCCAGATCAGTGACAGCCATGTCGGCCCGGCCGGGTACATCCCGCTTATCACGCTCTCGCCGGCGTGGGAGAACGAGTTCGCCGAGGCGCTGGTGGGCCCACCGGACGAGCGGCAGCTGGCGATGGCGCCCACGCGCCTGTCCGAGTTCATGCAGCGGCTCCGCAGCGTGTTCGACAACGCGGCGCAGTCCGGCGAGGCACCTGTGCTGCTGACCGGCGCGCATATTCGCCTCCATGTGCGCGCCATCGTGGAGCGCATCCGCCCGGCAACGCCGGTCCTGGCCCAGACCGAGATCTTCGCCCGCGCCCGCATCCGCACCGTGGGAACGATCTGATGTGTCGCATTGAACAAGGCTCTGCACGATGCGTCTGAAACTTTATCGGGCAGGCCGCATGGCGGAGGCGATGGCGCAGGTCCGCGCCGAGCTGGGCGAGGACGCGCTGATCCTGTCCACCCGCCGTGTGGCGGACGGCGTGGAGATCACCGCCGCGCTGGAGAATCATCCACCCCCAAAGGCCATCCCTCCAGATCCGCAACACGCCCGCGCTCTGGCCTATCACGGCGTTGCGACGTCGCTGGCGGCCACCCTGCTGCGCGAACCATTGCCGTCTTCGATCGCCTCGTCCCTGCGGTTCGCACCGATCGACCTTGCGCCGGACACTCAGCCGGTCCTGTTCGTGGGGCCGCCGGGCGCCGGCAAAACCCTCACGGTGGCACGCCTTGCCACGCGCCTCGTGATGTCCGGCATTCGGCCCATGGTGATCACCGCCGATGGCCGCAGGGCCGGTGCTGCCGAGCAGTTGGCGGCCTTCACCCGCATTCTCGGCCTCGATCTGATCGTCGCCAGCCAGCCGGTCGCCCTGTCGCGTGCGCTGGCCCGCAGGACGGAGGGCGCGCCGGTGCTGATCGACATGCCGGGCGGCTCGCCGTTCGACCCGGCGCAACTCGCCGAGATTGCTGCCCTGGTCGGCACCGCGAACGGCCGCGTCGCGCTCGTGCTACCTGCGGGCCTGGACCCTCAGGAGGCCAGCGAGACCGCAACCGCATTCGTCGCGGCCGAGGCGCAATATCTCGTCGTCACCCGCACCGACATCTCCCGCCGGATCGGCTGCCTGCTCGCCGCCGCCGCCTCAGGATTGGCCCTCAGCGAGGTCGGCATCGGCCCGGGTGCGGCCGACGGCCTCGTTCCCATCACCCCCGAATGGCTTGCCCGGCGCCTGCTTGAAACGCCACATGACCTGGAGCCGAACATATGAGTTCCGCCATCGAACGCCACGCGGCGCCGCAAACGGCCGTGGGCCGGATGATCGCCGTCGCCTCGGGGAAGGGCGGCGTCGGCAAAACCTGGTTCGCCATTACCCTGGCCCATGCCCTGGCGCAGCGCGGCCGCCGGGTGCTGTTGCTGGACGGGGATCTGGGACTGGCCAATGTCGATATTCAGCTGGGTCTGATGCCCGAACACGATCTGAGCGCGTTGCTTGCAGCCACGGTCTCGTTCGAGCAGGCCCTTCATCACCATGCCGGCGGGTTCGACATTCTGGCCGGACGGTCCGGCTCAGGCGATCTGGGCAGCCTCGATCCCATCACGCAGGAGCGGGTGCGCCAGGTCCTGGAACTGGCCAAGCGGAGGTATGAGACCGTCATCGTCGATCTCGGCGCCGGGCTTGATCCGTTCGTGCGCCAGATGTGCTGCCGCGCGGATCAGCTTCTTGTGGTGGCGACAGACGAGCCGACCAGCCTGACCGACGCTTACGCCGTCCTCAAGCTGCATCACCGGGACGTGGCGCCGATGCCGTCCTCGGCCCGCATCGTCATCAACCAGGCCACGTCCTATGCCTCTGGCGAACGCACCCACGCAACCCTCTCGCGCGCCTGCCAGACCTTCCTCGGCACCAGCCCGCGCCTCGTGGGCGTCATAAGGCGAGACGACAAGGTGCAGGACGCGATAAGGCGTCAGACACTGCTGATGCTGCGTCATCCCACCAGCAACGCGGGGCAGGATGTCACGATCCTGACCCGCAGCCTCGACCCGGACTGATCGACGGATCAGGTGGTCCGACAATCAGGGGCGATGCCGAAGCACCACCGGCTGTTCTACATTGGCGTTCCAATGCGGCACCGGCGCTTCCAAAGCGTCGGGCCAATCCCAAGCGCAAAACAGCGTGCGCATGGCCGGCAGCGGGCAATCGAATGGCGGCCCGCCTTCGCGCCCGGTCTGCATGAACAGAATGAACAGCGCACCGCCCGGCCGCAGCCAGGCCCGCAAGCTTGCCTCGTACGCAGGCCATAAAGCAGGTGGGAGGGCGCACAGGCAGGTCTGGTCATAGACGGCGTCGAAAACCCGATCCGGCCGCCACACCGTCACGTCCGCCATCACGGCCCGGTCGGTGCTCAGGGCGTCCTGCTGAAACGCGACCGCCGTCGCTGCCAGGTCGAGGGCGACCACATCAAACCCATCGGCGAGCAACGCGGCTGGCTCCGGGCTGCGACCGGCGCCGGGCACCAGCAGCCGGCACGGCGCCAGCGCCGCCGCCGCGCGCCACGCCAGGAACGCAGGATTGATCCCGCCCCGCTCCCACGGCGTTGTCTGCGCCTTGAACCGATCCTCCCAGAATGATGGAGGCAGGCCGGTTCCGGACATCGCGTCTACGCCGGCACCTGGGATGCCAATGGCTTGTCCTTCTCCACGACATAGACAGACAGCACGCGCGTCTTGTGCGTGCCGTTCTGCAGAAAATGCGGCACGTCGCGCGGCACCTGAAACGCATCGCCAGCGACCATCGCACGATCCGGCTGTCCCATCATGCCAAAGGTCCCGCCGCCTTCCACCAGATAGCCATCCTCGATCCCGGGATGGGTGTGGCGCGCCACCAACACGTTCGGCTCGATCTCAACCAGCACCTGTAGGGTCACCATGGTGTCGCCCGGAAACTCAATCCGGTTGAGCACGGTGCGGGTGAAGCCCGGCGCCTGGGCGAGCACACCGACGCTCGCCGAAAGAACCCCACCAGCGGCACACAGTGCGCAGGCCAGAAATCGGCGTTTCGGCAGCATGGTGTTCCCCCATTGATGTCCAGTGAAACGTTATGTCACGGCCGCGGCAGGCAGCAACAAAACTGTCGAGTTTGGCAATTCCTGGCACAAGCCCCCAGCTAAATCATTGATTTGTTTGCAGCCCGTTTAGCATATTTTGGCACGACGTTTGGCATATCGTGGCACAATCCGTTTTTCGATCATCTCCGCCGATTTGAGGGAAAACTCCAGGCGCGCTTGCAGCAAAGCGCGGGGGAGATGAAATCATTTCACGCCGGGCATCGTCGTCCGGCTTGCCCCGGAGCGCCCCCTTGAGCACTGCCTCCGGCCGGTCCCTCAAAGCCTACCTGACCCAAGCGTCGCCCGCGCCCCAAGGCTTACCTTGAAATGGGCCGATGAGCCCGGCAATCTGTAACGGCAGCCAAAAGATGGAAGCACCAAATGACCGTGGAGACGTCTGTCTCTCTAACCGACGAGCAGTACACATACGCCCGCGCGTTGGTCGCCAGCGGCCGCTTCGAGAGCATCGGTGCCGTCCTCCTGTACGGCCTCGAACTGGTGAGGCAGGATGCCGAGGCGCATGCCGACCGAATTCCAGCACTCCAAGGATTGATCGACCGGCGACGGCTCGGACCCTTTGACGCGAGCCCCTTCGTTCCTCCGGTCAGAAGTAGAGTCCGCGGTTGCCGCCACGCCCATCGTGTCGGTGTTTCTCTGTTCGGTCGAGCGCCGTTTCTCCGTCCCGGCCACACTCTCCCGAGCCGTCGCGCGCAGCCTGGGTCAAGGCTGGCCGGAGCCCATCGCCGCAGGCGACGCGCAGCGGCCTTGATGCGGGCGAGCACGGCGGCATGCTGAACCAGCCGGGTGCCCGGCCCCCCAGCGCCGAGTGCGGCCTCACCTCATTGTAGTCCTGCCGCCACGCCGCCAGAACCGCGCGAGCCTGCCGTAGTGACGTGAACACCGTCTCGTTCAGGCATTCGTCACGCAGCCGTCCGTTGAAGCTCTCAACGAACGCGTTCTGCTGCGGCTTGCCCGGCGCGATGTAGTGCCAGCCTACGTCTCGCTCCTGCGACCACCGCAGGATTGCCGTGCTCGTCAGCTCCGTCCCGTTGTCGCTCACCACCGTCAACGGCAGCCCGCGCACCGCCACGATCGCGTCCAACTCGCGCGCCACCCGCAGCCCCGACAGCGACGTGTCAGCCACCAGGCCCAGGCATTCGCGGGTGCAGTCATCGACCACGCACAGCACCCGGAACCGCCGCCCGTCCGACAGCGTGTCCGACACGAAATCCAGCGACCACCTCTGGTTTGCGCCATCCGGCACCGCGACCGGCGCACGGGTGCCCAGGGCTCGCTTGCGCCCGCCACGACGCCGCACCTGCAAGCGCTCCTCGGCATAGAGCCGACGCAGCTTCTTGTGGTTCATCACCAGGCCTTCGCGCGACGGCAGCAGCCCAGGCGGCGATACCCGAACCGACGGCGCTCGCCTGCCAAGGCCCACAACCGGGCACGCGTCGCCGCATCGTCCGGCCGGATCGAGCGGTAGCGAACCGCTTTCCGGTCGGTCCCCAGCACTCTGCACGCCCGCCGCTCGCTCACCGCGTGATGCTCACGCAGGTGCGCC